>NZ_JBIQNW010000321.1:0-200 GCF_047228265.1 Nostoc sp. UIC 10607 | reverse complement strand
GGTCTATGGAATGGCATGGTCGCCCGATGGTCAAACTCTTGCCTCTGCCAGTTATGACAAAACAATAAAACTTTGGCGGCGGGATGGCTCTTTAATTACTACTCTCTCTGGGCATAGTGATGCGGTCTATGGAATGGCATGGTCGCCCGATGGTCAAACTCTTGCCTCTGCCAGTTATGACAAAACAATAAAACTTTGGC
>NZ_JBIQNW010000320.1:0-200 GCF_047228265.1 Nostoc sp. UIC 10607 | reverse complement strand
TCTGTACTTATTTGTTGGTGATATCTGCTGTATCCATAGTGGTTCGCCCTTTTGGCAAAACTTTTTGGTTTACTGTTCTTCTCTATATGGGATTGTAACTCAGTATTAATCACCAATTCGAGATCGTCAAATGTGGTTCTACCTGCTGATAGCTGCTCTTTGTATTGAGAAAGTCGTTGCGTTAATTCTAATACTGCTTC
>NZ_JBIQNW010000319.1:0-202 GCF_047228265.1 Nostoc sp. UIC 10607 | reverse complement strand
GCAACAGCCACGCTGCTCGAATTTATCGATCTCTACTTAGGCGATTCCCAAGATAAGCTTGATGCAATAGGTGGTAACAATTTAGACAAACGCTTAGATTCTCAGATTAAGGCAAGTGTTGAGAGGTACTTAGTTACGAGTAACAATAGTAACGCCAGTCCGACCAACGAAACAATAATAGCTATTTGCGAAAGACTTGATA
>NZ_JBIQNW010000318.1:0-202 GCF_047228265.1 Nostoc sp. UIC 10607 | reverse complement strand
TTCAGGTCGTTGAGGAAGCTTTCAGAATCTTGGAACAGTTCAGAACCAGTGGTATTTAGTTGTGAAAGAGCGATACTCGCCATAATTTTCTCCTAAAGGAATTGTTACAGTTGAGCAGATTTGGTAGCGATTAAGCTGTGTATTGCTTAATCGCTAATTCCAAAAGTTCCACAGAGCAATGTAGCTCAGTAGTCAATTACAA
>NZ_JBIQNW010000317.1:0-203 GCF_047228265.1 Nostoc sp. UIC 10607 | reverse complement strand
ATTGGTGGCTAAAATGCTTATGGGGGAAGGGTTTCAGCCTTAGCGTACAATTTTCCCGTTTTGGCACGGTGACGCCTATGACTCAAAAGTTGCTAGAAGCAACGCGACCAGATATAGAACGAGATAACATCGGTGAGAGGTTAGAATGATTGCACTTTTGTCAAGAGGGTGCAGGAAAAGGCGATAAATCCAGCTTGGGGACT
>NZ_JBIQNW010000316.1:0-205 GCF_047228265.1 Nostoc sp. UIC 10607 | reverse complement strand
AAGCATTTACGGCTGAGTTGCAATCCCATGCAGATCAGAAAGCCATTTTATCAATCTTTGATTATATTGAGCAATCAGCTATAGAGTCAGCTTTAACTGAAACAGTATTAGGATTAACAGAGCAAATTTCTCAATATCGGCAGCAACTATTTATTGATAAAACTACATTCAATGACTTTGATGAAGCATTTACGGCTGAGTTGCA
>NZ_JBIQNW010000315.1:0-206 GCF_047228265.1 Nostoc sp. UIC 10607 | reverse complement strand
CTGGTGGCAGCAAGTGCCTCTGCGAATAATTCCGATGGCAGTTTGTCAGCTAAGGCACTCAGAGCTTTAGCGCGATTTTCCCCAGACCGAATTTCTCTGGCGGCGGCGAGTGCCTCTGGTAATAATTCTGATGGCAGTTTGTCAGCTAAGGCACTCAGAGCTTTAGCGCGATTCTCCCCAGACTGAATTTCTCTGGTGGCAGCAAG
>NZ_JBIQNW010000314.1:0-206 GCF_047228265.1 Nostoc sp. UIC 10607 | reverse complement strand
ACACCTGCTACACCTAACTGGTGGAAGGGGTGCATCAAGATGTTGTGTTCTGCTTGGAACACGATCATGAAGTTGAACGTTCCGGAGATACCCAAGGGCATACCGTCTGAGAATGAACCTTGTCCGATTGGGTATACCAAGAAGACTGCGGTTGCTGCTGCTACTGGTGCGCTGTATGCAATTGCAATCCAAGGACGCATTCCTAA
>NZ_JBIQNW010000313.1:0-209 GCF_047228265.1 Nostoc sp. UIC 10607 | reverse complement strand
CTGGTAGGGGACTTTGATCAATTGCCCAGTATTGGCGCAGGAATGGTCTTGCGAGATTTAATTGTTTCTGAACTCGTCCCTACAACTTTCTTACAGACGATTTATCGCCAACAGCACGAAAGCCCGATTATCTATGCCGCTAATGATGTCAATTCTGGCATAGTCCCCACACTGCACAATTTTAATCAAGTTTCTGATTGGATGGATGT
>NZ_JBIQNW010000312.1:0-211 GCF_047228265.1 Nostoc sp. UIC 10607 | reverse complement strand
GCAATCCCACGCAGAGAAGAAAGCAATTTTGTCAATCTCTGATTATATTGAGCAATCAGCTATCGAGTCAGCTTTAAGCCAAGCAGTATTAGGATTAACAGAGCAACTATCTCAATATCGGCAGCAACTAGTTCAAGATAAAACTACATTCAATGACTTTGATGAAGCATTTACGGCTGAGTTGCAATCCCATGCAGATCAGAAAGCCATT
>NZ_JBIQNW010000311.1:0-212 GCF_047228265.1 Nostoc sp. UIC 10607 | reverse complement strand
GTCATTGAATGTAGTTTTCGCTTCAAGTAGCTGCTGATGATATTGAGAAACTTGCTGTGTTAATCCTAATACTGCTTCAGTTAAGGCTGACTCGACAGTTGATTGCTCAATATAATCAAAGATTGATAAAATGGTTTTCTGATCTGCATGGGATTGCAACTCAGCCGTAAATGCTTCATCAAAGTCATTGAATGTAGTTTTATCAATAAATA
>NZ_JBIQNW010000310.1:0-215 GCF_047228265.1 Nostoc sp. UIC 10607 | reverse complement strand
TCTGAATTAGCAACTACCCACAACCATTCTTTGATTCCTATGACTGACCAAGGTGTTTCATCCACATGAATGTTAGGTTGTGTTTGTTTTAGCCAATTACTTAATTCACTAACACTCGGTTCAATTGCTTTTTGGATTCGTTCATTGGTTGCCACTAACGTTCCTAACCCAATTTCAATTTGCCCCAGTTCCCACAACATTTCTTGCTGTTTTTC
>NZ_JBIQNW010000309.1:0-218 GCF_047228265.1 Nostoc sp. UIC 10607 | reverse complement strand
TCCTCGGTTTACTTACCCTCAGTGCTAACCTACTTAACAACATTCCAATCTATCTTCATCGCTGGAGTTCTTTTCCTAGTACCCCTGTTGATGAATTTTACTGTTATAACTCCTCCTAACTGTAAAAAACCTACACTTGTCAGGCAGGGAGCAGGGAGCAGGGAGAGAAAGAGTTTGAGCTTTATTTACTTTTATTTACATAGTTTGGTTTTATTGCA
>NZ_JBIQNW010000308.1:0-221 GCF_047228265.1 Nostoc sp. UIC 10607 | reverse complement strand
GCTACACCTAACTGGTGGAAGGGGTGCATCAAGATGTTGTGTTCTGCTTGGAACACGATCATGAAGTTGAATGTTCCAGAGATACCCAAGGGCATACCGTCTGAGAAGGAACCTTGTCCGATTGGGTATACGAGGAATACTGCTGTTGCTGCTGCTACTGGTGCGCTGTATGCAATTGCAATCCAAGGACGCATTCCTAAGCGGTAGGATAGTTCCCATTC
>NZ_JBIQNW010000307.1:0-231 GCF_047228265.1 Nostoc sp. UIC 10607 | reverse complement strand
ACTGACTAGAGAAGAAGACAAAACGTTGCAGGAATTAAGCCTTGCAGAGAATGTACCTCGAAGAGTCAAAATTAGAGCGATCGCATTACGACTCAATGCCGATGGTTTAACAGTTCCAATGATTTCTGGTCACTTACATATTCATGAGCATACGGTTCGAGCCACATTACGTAGATGGGAAAACCAGGGATTAGGTGGATTGTGGGAAGCACCTGGACGTGGAGGAAAACG
>NZ_JBIQNW010000306.1:0-233 GCF_047228265.1 Nostoc sp. UIC 10607 | reverse complement strand
GCCATTGACAGAAGCGGGTAATTTTGCCGGACGAGCGCATGGTTAGCCGTATCAGTATTTTTGGCTAACGCGCCGATCGAAATTCCGTTAGAGGTCGAGCTAATTTGCGCCAGATTCAAACGTGAGATGTCAACAAGTTCGCTGGGGCGCTCGACATATTCTTTCATCAAATCAATCAAATTTGTCCCGCCTGCGAGAAACTGTGCCGTTTGATTAGCGGAAACGGTGCCAAC
>NZ_JBIQNW010000305.1:0-238 GCF_047228265.1 Nostoc sp. UIC 10607 | reverse complement strand
GCAAAGCTTATGGCTCAGTCGTTAGGTTAAGTAATATTTCGCCAGCAGTATCAAAAGTTGCCAAGAACCATAATCCTGGTTTGTAAATGTCATGATTGCAGGTTTAAGCGATTAGCATTGCAGGTCGCTACACCTATGGAGGGGGCTGGCTAGGGAAAAACCCCTTTGGCATTTGAAAGCAGTTTTTCTGCTTAGTTTCCAGTAGCAATCGATGCCACTGGTTCTTATTTGTGCTGCA
>NZ_JBIQNW010000304.1:0-243 GCF_047228265.1 Nostoc sp. UIC 10607 | reverse complement strand
ATTGCTTAACAAAAAAACGGTGGATTTACCGTGTATTACTTGGAAAAGATAGATATCCCTTTTCGTGTATTACACGGAAGAAAAAAATTAAGTTAGCTGCCTCAATTATCAATAAACTAGAAGAAATACTTATGGAGGCAGTATATGTGCTTACATCCCGAAGAAATTCCTCCTATTCCTGATGAAACGGTACGTGTAGCCAAAGCCGCGTTCCCCAAAGGTAATTTATATATGCGACTGCGT
>NZ_JBIQNW010000303.1:0-245 GCF_047228265.1 Nostoc sp. UIC 10607 | reverse complement strand
ATGACAGCCCGAATGACACAGTTGGCTGAGGCGATCATTAAAATTCAAGACTATCTCAACAACCAACAAAAGCGGGGGCAGAAATCGTACTACAACAATTCATCCTATTCTGGGCAAAGTCCGCGAATGCAACCGTTAACTGAAGAAGGTTTGGCTTCAAGACTTGGTGTGAGGAAACTGTACGCAAGGAGCGAATTAATCTTCCCCCACCGCTTTTTGTAGCATGGTGTAAGAACAAGGATAGA
>NZ_JBIQNW010000302.1:0-247 GCF_047228265.1 Nostoc sp. UIC 10607 | reverse complement strand
CCCTGGTTTCATACCTATCTTTACAGCAATACTAATGAATACTCACACCTGTGTAAAAAACCTACACCTGTCAGCCCTAACCCTCCCCGTATGTATTGGGGAGGGAACTAGATTTTCCAATCTCCCACCTTTCCAAGGGGGGTAATTCTACTTGTGTGTACACCGTAGCCTCTTAGGAGCAACTGCACAGGCGGCACTGCCACCCGCTATGAATAAAAGAAACTATTTTGAGGCGACTAGTGAACGG
>NZ_JBIQNW010000301.1:0-248 GCF_047228265.1 Nostoc sp. UIC 10607 | reverse complement strand
GGCAGTACCGTAACCAAAACTTTCACCATCAAGAACATTGGTACAGCTGCACTCAACCTGAGTAATCTCAAACTCCCCGACGGCTTTAATTTGGTAGGAACTCTTCCATATACCGTGGCTGCCAACACTTCAAAAAGTATAACGGTGGCACTCAATACGAATACACCTACGCCTGGAACCTATGCTGGCAGTTTCAGTTTGACCAACAACGATAGTGACGAAAGCCCCTTTGACTTTGCCATTAGTGG
>NZ_JBIQNW010000300.1:0-248 GCF_047228265.1 Nostoc sp. UIC 10607 | reverse complement strand
GTAGAACGCCCCATTGAAATAGTGGAATATCAACGCCATACCTGCGTGTGTGAGTGCTGTGGAAATATACAAACAGCTTCATGGTCGCCAGATATCGTTCCAGGGCAAGATTTAGGAGTTAGATTACAGGCATTCTTAGGATGGGTAAACAATTATGCACACATGCCCTATGAAAAACAGCAAGAAATGTTGTGGGAACTGGGGCAAATTGAAATTGGGTTAGGAACGTTAGTGGCAACCAATGAACG
>NZ_JBIQNW010000299.1:0-253 GCF_047228265.1 Nostoc sp. UIC 10607 | reverse complement strand
TTCCTGATTGGCGTATTCTGCTACTTGGGTCGTGAATGGGAACTATCCTACCGCTTAGGAATGCGTCCTTGGATTGCGATCGCTTATTCAGCTCCAGTAGCAGCAGCAACCGCAGTATTTTTGGTATACCCCATCGGACAAGGTTCCTTCTCAGATGGTATGCCTTTGGGAATAAGCGGAACATTCAACTTCATGATCGTGTTCCAAGCAGAACACAACATCTTGATGCACCCCTTCCACCAGTTAGGTGTAG
>NZ_JBIQNW010000298.1:0-258 GCF_047228265.1 Nostoc sp. UIC 10607 | reverse complement strand
CAGAATCAAAATCCCTAGAATAATAGCCATGATACCGCTAAATAGTACCCAACCCCAGTTTGGATCTCGACGCATTTCAAATGCTGCAATCACCTCCAATACACCCTCAATAAAAATGATAAATCCAAAAGCTAAGGTGAGAGAGAGTGCAGCACCAAAGATGTTGCTAATCAACAAAATCCCACCAATTACGTATAGAATACCAACTACTAGTGTTGTCCAGAAGCCTCGTTTGTGACGTGATTGAAATGCATGAAC
>NZ_JBIQNW010000297.1:0-265 GCF_047228265.1 Nostoc sp. UIC 10607 | reverse complement strand
AGTCCCCAAGCTGGATTTATCGCCTTTTCCTGCACCCTCTTGACAAAAGTGCAATCATTCTAACCTCTCACCGATGGCTTGATCTCCTGTCTCAGAGATTGACGTGAGCTTTAATTTTAGGGGATTACCATTTTTCAGGTAATCAATTTGTTTCAACTGTTGGGCAGAATCGCTGTCTAACTCACCCAAGGGAGCAATGCGATTTTGTGAGGTCGGCTAAAAAAGGTGCGATCGCTAAATTCTTGTCTCAGTGTTCATTATTTAT
>NZ_JBIQNW010000296.1:0-267 GCF_047228265.1 Nostoc sp. UIC 10607 | reverse complement strand
ATTTCGCGTTACTATGCAGTTTTCAAGGTTCTGGCTGAGATCAACTCAGCAGTCTGACAGTTCAGTCATGTTGCTGGCTTCTCACGAAATTTTATGTTTTGTTTGATATTCTGAACCATTAATACTTTGAAAGCTTTATACCAATCTCGACCGACCTAGGTTAGACCAACTTACTATCTATTTAACTGTATGTTTTTCGATATGTAAGGGGTGTAGGTCTCCCTAAAAAGGAGGTGATCCAGCCACACCTTCCGGTACGGCTACCTT
>NZ_JBIQNW010000295.1:0-277 GCF_047228265.1 Nostoc sp. UIC 10607 | reverse complement strand
ATTCTGTATCAATGGCCTGTCAGCACAGTTTGGGTATTGGGAGTATTTGTAGGGATTAATTTTTTGTTGACGGGCCTTTGGATGATCATGCTTTCATTAGCTTCTCGTAGTCTTCCTGACCATAGGGCAAGAGTTTAAAGCAGTTATCAGTTATCAAAGTTTGAGTTGGGGTCTAAATCTCCAACTCAAACGTAGCACGTAATAGTGGTGAGGAACTTTGACTCCCAACTGAAAAACAGTTTACTGTTAACTATTTACTAATTTGTTGAAATAACTT
>NZ_JBIQNW010000294.1:0-289 GCF_047228265.1 Nostoc sp. UIC 10607 | reverse complement strand
AAAATACTGATACGGCTAACCATGCGCTCGTCCGGCAAAATTACCCGCTTCTGTCAATGGCGATTTTAGCTGGTGCCTCCGTACAGCTTCGCAATATGGCGACCAACGGGGGAAATTTAATGCAGCGCACCCGTTGCCAGTATTTTTACGACATCGCTATGCCGTGTAACAAACGCGAGCCTGGCAGCGGATGCGGAGCTATTCAGGGACTCAATCGCATTCATGCCATTTTTGGCTACAGCGATAAATGCGTGGCAACTTACCCAGGCGATATGGCGAATGCGCTTTA
>NZ_JBIQNW010000293.1:0-233 GCF_047228265.1 Nostoc sp. UIC 10607 | reverse complement strand
TCTATTAGGTCCGCTCGAACGGTCTCTTCGGCAATGAGTGCATTCCAGCCGAACGCAAACCGTCGCATCTGTAACTCTGTTTGCAGATCAATGGACGACAGCGTGCTGCCTTAGCCGCGCTTCCTCTTATCGCTGCAATCAGTGCAGGGCAGGATGCCAGCAATCCGAGGGGTGGCGAGATGCAATCGAGTATCCGAAACACGGCCAAATTTCTGAGGGACGCGGGCGATAAC
>NZ_JBIQNW010000292.1:0-294 GCF_047228265.1 Nostoc sp. UIC 10607 | reverse complement strand
ACAGCCAAAAGTTGGGTAATCACTCCCAAGTTCGGATTCTTTTTACTCTCTGACCAAGCTTTGGTAATACCATCAATCCGATACTGAGTTAGTCCGGGAACAGTGTAAAGTTTTTCGGGGTTGTTATCTAATATCGATAAAGTCTCACTTCCAAAGCAATTGACCAAAGTTTGAGCAGTTTTCTTGCCAATCCCACGAAATAGTCCACTTTCTAAATACGCCTCGATTTCCGGCAACATCAGAATCGGGAATTTTTCGACTTGAAGGAGCCTGATCATGAGTCAAAGAGTAGTT
>NZ_JBIQNW010000291.1:0-294 GCF_047228265.1 Nostoc sp. UIC 10607 | reverse complement strand
ATAATACCTCTGTGCCGCGTACCAAACCATTACCAAAACCAAAACCAAAGTTAAAAACGGGTGAGTAAAACCGCTTTAAAGTTTTATCATGCGATCGCCATTATGGGGTTAGATATGTTGTGTGGGCCCCCTGAATAAATAAGTATTTGCAATAGTCTAGTTAGCCCTGACTGGCGCTCACGTCAAATTAAGGTTTTGGGGCGGTTAGGCGGTCTTCTTGACAAAAGTTAGCTTCGACCCCCAACCGAGTTGTCGTTGACTGAAACGCGATCGCAATTGACGGCTGACTTCCTC
>NZ_JBIQNW010000290.1:0-297 GCF_047228265.1 Nostoc sp. UIC 10607 | reverse complement strand
GTTGACTTTGGAGCGAGAATCTACTGGCGTTGTAGTATTACTTGCTAGGGCTATATCTTTGGCTGATTCTTCAGTCAATCCGATGTGAATCGTAACTTTTACCCTGGCTTCGGTTAGGTCATATTTGTAATTTTTCGCTTGCTCAAAAGCTAAAACTGTATGCCCTCCGTTGATAATACCGTCGCTACCGCCCTCGTTAGCTTCTAAAACTTCTAGCTCTAGTTCAGTTTTGTTCTTGACAGGTTTAGCAATATTAGCTGACAGAACGATTCCACTGTGGCGAGAGAAGAATTTTGC
>NZ_JBIQNW010000289.1:0-299 GCF_047228265.1 Nostoc sp. UIC 10607 | reverse complement strand
GCTAATTCCAAAAGTTCCACAGAGCAATGTAGCTCAGTAGTCAATTACAAGAAAGTATCAGATTCGCTGAATGACTTAACGATGTGTGCAGTCAAACTAGCTCCAAAGGCTAACAATCCGAACTCTTGTCCCTTAATGCCGTAACCTAAAATTGGCTCTATGCCCTCGGAAACGTCGGAAACTTCACTACCACCACCACCACCATAAATAGTGATGGAATCAACATTGTTCAGGTCGTTGAGGAAGCTTTCAGAATCTTGGAACAGTTCAGAACCAGTGGTATTTAGTTGCGAAAGAGC
>NZ_JBIQNW010000288.1:0-300 GCF_047228265.1 Nostoc sp. UIC 10607 | reverse complement strand
GTTACATTTGAGCAGATTTGGCAGCGATTAAGCTGTGTATTGCTTAATCGCTAATTCCAAAAGTTCCACAGAGCAATCTAGCTCAGTAGTAAATTACAAGAAAGTATCAGATTCGCTGAATGACTTAACGATGTGTGCGGTCAAGCTAGCTCCAAAGGCTAACAATCCGAACTCTTGTGCCTTAATGCCGTAAGCTAATAGTGGCTCTAGACCATCAGCAACGCTGGAAACTTCACTACCACCACCACCACCATAAATAGTAATGGAATCTACATTGTTCAGGTCGTTGAGGAAGCTTTC
>NZ_JBIQNW010000287.1:0-303 GCF_047228265.1 Nostoc sp. UIC 10607 | reverse complement strand
CTGCTTCAAATGACAAGACACTCAAACTCTGGAATCTGGAAACTGGGGAGGATGAGCGGACTTTTAATGGTCATAGCTACCCGGTAAATGCAGTAGCCCTTACCCCTGATGGCAAGCGGGTAATTTCTGCTTCATTTGACAAGACACTCAAACTCTGGAATCTGGAAACCGGGGAGGATGAGCGGACTTTTAATGGTCATAGCTACCCGGTAAATGCAGTAGCCCCCACCCCTGATGGCAAGCGGGTGATTTCTGCTTCAAATGACAAGACACTCAAACTCTGGAATCTGGAAACTGGGGAGG
>NZ_JBIQNW010000286.1:0-249 GCF_047228265.1 Nostoc sp. UIC 10607 | reverse complement strand
GGCTGCAGGTCAAGGTCACCGGCTTCGTGCCGGGGCGCCATCTCATCACCTGCAACGGGCGGCGCATGCCGATGACCAGCACGGGCGCCAGCGGCGAGGCGATCGCGGGCGTGCGCTTCAAGGCCTGGCAGCCGGCCTCGGGCCTGCACCCGACCATCCCCGTGCACGCACCCCTGACGTTCGACATCGTCGATAGCTGGGTCGGGCGCTCGCTCGGAGGCTGCGTCTACCATGTCGCCCATCCGGGGG
>NZ_JBIQNW010000285.1:0-308 GCF_047228265.1 Nostoc sp. UIC 10607 | reverse complement strand
TCCCAAGATCGGCCGTGCGCGCGGCAAGCGCGGCGAAGCAGTCCTCGAAGGTGTCGCAGGCCACCGGTTCGCAGTCCGGATAAACGTCGAGAGCGGCGCGGTGCGAGTTCGCACCCGGCTCTCCTTGGAACACGACTTTCAGCGGCGCTGCCATGCTAGTCCTCGCGAATTCGGCGGATAGTGCTCTAGAGCGCTTTCCGATCAGATGGAATCATCTGATCGATATGAAATCGCTCCAGATTCAATTGCTTGAGCATGTTCTCATCGCTTTGTTCGTTTCAAACAAAGCGGAACATGCTCTAGCGGGC
>NZ_JBIQNW010000284.1:0-244 GCF_047228265.1 Nostoc sp. UIC 10607 | reverse complement strand
ATCCACCGCCGCTCGTCGACGAGCTCCCGATGCATCAGCGCGATCTGACCCGCCGGGCCGCCAAACGAAAGAAGACCGATGCGGGCCCAGACCCAGGTCGCTTCGAGGAGGGTCGGATGGCGGGGAGGGGACGAATCCGCCTTCGCGGCCAGGTCCGTCACCATGGCGCTCGCCTGCAAGATCCTGGCCTCGGCACTATTGGAATCGATCGGTTCCTTTGGTCTTGGTAGCCGCAATCACATTT
>NZ_JBIQNW010000283.1:0-314 GCF_047228265.1 Nostoc sp. UIC 10607 | reverse complement strand
GTTGTCTCTGGGTCAGTTATCTACCGAGTCGGCGATCGCGTAATCCAGCTGAAAAACCGTTATGAAACTGTCCCGCCCGTAATGAATGGCGAGATCGGTCAGGTTATTGCTGTGGAGCCGGAAAAATTTCTGGTTACAATCTCTTGGGAGGGCGGTGCTGTTGTTAATTATTATCCTGGAGACTTCGAGCAAATTATGCACTCGTTTTGTATAACTTGCCACAAGAGTCAAGGTAGTCAATTTCCTTATGTGATTTTCCCATTGGTCAGGGCTAATTACCGGATGTTAACCCGTCAGCTGCTCTACACGACTAT
>NZ_JBIQNW010000282.1:0-314 GCF_047228265.1 Nostoc sp. UIC 10607 | reverse complement strand
TAGCGGAAACGGTGCCAACGGCGCTTGCTGCGTCGGTTGCGCTAGAATATTTAAACGATTTCATCGGCTTTGCCCTCATTGAATGCAATGGCAATTTCTTCATCGCTGGCAAAATGCCTGGTCTGGGCTGTTTCGCGCCCGGAATGAACTTCTCTGATTGCCGCAACGATTCCTGGATACGCACCGCAACGGCAAATGTTGCCGCTCATGCGTTCTCTGATTTCTTCATCAGAGAGCTCTAAATTCTGGGGACTCGTCCGCAAATTGTTAGTGACGTGACTCACGTCGCCGTTTTTGGCTTCCTGCAAAAGCGC
>NZ_JBIQNW010000281.1:0-315 GCF_047228265.1 Nostoc sp. UIC 10607 | reverse complement strand
ATGCGTTGTGCTTACGTTTCACGGATGTATACGGATTATTCCGTTATCAAAACGCTACATCAGCTATTTCAAACCATTGTGCGTCCTAGTAATTTGCTCGCTTTAAAGGAATATTAGAATGTTTTCAGATGTTGAGTTTCGCTTACGAAGCAAAGTTAAGACTGATAGCCCCGAAGCAATGCTGTTTAAGTATTTAAACTCCAGAAATACTCTTTATCCTGCTAAGGATATGGTGATGATTGCTATTAGCAGCTATTGGCTTCCTTTAGCCTATCAAGCTGAAGAGCAACCCGTAGATTTAGAACCACACATTCG
>NZ_JBIQNW010000280.1:0-319 GCF_047228265.1 Nostoc sp. UIC 10607 | reverse complement strand
CTACGCAAAAATAGCTCGATGCCAGGATTCATTTTTATATCAAAGCCCCCTCATGATTTCTTGAGGAGGCTTTTGTTTTTGCTTAGAATCTTACATCGCAGTATTTTTGTCAACGCGTAAGTTCTGTTTTTACTGTGCGTGTAGTTCCCATAGCACCAAATCATTTTTTCCTTCCACCCAAGACTTCAATCATGCTTAGATGTTCATTCTGAATTGTTGGCTTTTGGTATCCCCCACGTTGTTTGGTTGGGTCGATGGAGGGTATTATCCCTCGCACCTCCCATTTCAATCTGGACGTGCATCTTTCGGTGCATCCAGC
>NZ_JBIQNW010000279.1:0-323 GCF_047228265.1 Nostoc sp. UIC 10607 | reverse complement strand
GCGATCGCTAACCTAGAATTCAATAAGAAAAGCTATCCTGGCAAGAAAGTTGAAGGTTTATTCAACGGTCAAAAAGTTGGCTATGAATTAATTTGGGATGGAACGAGAGTTGGCTTTGAACCGGGTTGGACACTCCAACAAGCGATCGCTAATTTAGAATTCAATAAGAAAAGCTATCCTGACAAGAAAGTTGAAGGTTTATTCAACGGTCAAAAAGTCGGCTATGAATTAATCTGGGATGGAACAAGAGTTGGCTTTGAACCGGGTTGGACACTCCAACAAGCGATCGCTAACCTAGAATTCAATAAGAAAAGCTATCCTGG
>NZ_JBIQNW010000278.1:0-323 GCF_047228265.1 Nostoc sp. UIC 10607 | reverse complement strand
CGAGGCATATCTTGTGCAACTGGTTGGCAAAATCTAGATTGTATTAATTGAGCAAGGTTCTGTTCGGTGTGAAAGTAGGTTGGTAGATAACATAGCAGCGTTTGGTCTGAGCTTTTCTCACGGATTAAGTCATCCTTGAGTGCCATGTCTTTGATAATATCAGCGAGGGCATCTTCTTCGGGTGTGTGATCTGCTGTAGTCAGCAGTTTGATAACATTCTCAATGAGTTTTGGCTGGGGTAAATAGCAATGCCCATCGGCAGCAGCTTCGTTCAAAACATGAATTAAACCAGCACGGTAACGGAACTGACTATCAGGCGCAAC
>NZ_JBIQNW010000277.1:0-256 GCF_047228265.1 Nostoc sp. UIC 10607 | reverse complement strand
CAGCTTCACCCACGCCGGCATTGCGGCGTCTTGCGCGTCCGAGAGTGCCATCAACGGATTCGACGCTCAGCCAAGCCAAAGTGTCACTTGCACCCGTCCTCTTAAAGCGCCACAGCAGATGACCAGCCTCTCTTGAAACAGAGGCCATTGAGAGTGAAGTTGCCGGAGATTGATAGACAGTTCCACCCGCGAGACCCGACCTGCGCCTGGTGACCCATGGGAGGCTGCAATTCGGTGTTGTGCCTCACCGCATCGG
>NZ_JBIQNW010000276.1:0-324 GCF_047228265.1 Nostoc sp. UIC 10607 | reverse complement strand
AGTCTCCAAGCTGGATTTATCCCCTTTTCCTGCACCCTCTTGACAAAAGTGCAATCCCTCTAACCTCTCACCGATGAGCATAAGTTGTCCGAGTTCAATCCAAGGCATAAGTTGTCCAATTTTGACAACTTATGGCTAAAGTCACAGTATACAGGAATGTCAGTGAATACAAAATAAGATACCCTTATCTTTTATCCGCCAAAAACTACGATTAACACTACTTCCCTTGATATACAACACTTTCACCTTGTGACTGTAACCATAAGTTTGCCGGGGCGGCACGTTTATGCTTTCAAAACGCCTGGGCAAGTTTCGGTGAAAAAT
>NZ_JBIQNW010000275.1:0-330 GCF_047228265.1 Nostoc sp. UIC 10607 | reverse complement strand
AGAGAGTGCTATGAAAAATTGCGGCAGGTCAGTAGTTTTAATTCCCGTCAAGGCTTAACGGAGGTGCGGTTATGAGTCCTAACCTGAGTTTGTCTTGTGTGGTGTGGTCAGAAACAGGCGATCGCCTCTATAGTTTCGAGCAAGCCGCCTACCTCACCCAAACTTCGGTTTTATTGCTAGAACGATTTGCCCGCCTGGGATTAATTGAACCTGTAGGAATCATGCTGCGCCGACAGGATCTCTTTCGCGTTGAGCAGATTCAAAGGTTGCACCGCGATCTGAACTTGAATTGGGTCGGAGCAGCAATGGTGCTAGATATGGTAACTGAAA
>NZ_JBIQNW010000274.1:0-351 GCF_047228265.1 Nostoc sp. UIC 10607 | reverse complement strand
AACAATTTGCCCAACAATCTCAAAAAGTTGAAACAGTTACAGATACCAAGCAAGCCACAGAAACAGTCAATTCTTCACCAGAGATACAGCAGGAGCATTGCACTCTCCGAGAGGAACCCTCTAAAAATACAGCAGAAAATTCGCTGTGGAAAAAACCACTACAATTGCTGAATCATCAAAGAATTTCTCAAGCTGAACTTGCTGGACAAGCTGACCTTGCAGCCCAACAACGCATGGTGTGCCTACGTCAAATCGGGCAACAACTCCAAAAAACCCGTCAATCCAAAGGGCTTTCTTTGGATCACATCCAGCTTTCCACTCATATTCGAACGGAGCTGATAGAGGCATTAG
>NZ_JBIQNW010000273.1:0-353 GCF_047228265.1 Nostoc sp. UIC 10607 | reverse complement strand
TAGGTGAGGGAGCAATTGGTAAGGGTGGTGATATCAATATCAAAACAGGGATGCTCTCCTTAAGCGATCGCGCTGAACTAACTGCTAACACTTTTGGAACCGGAGATGCAGGAAAGATATTTGTGCAAGCAAAGGATTCTATCTCACTTGATGGTGGTAATATTTTCAACAATGTGGAAAATGGAGCAGTCGGACAGGGTGGTGAGGTAAAGATTCAAGCAGGCTCACTATCTTTACTCAATGGCTCTCAAATTCAAACCATAGTTCGTCAAGCCAAAGATGGACAACCTGCGGGACGTGGCAATGCAGGCAAGGTGAATATTGATGTCCGTGATGCGCTGACAATTTCTGGT
>NZ_JBIQNW010000272.1:0-353 GCF_047228265.1 Nostoc sp. UIC 10607 | reverse complement strand
ACTTATTTGTTAAGCAATATTTCGCCAGCAGTATCGCTTTTGGTGATCAATAGTGGGCTGGTTTAGGCAGAAGGCAGGAGGCAGAGGGCAGAAGCAAGAAAGAATAAAATCACAGAAAGCCATGTGGTATAAGGGTTACAGAATCTCTACATCACAAGAAAAGTCTTCAGGTTGGATCTGGATCTTTGTCACAAGTTCCACGACGACAAACAAAATCTTAAAACCCTTCTGCCTCCTGCCTCCTGCCTTCTGCCTTAAAGCGCGTAACCTTTCATCATCACCAAAAGTGATACTGCTGGCGAAATATTGCTTAACAAATAAGTTGATGCCATCAAGAGTTATTTAGGATCTAA
>NZ_JBIQNW010000271.1:0-288 GCF_047228265.1 Nostoc sp. UIC 10607 | reverse complement strand
TTACTGTTGACCCCGCAAAGAACGGACGTTCGCGTTTTTTCTTTCTCCTGCCTATTTAAATCTGCCGACAATCAGGCGTAATAATAATCAGCGCGCTTTGCAGCCTTCACCCGCAGGGATTTGATCTTGACACAACTCAGCACGAGGACGTTCTTCACGAACACCGTGGCGGCTGTTCTGCTTCTCGGCAGCGCCGGTCTTGCCCAGGCACAATCGCAAGCCACGGATTACCCATCGAGGCCGATAACCCTCATCATTCCGCAGGCGCCTGGCGGCGGCTCGGATACC
>NZ_JBIQNW010000270.1:0-372 GCF_047228265.1 Nostoc sp. UIC 10607 | reverse complement strand
GATGGCAATAGTGGCAATAAATGGTTCTGCGATCGCTGCAATTCCCAGCAGAATCATCAAAACACCTAAGACAATTGGCAATGCTGAATTTGTTCTGGTTTCTCTAAAATCTTCAGAAGTCATAGCTTTTCCAAAAATGTTTTGATATGTTGTTAAATCTTGAAACAGAGACGCGATTAACCCAAGTCTTTCCAAGAGTTATCTCTCCCTTGTGCTCCTCTGCCCCCTCTAAGCGTTGACCAGTTCAGGTGATAAGCGCTTCAACACCAGTCGTTCGTGTTCTACATGGACGTAAATTGTGTCGCCTTCGTGGAACTCGCCGCGTAGAATCGCTTTGGCAATCGGAGTTTCTAGTTCTCGCTGAATCGCCCG
>NZ_JBIQNW010000269.1:0-373 GCF_047228265.1 Nostoc sp. UIC 10607 | reverse complement strand
TCTCAGCTAAGGGGCACGATTATGCAACCAACCAATCCCGAGCAATTTACCGAAAAAGCCTGGGAAGCCCTTGTTCGGACTCCCGAAATTGCCAAGCAGTTTCAGCATCAGCAGATTGAGAGCGAACATTTGATGCCAGCGTTACTGGAACAGGAAGGACTCGCCAGTTCTATTTTCAACAAAGCCGGGGTAAATGTTCAAAAACTACACGAGCGCACTATCGACTTTATCAACCGTCAGCCCAAAGTATCGGGGGCTAGCAGTGGTTCGGTATACATCGGACACAGTTTAGAGACGCTGCTCGATCGCGCCGAACAATACCGCAAAGAGTTTGGTGATGAATATATTTCTATTGAACATTTAATACTTGCCT
>NZ_JBIQNW010000268.1:0-373 GCF_047228265.1 Nostoc sp. UIC 10607 | reverse complement strand
TAGAGCAACAAATTGAGTTCTCCCGTGTCACTGTGTTCTCAACTTGAGACTCCGGAGAGTTTTCTGCACCACTAAGGATATGCAGTGTGTGGGGTTGGCTTTTCTATGTTTATGGGTTATTTATCGGTTGCCAGCCCCGTTAGTAAGTACATTCTTTGGTTTATCGGCATAATCTCTATCTGCTGCATATTTCTGGGGTTATTCAACTTTGGCGGTTTAGTCGTTAAAGGTTTTGGATTTAACCGCAAAACTTTTACCATCGGCTTGATGCCTGGAGTGATATTCCTGTCTACAATCATTCAATTTCTCTCCAATCTGAGCTAAAGTTAGTTCTTGATCGTTCTCTAACCCAAAACGCAAAATTAATACTTCA
>NZ_JBIQNW010000267.1:308-383 GCF_047228265.1 Nostoc sp. UIC 10607 | reverse complement strand
AACCTCAACTAGAAGAGCAAAATGATGGCTATTCACAACCTCAACTAGAAGAGCAAAAAACTGATAGCTATATAG
>NZ_JBIQNW010000267.1:0-209 GCF_047228265.1 Nostoc sp. UIC 10607 | reverse complement strand
GAATCTCAACTAGAAGAGCAAAATGATGGCTATTCACAACCTCAACTAGAAGAGCAAAAAACTGATAGCTATATAGAATCTCAACTAGAAGAGCAAAATGATGGCTATTCACAACCTCAACTAGAAGAGCAAAAAACTGATAGCTATATAGAACCTCAACTAGAAGAGCAAAATGATGGCTATTCACAACCTCAACTAGAAGAGCAAAA
>NZ_JBIQNW010000266.1:0-385 GCF_047228265.1 Nostoc sp. UIC 10607 | reverse complement strand
CTGCTTCAAATGACAAGACACTCAAACTCTGGAATCTGGAAACTGGGGAGGATGAGCGGACTTTTAATGGTCATAGCGACTCGGTGAATGCAGTAGCCCTCACCTCCGATGGCAAGCGGGTGATTTCTGCTTCATCTGACAAGACACTCAAACTCTGGAATCTGGAAAAGGACTTGCATCAAAGTAAAATCCCAGTTCTACAGGCTCTAACTTTAGTCTTTAACTGGGTGATTGGCACAATATTTAAGCGGAATTTCCAAATTGGGAAAGATGAGCGGACTTTTAAAAGTCATAGCTACCCGGTAAATGCAGTAGCCCTCACCCCTGATGGCAAGCGGGTGATTTCTGCTTCAAATGACAAGACACTCAAACTCTGGAATCTGGA
>NZ_JBIQNW010000265.1:0-391 GCF_047228265.1 Nostoc sp. UIC 10607 | reverse complement strand
CAAGATAACTCTTCTTCTGTTTTACAATCGTTAAAACAACAATCCCCTACTGTTAAACCAGGGATTAAATCTACTAACACTGGTGTGGCTGTCGGATCTGATATTTCCCCACCAGAAGTATTATATTAACGAACTGCACCTGCCTGATAACGGCTCTCGTGTGGGCTACGCCGCCAATTTTAATCATTAGGGGCCCGTGCAAAAATAACTTGAACAAACCTTTAATACCCAATGCGTAACAGTGTTGGGCAGACAGATCCCGCCAATTCATGTTTGTTCAAGTTATTCCAGCGGGGATGCTTAAGCAGTATCTGCCTAGCGTAGTAAAACTTGCTAGAGGTATCTTGGAATCGTAGAAAACTCGTTTGAGATTGTCTTTTTAGCAAACACA
>NZ_JBIQNW010000264.1:0-395 GCF_047228265.1 Nostoc sp. UIC 10607 | reverse complement strand
ATTCAATTATTGAATATTATCCGTCCTTGTATTGCTAATAGGATTTTTCACGATGGCTATATTAACGCCCTAAATGAGTATTTAAAAATTGTCCCTACGCCTTTGGGAATGCAGATAGATTATCACGGAATTTACCGTACTGTTGCAGATGTCGATTATCAAATGGAATTACTCAATTCTCTGTTAGCAACTCCTGCACCACGCTTATCTTCGATGCGATAACTTTGGCGTAATAGAGCCGATTGGAAATGCTAAAGGCATCGCTTGAGAATAAAAAAGAAAGGTTGGGGTATGTTTTTATAATCCATAATTCCTAACACAGTATTTTCATCTACTTTTCTGAAAGAATCATTGATTGGCAAATAATCATAAATCATTGTAGCAGTCACTTTTCC
>NZ_JBIQNW010000263.1:0-401 GCF_047228265.1 Nostoc sp. UIC 10607 | reverse complement strand
TAGAGCAACAAATTGAGTTCTCCCGTGTCACTGTGTTCTCAACTTGAGACTCCGGAGAGTTTTCTGCACCACTAAGCCCGCGGGTACAGGAATTCATGACTACATTTATTAGTGAGAACTACGAAACCCTTAAACAACGAGGGCGACTCAGGGTCTATGAATCTTTCCGAATTGCCTGTGAATCCCAATCTCCAAAAATTAACCCACCTAGTTTTAATCGATTCTGCTTAGAAATTCAACGTCGTTCGGGTTATGAGCAAACATTAAAACGTCAAGGAAGACGAGCAGCAATACAAAAATCAGACTTTTATTGGCAGTTAGAGTTAACCTGACTTTTCCCGTTAAGTCTCTTTTGCAAGCTGCCAGCCTTCACAAAGGTCGTGTAATTTTAACCAGCCTCG
>NZ_JBIQNW010000262.1:0-404 GCF_047228265.1 Nostoc sp. UIC 10607 | reverse complement strand
ACAACTAACTGTTTATGACGAATTGCTTGAAGGTTGTGAAATAATCACATTTTAAAAAATTAAAATTGGCAACAGCAACAGCAGAGCGCACATTCGCCGCTACAAGTTTAAATTAATTGAAGAAGAATTCAGCTATTCTGAATTCAGGAGTCAGAATTAATGAGTGGGGGATTCAGACTCGCCACTTGATTATTGCACCACTAAATCAGAGATTTAGTGGGGGACTTCAACCCGTTTATTCATCTGCCAGTCGCTTAACCTTCTTCTGAATTCTGGCGACTGACGCATGTATTCTGTTTGTTAAAATACTAACTTGCTGGCTGATATAATCCCGTATTTTGGTTAAATTCCCATCCCAACCCTGCTCTATCCTTGTTCTTACACCATGCTACAAAAAGCGGTGG
>NZ_JBIQNW010000261.1:0-409 GCF_047228265.1 Nostoc sp. UIC 10607 | reverse complement strand
CACGCATTCTGGTATATTTCCATGACTGATAATTCGGACAAAGGAGATCCCAACTGAGCAGAAAGCTGTTTTAGATTCTCCTGAATAGATGAATGGAAGTCTGGATCTTCTGGATGGGAAAGAGGGTTACTCATAATTGTCGTTCAAATGCCATTGGATTGGGACTGGAAGCAATGTGTTGAAGTAAGTTACTCTTTTTGGGTTAACTCGTAGACATCGTTTCTGCCTGGCTGTTCATTTGGCTGTCAGCGTTGCTGCTGTATGCGTTCTAGCAACTCCAAGGGAATATAAACGTTCATTTCAAAACCTTGTTCTGTTACTTTGCGTCTAAGTTTTGTAGCCTCCTAATGACTTTCTAGCATTGTGGCACAAACTTCACGCCACTAAATACTTTGAGATTTAAAAACCG
>NZ_JBIQNW010000260.1:0-410 GCF_047228265.1 Nostoc sp. UIC 10607 | reverse complement strand
TCCACTAATGTATAAAATATCCTTTCCTAAATTTTACTCATCTCAATAATTTTTTTGCACTTGTGAGAAATCCGGGTCTAATGGGTAATTGCTATCTTTGAGTGAAGCGATCGCACCGGGGTAAGATACCGTAACCAGAGTGTGAGGCACTTTCTCACCCTTCCCGGTATTGCCGCGAGTGCATCCAGCTTTGACAATTTCGCTAATCATTACCGCAGTGGTTGGGGTTTTACCAACGCCCGGATCTGCAATCAGCCGATAGCGGATAGGGTGACTGACTACATAGTTGATAAATTCGTCAGGAGTCCCAACCATCAATTTGATTTCATCCGTTTTGATGGCTGGCCCCATACGGTAGCTGACCACAATACAATCGGTTATTTCCAGCTTGCGAACGCTTGTTATTTTGA
>NZ_JBIQNW010000259.1:0-425 GCF_047228265.1 Nostoc sp. UIC 10607 | reverse complement strand
TACTGGTCGGAAATATGCGTGTAAAAAATCACGCTTCTATCCTTACCGTACTTGGCATTGATCTCTTCATTAAAACTACGATGTCCAGCCGCTTTGAACCGTTGTCCATCAGAAGAAGATGTTGTTCCATCACCCCAATAAGCAGCAAAAGGCACTTGTGCATGGAAATTTACCACCTCAGCCATTGCTTTGGAATAAGTTTCATCACGAATATACCAATCTGCCACCCAAGCTAAACGCTCAAAGGACATCCCTTGAGTTGCGTCTGCCATTCGTGTTAAACCTAAATTAATCCCATCAGCAAGCAAGGCACTTAACAAAACAACTTTATCTGAAACTTGTTCTCCTGAATGTAAATGCGTAAAATGTTTCGTAAATTGCGTCCAAGAATCAACTTCTACTAACAAATCAGTCAACTTAATTCT
>NZ_JBIQNW010000258.1:0-430 GCF_047228265.1 Nostoc sp. UIC 10607 | reverse complement strand
TTGAGTCAGACTGAATCTCCCTAGCAGCAGCCAGAGCCTCTGGTAACAAATCATGAGGCAGAATAGCCGCCAAACTACTTAGGGCTTTGGCGCGATAATGCTCATTCTGAATCTCCCTAGCAGCAGCCAGAGCCTCTGGTAACAAATCATGAGGCAGAATAGCAGTCAAACTACTTAGGGCTTTGGCGCGATAATGCTCATCCTGAATCTCCCTAGCAGCAGCCAGAGCCTTTGGTAACAAATCAGGAGGCAGAATAGCCGCCAAACTACTTAGGGCTTTGGCGCGATAATACTCATTCTGAATCTCCCTAGCAGCAGCCAGAGCCTCTGGTAATAATTCTGGCAGTTTATCAGCCAAACTATTTAGGGCATCGGCGCGACCCCAGTCAGACTGAATCTCCCTAGCAGCAGCCAGAGCCTCTGGTAACAA
>NZ_JBIQNW010000257.1:0-431 GCF_047228265.1 Nostoc sp. UIC 10607 | reverse complement strand
TATCTGAGCTTGTTCCTCATCACTGAGGCATTCTTTTTTCTTTAACAAAGGGTATTTACTGTGAGTTAAGCCAGCTAATTTCTTTTCTCTTTCTTGGCGGTTTTTAATTTTATTAGCTGCTCTTTTTTCCTGTTTTCTTCTTTCGTCTAACTCCTGATTTATTTGTTTCATGACATGAAATCTATCCGCTACTACTTGAGCATTCGGTAGCATTTCTTGTATTAAAGTTTTATAGGGTATCCATAAGTCTATGCTGACTTCTTCTATTTGGTTTAATACCTCTGAACCTAGACTGGATAAGTATTCTGCAATAACTGCTTTATTTCTTTTCTCTAACAATGCTATCGGTCTTCGTGCCTCTAAATCTACTAATACTGCTGCATAATTCTTTCCTCCTTTTAATTGTGTGATTTCATCTATTCCTAGCTTTT
>NZ_JBIQNW010000256.1:0-434 GCF_047228265.1 Nostoc sp. UIC 10607 | reverse complement strand
TATTCCCAAAGGGATACAACTCGACGCGAACATCTGGCAGAAATTCAAAACAATTTCGGATTTCATACTTTTAATACATCTACATACAAGCAATTCTCAAAATGGTTAAAAGTACCGGAATCTGCGGATATTAGTTTCGTTAAACCTCGTTGGTTAAAACACGTAGTTAAAGGCGATACTATTGATCGTCACTACTATGAGATGTGTGCTTTGGCTGAATTACGCAGTGGCTTGCGTTCTGGGGATATTTGGGTAGCAGGCTCGAAGCAGTTCCAAGATTTTGAGGATTATCTATTAGCAGATAGCTCATGGCAGTCAATGTGTTCTTCTCAAACGATACCTGTGGCAGTAACGACAGATTTCACTACTTATATTGAACAACGCTCACTTGAATTGTCTGAACAATTAGCGCTTGTTTCTTCTTTAATGGCAGA
>NZ_JBIQNW010000255.1:0-435 GCF_047228265.1 Nostoc sp. UIC 10607 | reverse complement strand
GGATTAACACAGCAAGTTTCTCAATATCATCAGCAGCTACTTGAAGCGAAAACTACATTCAATGACTTTGAAACAGCATTGACGGCTGAGTTACAATCTCATGCAGAGAAGAGAGCTATCTTATCAATCTTTGATTATATTGAGCAATCAACTATCGAGTCAGCTTTAACTGAAACAGTATTAGGATTAACAGAGCAACTGTCTCAATACAAAAAACAACTAGTTCAAGATAAAAATACATTCAATGACTTTGATGAAGCAGTTACGGCTGAGTTGCAATCTCACGCAGAAAACAAAGCTATTTTATCAATCTTTGATTATATTGAGCAATCGACTATCTCTTCAGCATTAACCCAAACAGTATTAGAATTAACACAACAACTTTCTCAAAATCAGCAGCAGCTAGAAGCCGGAAGAACCATATTCGACGACCTG
>NZ_JBIQNW010000254.1:0-437 GCF_047228265.1 Nostoc sp. UIC 10607 | reverse complement strand
CCATGCTTGATAGATGCGTCCCAAACGCCAGTAGGCCAGACCTATTCCGGGTTGCTCATCTAACTGCTGGCGGATTGCCAATTCTTTTTGCTCACACTCAAGTGCCTGCTGATATTTACCCCATTCCCGATAGCAATCACCTAACCAGTAGCATTGATTTGCTACATTCTTGTCTTGACTCAATTGCTCATAGAGGTAACGGCTTTGTTGGTAATGGGCGATCGCTTGTTTGTATTTGCTCCATGCTTGATAGATGCGTCCCAAACGCCAGTAGGCCAGACCTATTCCGGGTTGCTCATCTAACTGCTGGCGGATTGCCAATTCTTTTTGCTCACACTCAAGTGCCTGCTGATATTTACCCCATTCCCGATAGCAATCACCTAACCAGTAGCATTGATTTGCTACATTCTTGTCTTGACCCAATTGCTCATAGAGGT
>NZ_JBIQNW010000253.1:0-438 GCF_047228265.1 Nostoc sp. UIC 10607 | reverse complement strand
CTAATTAATTACTTGAAATAGGTGAATACTATGCACCCAATAGAATTTAAGAAAAAGTGGCAATTAACTTATGACGAGCTTGCACTTGTTTTAGGTTATCAAGGTGATTATACTGTTCGTTCTTGGGGTACGAATGGAAGACACAAGCGCAATCCTCAAAATGTTGTTTATGTCGCTTGTCGCCTTCTAGATGAAAAATGGTCAACTCAGGGGAAACAAATAGATTCTTACCTTTGACTCGCACCCGAATCTCTCATGTCTACAGATGTAGACGCTTTCTAGTTAAGAGTTCTTGTTTACAAGCGTTTTAGGCGCTGATGTTGCACACTCAATACTGCTCGGTCGGAGCTAGTCTTAATGAAGGCGTCACCGTGCCAAAACGGGAAAATTGTACGCTAAGGCTGAAACCCTTCCCCCATAAGCATTTTAGCCACCAAT
>NZ_JBIQNW010000252.1:0-443 GCF_047228265.1 Nostoc sp. UIC 10607 | reverse complement strand
TGCTGGAATTCAGGTATATTAGTCATTTTGGCAGTTTTTGACTCTTCTTTTTTCAGGCTTTGTGAGAAATCCGGGTATTGTTTGTGGAAATCTCTTGAACCTCATTACGCAAATACGGATGACCATTAAGATTGAACGGTAGCTTGGCTCATCAAAAGTCAGATATATTGCTAATAATCGACGGCTATAGGCATCTACCATGAAGGTAGCCCACGGACGACCTAAATTTTTATACTTAGTATTGCCAATATCTAAATGGCAATTGCTTAATATCTGAGGTGAACTTACTAATTCAATGTCAAGTTGAGTATGGTCAATGTGAACTATTTCAAAGGGACGTTCCCCATGAATTGGAGTTGTTAACTCTCTGACTTTTCCCGTTAAGTCTCAAAAAGCTTGCTGGTAAAGGATTTAGGAGACAGCACGGTATATACGGTAAAGTA
>NZ_JBIQNW010000251.1:0-449 GCF_047228265.1 Nostoc sp. UIC 10607 | reverse complement strand
CGCTCGTGCATTACTTCCATACCCAGGTTAGCCCGGTTGATTACATCTGCCCAAGTGCTGATAACGCGACCTTGAGAATCAATGATTGATTGGTTGAAGTTGAAACCGTTCAAGTTGAACGCCATTGTGCTTACACCCAAGGCGGTGAACCAGATACCGATTACAGGCCATGCTGCGAGGAAGAAGTGCAGTGAACGGCTGTTGTTGAAGGAAGCGTATTGGAAGATTAGACGACCGAAGTAGCCGTGGGCTGCAACGATGTTGTAGGTTTCTTCTTCTTGACCGAATTTGTAACCGTAGTTTTGTGACTCGGTTTCGGTGGTTTCACGAACTAAGGAGGAAGTTACTAGTGAACCGTGCATTGCACTGAACAAGCTTCCGCCGAATACACCTGCTACACCTAACTGGTGGAAGGGGTGCATCAAGATGTTGTGTTCTGCTTGGAACAC
>NZ_JBIQNW010000250.1:0-451 GCF_047228265.1 Nostoc sp. UIC 10607 | reverse complement strand
TTGATTTTTGCGATGGCTGCGCCCGCCGAAGGCATCGCTTGTTTTTTACCGGATCTGACAAAACCGCATTGCTCCCTTGCTCTATCCACAGAGCATGAGTCAAGAGAGGCAATAAGGCGGTTAATCTTTCTCTTTCTGCATCTGTGATGTTACTTGGAAGACTCATTCCTGCTGGGTGTTTGGTTCGTTTATTGCCGTCGGGGTTGTATCTATTTCTATCGAGGCAGTTAATCAACTTCACCAAATGGTTGACATTACATTGGGCATTTCTGGGAGCGCCACTTTGATTCTGGTAATAGGCTATGCGGAATTTCCTATCTTCTTTCTGTTCTAACTGGGCTAAGTACTGCTTGATGAATTTGTAATCACCCCTAGCGTTGACTTTGGAGCGAGAATCTACTGGCGTTGTAGTATTACTTGCTAGGGCTATATCTTTGGCTGATTCTTCAGT
>NZ_JBIQNW010000249.1:0-457 GCF_047228265.1 Nostoc sp. UIC 10607 | reverse complement strand
TATCATTTTCACTAACTGGCTTTTGAGTATTTTAGCTGATTGACAAAATGCACTTTTACTTAACCTGTCACGGGTGTTTTCTGAGTGGGACAATCCGGTTTATCGCAAAATTTTCTGTGGTCCCTACCACTATCACTCTAGCCCCCTGCGGACGCTGGAAAATTTTATCGATCCGGCACACTTCCCAATTATGCATTCGGGATTATTCGCCCACGCTAGTCGTCCTGAGTTGACGCATTATGAATTAGAGTCTCTTGGAGATCAGATTAGTTTCAAATGTGGTTTGTGGGAACTAGATTTTAGTTCGGCTAATCCCAAAGAAGCGCCAATGATTTTCAACACTTACCATTACCGTATCTTCCGTCCGCTAGTGGCATACTTTACCCGGATTTCTCACAAGTGCAAAAAAATTATTGAGATGAGTAAAATTTAGGAAAGGATATTTTATACATTAGTG
>NZ_JBIQNW010000248.1:0-458 GCF_047228265.1 Nostoc sp. UIC 10607 | reverse complement strand
TGGGGCGAGTCTTTTTGAATCATTGCACAGTCACCGACATCCATCCAATCAGAAACTTGATTAAAATTGTGCAGTGTAGGGACTATGCCAGAATTGACATCATTAGCAGCATAAATAATCGGGCTTTCGTGCCGTTGGCGATAAATCGTCTGTAAGAAAGTTGTAGGGACGAGTTCAGAAACAATTAAATCCCGCAAGACCATTCCCGCGCCAATACTGGGTAATTGATCAAAGTCCCCTACCAGTACAATTCTGGTTTTTTTGTCCAAGGCTTTGAGCAGCGAATTGAACAGAAATATGTCAACCATTGAAAATTCATCAACGATTAGACAATCAAGATTTAGAAGATTATCCTCGTTATAAAGAAAAACCGCATTGTGCCCCTGCCATTGCAATAAACGGTGAATAGTAGTTGCTTCAATGCCTGTAGCATCTTTCATCCGGTTAGCAGCTTTCCC
>NZ_JBIQNW010000247.1:0-460 GCF_047228265.1 Nostoc sp. UIC 10607 | reverse complement strand
CAACAGAACCATCCAATATTCCCCCAACAGAACAAAGACAGTTAAAAGTTGACTGGTTAAATCCTTTTTCAACTTTATCTAAATAGAAATTGATAATTATGTATCAACCACAAGAACTTTTCAACAACCTCTCACCATCAGAAATTAGTCGGACTTTACGCTTGAGTGGGATACCTGAAAAAGAGTTGTATACCGAGAATGATGCAGACAGGTTTCGTGAATGTCGCACCTTAATTGAGCAGGGTGGAAATGATGAAGAAGTAATGGCTCTATTATCTCCAATTGTTGACAATGCACTGTCAGAAACTCAGGGCAATTCCTCGTCGTCAACGAAGAATGGAGGGAAAAAACAAGGAAAAAAAGCCCAATTACCATTAGATATTACTGAATTACTAGTTATTGCTCGTGAAAGAGGCTATAAAATCGCACTTTCTCAGGCTTTAATAATTCTCCAAGTCTG
>NZ_JBIQNW010000246.1:0-471 GCF_047228265.1 Nostoc sp. UIC 10607 | reverse complement strand
AAATATATTTCAATACAATTACCAGTGATTGGTGTCAATAACCCAAGCTGGGAAGGAAATGCAGAAGTAATTGAGAGTACAAAAGACAATAAATATTGAAAATAAAATTATCATTTTAATAAATATGCCTTCTAATCCCCTACTTCATTTTATTACTAAACTGATTAATATTGAAGATATCAAGGTGGTGAATTACGATTTTATCACCGACGATGAGATCGTAATTGAAATCCAAAATCAGTCAAAAGTTTCTCAGTGTCCTCACTGTGGAAAGACAACTAATAAAACTCATCAAAATCATTGGTATATGGTCAGAGATATACCAATGAGTGACTATCAAGTAATTTTCAAAGTAAATCGTCGTCAATTGAAATGTACAGAATGTCATCAAGTTTTTAGCGAAAAATTGTCTTTTGTAAAAACTAGAAGAACTTACACAAAAAGACTAGCGATGAAAGTAATCAAGGAAGT
>NZ_JBIQNW010000245.1:0-484 GCF_047228265.1 Nostoc sp. UIC 10607 | reverse complement strand
GGACTCAATCAGTAGCAGTAGTAAAAAGTGGGTGTCGCAAGTTTATAGGTCGAGTCTCTAGCTCAGGCGATCTCCACCTGCCAAGTGGAAGCCGACTGTGCCAAGGAGATCGGATTAATCCAGTTAAGGGAGCTACAGTCAAGGTTTTGTGCTATTTGAATGGAAATTTTGTATACCTGAGGCAGAGTACTGTGTTCAAGGAGCCAGATACGTGTACACTGCCGCAAGAGATAGCGGAGCTATGTACGGGATTGAATCCGAGTAATTGCTATAACCCTAAAGGAGCGGGTGAGGAGAAAGAAGCACCAACACTAATAAGCCCTTATGGCAGTTCAATGTTAAGTACGCGACCTCAAATATCTTGGAGTCCTGTCTCCAACGCTACTAATTACATAGTAATTGTAAGCGGTTACGAATTTTATTGGGAAGCAACAGTAGATCAGAAAACGACTACACTGGCATACCCGAAAGAGCAAATAGAATT
>NZ_JBIQNW010000244.1:0-488 GCF_047228265.1 Nostoc sp. UIC 10607 | reverse complement strand
CAACAGGTTGCCATTTGCCCCGAAGGTAAGACGAGTACATCTTGGACACCTGCAATCGATGGTCGAGACAATGAGGTGATTAAAATTAAGTTTGCACGAGCTGACTGCGCCACTTGTCCCAGCCTGCATCTGTGTACTCGCACCAAAGAAAAGCGACGGCTGGTTACACTTCGTCCAGAAGCACAGTACAAAGCATTGCAAACTGCACGAAAACAAGCAATGACCGACGACTATAAAGCAGACTATGCTCGTCGGGCTGGAATTGAAGCAACTCTCTCTGAAAGCATTCGCGCTCATGGACTCCGCCATGCTCGATACATTGGATTAGCGAAAACTCATCTGCAACATTTGATGACAGCAACAGCAATTAACTTCAAGCGCATATTTCACTGGCTGTCCGCTATTCCACAAGCGACCACGCGAACTTCGCAATTTGCAAAGCTTATGGCTCAGTCGTTAGGTTAAGTAATATTTCGCCAGCAGTATCA
>NZ_JBIQNW010000243.1:0-493 GCF_047228265.1 Nostoc sp. UIC 10607 | reverse complement strand
TGGACACCAGGGCTTAAAAGCAGGGGCAACTTTTAGAGACGCTATGCGTAGCAAGATCCCCGTAGGGGTACAGACTTACTGTACTGGATGCAATTATCGCTTTCTTACTCAGCAATCTAACTAGGTACTCAGCACTGTTTCGATGAGCAAAAATTAGATAAAGCAATCCTGCAAGCGTTTAAGCCTGAGATAATTTTTGATCGCCAATGGTAGCCGTTGGCAGTAGCATCTCTTCATAAAAGGCATCGCTTGAGGAATGCGCTGAGGCATTTGGCGATGATACTATCAAGGTAATTCATCATGATGAATTACACGATTTAATAAGCGTGGTCAGTCCCATTTTACCTAGATGACACGTGAACATGAGCAATACAGGGCGTAAAAAAAAATTAGCATCTTTCAACTGCGATCAAAGAAAGTGGGAGCAGTTTATCGCCTGTTGCAACTCGAAAGGCACAACAGCAACAGCCACGCTGCTCGAATTTATCGATCT
>NZ_JBIQNW010000242.1:0-497 GCF_047228265.1 Nostoc sp. UIC 10607 | reverse complement strand
TCAAGAAAATACCACCATTGAGAAGCTTTATCCCGTAAAGAACGTAAAAGCTGTCCGGCTTTTGCTCCTGCCTTGTCAATCCACTGATTGAGCGTTTGTTGTAACTTAGATTTAAATTGATTTACCCAGTCGTTGTAACTGGTGGAGTCAAGAGTTTCAAACCATTGAGCGTAATTTTTAAAGGCTTCATCAATTAAATCAACAAAAGCTTCCCCAATAGCCTGGTTGTGAAGACCTGGAAGTTGAATTAATTTTTTAAAGTGACGGCGTAGATGAGCCAAACATTTCTGTTGGGCAAAAACTGGATAGCCATTGTAAACACTAAAATCATCGCTGCTAAGTACCCCTGTATATTTAGCCCCTAAAATTGTTTCTAATTCGGATCGTGAGCGAGTATCAGCTGCTGTAAATAAGCAGAAGTCTGAATTAGCAACTACCCACAACCATTCTTTGATTCCTATGACTGACCAAGGTGTTTCATCCACATGAATGTTAGG
>NZ_JBIQNW010000241.1:0-503 GCF_047228265.1 Nostoc sp. UIC 10607 | reverse complement strand
GAGAGCCAAAGATTCATAAATACAATCGCTGACTTTATTGAACAGTCAGTAGTTGAATCAGCCTTGGTTGAAACGTTGCCACAATTAACAGAACAACTATCCGGGTATCAGCAGCAACTAGCTAATAATAAAACCACATTTGACGACCTGGAAACCGCGATTGTTAATGAAGAGCAACGACTATCATCACAAAAAGCTGTGGATGCAATCTCTGACTTTATTGAACAGTCAGTAGTTGAATCAGCCTTGGTTGAAACGTTGCCACAATTAACAGAACAACTGTCCGCGTATCAGCAGCAGCTTGAAGCAGGAAAAACCGCATTTGACGACCTGGGAGCCGCGATTGTTAATGAAGAGCAACGACTATCATCACAAAGAGCAGTGGATGCAATCTCTGACTTTATTGAACAGTCAGTAGTTGATGAAGCCTTGGCTGAAACGTTGCCACAATTAACAGAACAACTATCTATTTATCGGCAACAACTCTTTCGAGCTAAAACTGC
>NZ_JBIQNW010000240.1:0-510 GCF_047228265.1 Nostoc sp. UIC 10607 | reverse complement strand
ATTTCGCGTTACTATGCAGTTTTCAAGGTTCTGGCTGAGATCAACTCAGCAGTCTGACAGTTCAGTCATGTTGCTGGTTTCTCAATCGCTTTGATGAATGGCAATCACCACAGGTGGAGGTTAGCGGACTCGAACCGCTGACATCCTGCTTGCAAAGCAGGCGCTCTACCAACTGAGCTAAACCCCCAGATTATAATTCGTAATTCACAATTCTTAAATCGTAGTTAATTACGATTTACGAATTAGCAATTACTAATTACTTTCAGGTGGGCCATCCTGGACTCGAACCAGGGACCTCACCCTTATCAGGGGTGCGCTCTAACCACCTGAGCTAATAGCCCATATCGAACCAAATCATAGTTTGAAAGCTTTCAACAATGCAAATATCTGCGACCGACCTAGGTTAGACCAACTTACTATCTATTTAACTGTGTGTTTTTCGATATGTAAGGGGTGTAGGTCTCCCTAAAAAGGAGGTGATCCAGCCACACCTTCCGGTACGGCTACCTT
>NZ_JBIQNW010000239.1:0-519 GCF_047228265.1 Nostoc sp. UIC 10607 | reverse complement strand
ACTCAAGAGTTACAATCCCATACAGAGAAGAAAGCTATCTTATCAATCTCTGATTATATTGAGCAATCAACTGTCGAATCAGCCTTAACTGAAGCAGTATTAGAATTAACACAACAACTTTCTCAATACAAAGAGCAGCTTGTTACAGCTAAAACTACATTTAAAGACCTGGATGCAGTGCTTGCGAATGAGTTACAATCCTACGTAGAGAAGAGAGCCATTTCATCAATTTCTGATTATATTGACCAATCAACTGTCGAGTTAGCCTTAACTGAAGCAGTATTAGAATTAACGCAACAACTTTCTCAATACAAAGAGCAGCTTGTTACAGCTAAAACTACATTTAAAGACCTGGATGCAGTGCTTGTAACTGAGTTAAAATCATATCTAGAGAAGAAAGCTATCTTATCAATTTCTGATTATATTGAGCAATCAACTGTTAAGTCAGCCTTAACTGAAGCAGTATTAGAATTAACGCAACGACTTTCTCAATACAAAGAGCAGCTATCAGCAGGTAGA
>NZ_JBIQNW010000238.1:0-520 GCF_047228265.1 Nostoc sp. UIC 10607 | reverse complement strand
TGATACTCATTTTCCATTAGAGGCAAGCGATACCTTCTCTTCTCCTATCGGAGACACTTCGTGAACGAGAGGCAACGTTTTCGGTAAGTTTACAGATATAAGGACAGTAACAATGGAAACATTAGAAAATTATCAGTTGATACTGGAAACGGGTAAAACTACGACAGAAAAAGCTTTAAAATTGTTTGACACCCTTGAACCTGTAAATTTAGGCTTTATGTATGGTCGTTGGCAAGGGTCTGGACTGCATACAAACCATCCAATGGACGGTTTATTGGAAATTTCTAATTGGTATGGGAAGGAATTTATAGATTCTGAAAATGTTCATCCGTTATTATTTTTAGATGGTCAGGGAAAAATTTTCCAGGTTGCGCCTAACCCCACTTTAATGAACTGGGTTTTAAAATTTCCGATCCCCAAAAATAATTCTTTCAAACCATTGTTGATCTCAATTAATTCTTTACTGAAAACCGATAAAAGTCAAGCCAGACTGCGGATGATGGAGTATAGAGGAAAAGTG
>NZ_JBIQNW010000237.1:0-524 GCF_047228265.1 Nostoc sp. UIC 10607 | reverse complement strand
CCTAGATTTAGATGATTTGATTGAACCGCAAACACCACAAACCTTTAAACCACATGGCCCACACCAATTTTCACATTCTACTGAATCGGGTGATTCTCTAGCAGCACCTGTTGAAAAAGCGAATGTTTTGGCAATGCTCGATGAGGTGACAACTTTAGAAGATGTCCGCAATTTGGCATCAGATGAGGATGTGGAAAAATGGCAGAGTGCGATCGCTAATTACCTGATCAATGTCAAAGATGAGATTTCTTTGGTTAAACTGCAACGTGTGTTGCAAATGCCGATGGTAGAAGTCTGGTTGGGATTATTGCTGGGTGGGTTTACACTAGAACAGCGTGGTGATTTTTATCACAACCATAATGTCTGGGTGAAAAGTTCTTCTTCCTTCGATCAATGACAATTCATTCGCTATATTAGGAGAGTCCTGTGATATCTGCCACTGAAAGCATAATGTGGTTCTTGGCAACTTTTGATACTGCTGGCGAAATATTGCTTAACAAATAAGTTGATGCCATCAAGAGTTA
>NZ_JBIQNW010000236.1:0-550 GCF_047228265.1 Nostoc sp. UIC 10607 | reverse complement strand
TTCAAGGAATTTTTAGCCTCAAAGATAATTGGCTTTATGGGGTAGAGTGGCGCTCTCCAATTTTAGAAGAAGTGTCTACCCAAAGCAGAACAATATGGCTTGCTGATGTTGATTTAGTCAATGTTAGTGTATGACCAGTTACCACTAAAGAGCGGTACCAAGTTAACTAACAATTTAGGTTATTAATCTAAAGTTACTGGTTTTATTAGCTACTTTTAATTACTTATCTGGGCATCAGAAAAAAATAAAAAACTTTGAGTAGTGCAAGTCTAAAACTTGATAAAGAATTTTAGGTTGTATTTGAGATAATGCTTTAGACAGTTAGGAAATAGCTGGCACTAAGGGTGAGGTTGCTAGAACCTTGAATGATCGCAATTAGTTCAGAGTATGTCGCCACCTTCATTTCCAAACAGGCGATCGCTCCCAGTGCCGCCGAAGGCAGAATCATTCCCACGTCCACCATAGAGAAGATTGTTACCATCGTCCCCAAACACGGAATCGTCACCATCGCCACCTGTAATGTAGTCAGTTCCTGCATTACCACGGATGG
>NZ_JBIQNW010000235.1:0-563 GCF_047228265.1 Nostoc sp. UIC 10607 | reverse complement strand
TCATGGTGAGTGGAACTATATTATCAAACCCAAAATTTCTCCCTAATTGTTCAAGTTATTTTTACTTGATGCCTTAAGCTTAATTGCACTAAATATTGCACCAACCGCATCTTGGCATGAGCGTCCGGCTCTGAACCCGTATGAGTTAGGTTCAAATCGCGCTTCCCATTCTGGCTCTACTGCCAGTTTGACTAGCGCTTGCAAGGCTCGGTCTTTCATTGTAGGTATACCCAAAGGTCGCTTCTCTTCTGTTCTAGGCTTTGGAATCCATACCCGCCTAGTGGGGCTGACCTTTGAATCCAGGTTTAAATTTCCAGTCAGTTTTAGACGTTGCTTTGGAGTCAACGATTTAACGCCATCTACACCAGCCGTCTTTTTTCCCTGGTTATCCTGGGTAACTCTACGAACCGCTAAGGCTCTTGCTGACCATGACTTCATCAGCGTCTTTTGGAGTCTGCGATATGCTTTCACATCACCACGGGCAGAGGCCATCGGTGAGAGGTTAGAGGGATTGCACTTTTGTCAAGAGGGTGCAGGAAAAGGGGATAAATCCAGCTTGGAGA
>NZ_JBIQNW010000234.1:0-563 GCF_047228265.1 Nostoc sp. UIC 10607 | reverse complement strand
GTAAGGATTCAGGTGGCAGAGTATTGACAAAGGGAACACTTGAGGGGGAATATCACAAATATGAACCAAAACCTGCCTCAAGATTTAGATCGAGAAAGCTTGAACCAGTTGTCGAAGGAAGAACTGGTAGAGATAATTATTGAGCAGAGCAAGGTAATACGTGAGTTACAGAAAATCATCTACGAACTACAGCAAGAAATAGAGCGTTTAAAAGTCAGTCGAGATTTAGACAGTTCTAATTCGTCGAAGCCACCGTCTGGGGATATCCTCAAAAAGAGTGAAAACAAAAAAGCACCCTTGGAAGAAGAACCGAACCACCCCAAAAGAAAACCAGGTGGGCAACCAGGACATCAAGGTAAGACTCGTAAAGGTTTTGGCAGAATAGATCGTTGTGAAATCTTACGACCGACTGATTGTGCCTGTTGTGGTCAAAAAGCATTTGCTCACACGGCAGTAAAAGTAGAAAAACAGTCTGTAGCACAATTAGTAGAACGCCCCATTGAAATAGTGGAATATCAACGCCATACCTGCGTGTGTGAGTGCTGTGGAAATATACAAACAGC
>NZ_JBIQNW010000233.1:0-567 GCF_047228265.1 Nostoc sp. UIC 10607 | reverse complement strand
AGCTTAGAGAAAATCGACCCAGGCAATGAATTTGCGATCGCCGCCTTGGTGCAACTGCTGCAATCACAAAATCTGGATGAGTCCACCCGTTGGCAGGCAGCATCTAGCTTAGAGAAAATCGGCACAGGCAATGAATTTGCGATCGCCACCTTGGTGCAACTGCTGCAATCACAAAATCTGGATGAGTCCACCCGTAGGCAGGCAGCAGAAAGCTTAGGGAAAATCGACCCAGGCAATGAAATTGCGATCGCCGCCTTGGTGCAACTGCTACAATCACAAAATCTGGATGAGTCCACCCGTAGGCAGGCAGCAGAAAGCTTAGGGAAAATCGACCCAGGCAATGAAATTGCGATCGCCGCCTTGGTGCAACTGCTACAATCACAAAATCTGGATGAGTCCACCCGTAGGCAGGCAGCAGAAAGCTTAGGGAAAATCGACCCAGGCAATGAAATTGCGATCGCCGCCTTGGTGCAACTGCTGCAATCACAAAATCTGGATGAGTCCACCCGTTGGCAGGCAGCATCTAGCTTAGAGAAAATCGACCCAGGCAATGAATTTGCGATCGCC
>NZ_JBIQNW010000232.1:0-580 GCF_047228265.1 Nostoc sp. UIC 10607 | reverse complement strand
TGACCATGCAGGGAGCTAAACTCCTAGAACTAAAACCAGAACTTACTAGAAGCCAAACTAAATTACTTTTCGACAAGGCACAAGAGGCGGCTCTCGCATTTTACGCTTCTATCCCAGAGTCAGAAAAACTTGCATCCGCCGCCGCCGCTTGGAACATCTGTGCATCCCGCCAGGATGAACTCGAAGTTGCAAGAAAAGAAAACGCAAACCCCCAGGCGATCGCTAAAAAAGTTTCTAATTTCGCCTTCGCTGCTTTCCCCAATGAGATTATTTCTCGCTTAGATAAATTGCAATTTACTGAGCCGAAGTTAGTCACATTAAATAATGAAGCGAATCATTTTTTGGGTCGAGAATGGAATCCAACCGAAAAACATCCTATAGAAATCAGAGCTTCTCACCACCCAGTCGGACATGAGCGCCATGTTTCCAGGCTAATGTTTGTCCATGATAGTGACGGCGAATATAAGGAATTCGCCATGCTTGAAACCAGAACTGCACAGCTTCCCCATCCGTGAGAGGTTAAGATAAAGTGCATTTTGTCAACCAGTTAAAATACTCAAAATAGTCTTATTGAAAATGA
>NZ_JBIQNW010000231.1:0-584 GCF_047228265.1 Nostoc sp. UIC 10607 | reverse complement strand
AAAATCTGGCTAGCGTGTCACTAGAATGCTTCTCAATCTTGGTACTGAGGTGAATTGTTGAAAATGTTTACAAATCTAAGTGAACTAACTGTCCTTAAAAAGCCGCCATAACCGGACAGTTTCCCATAACAGTAGTTATCAATGTTTCAGGTTTAGTGTTGGCTTTCCTATCGTCATCTGATCTGACTATAGTAATATTTTTCTCAGCCTCCAAACTATAAAACCAACGATGAATGCGAACGCAAGGCTAAAACTGAAAGGGTAATCACAAAAGTAAGGAATTTTAGGAAAAATATCCTTTCTGCTTCCTTGAATACAAAAATCTTTTGCAGGAGATTGTAGCAGAGATACTGTTGCTATAGCCGAACCAGCAACTGCTACTAGCTCTTGAAAATTGCGATCGCGTTCTGCTTTCTCTATTTCTATACGACTGCGAATAGCATTAATTGTATATTCTAAAAGTTGCAGCCCAAGCTGCATATTCTCGATATCTTTGATAGTTTGAGGTCATCCGTGAGAGGTTAAGATAAAGTGCATTTTGTCAACCAGTTAAAATACTCAAAATAGTCTTATTGAAAATGATA
>NZ_JBIQNW010000230.1:0-592 GCF_047228265.1 Nostoc sp. UIC 10607 | reverse complement strand
GTATCTGTAACTGTTTCAACTTTTTGAGATTGTTGGGCAAATTGTTGAAATGCTAACCCGATCGCTTCTCTACCTACAGCTTTTAATAAATCTTGAGCCTGATCTGTTTGTTCACCTATTAACTTCTGCACAATCGCTAAAGCACGTCGATAAACTCCGCTACGATGCAGTTGTACTTCTATTTCTCTTAAAAGCGATCGCAACTCATCTTGAGAAATTTCAATATTCGGATTGTCCAGGAATTGCAAATAATATACAGGAGTAGTAACCATTGTGAAAGCCTTTTAGATGAACTCAATCAAAGAAAGTTACAATCATATGTTCACTATTTTTCCTAACTTCACCTTTGTTTTCCGGATGTTAATTGTATAATTTAAATCTTTTAATTGCTCATCAACACTGCAATAAGCCAGTAATAACCGTAGCTATAATAGTAAGAAAAAATACTAGTATCATTTTGAGAAAAAACCTTGAGTGCGTACCAAGAGTAAGTTCTAGAAGTGCTGCAACGTCGTCTGCTATTGGAAATAGCTAGCTACCCCAATAGCCCACATCAGAAAGGCTTTCGGCAATAAGAGAGAAAATCGATTGC
>NZ_JBIQNW010000229.1:0-597 GCF_047228265.1 Nostoc sp. UIC 10607 | reverse complement strand
TCATTTTCAATAAGACTATTTTGAGTATTTTAACTGGTTGACAAAATGCACTTTATCTTAACCTCTCACGGATGCTCGCAGAGAAGGTATCGCTCTGTGATGAATACCTGGGAACCTGATTGTTGTCTGAAAAACTGTAATTTGGGGTAAATATAGCATAGCTGACACTAGGGGCAAGATAGGCGGAAAGCATTATTTTATAAGCTTTTTAGCTATTATTTTTAGATAAATCATCTAAGTCATGTTTGCTTCTTGTTAGGCAAGCCTGTAACAAAAGAATAAGGGTTTTAGTTTTGTCATTGGCATACTACAAACATCGGTTTTAGGTAAATTTGTACTATTTTGCCCCTGGTGTCAGCTCGTATATTTAAGATAGTCCTTCGGTATTGGTGAGGGTCAGGTGTCAGTGGCAGCTTTGGGTATTCCTAAAAATCTAAGGTATTAGCATCAGCTAGTAAGTTTTGTAGTTTTGTAGCACCCATTTTTCTTACTTGACCTTTTGTTAAGTTCTTTCACCTGCCTTAGACCCAGGTTTTACCCTGCATACCAAAAAGATTTCCAAATGGGTCCCACATTTGACAAATTGCTTGCTGTCCC
>NZ_JBIQNW010000228.1:0-635 GCF_047228265.1 Nostoc sp. UIC 10607 | reverse complement strand
TAGTCGTAAATATTTTTACCCCTGACCAAGATGCCAGCGCCTTTAAAAGTTGACCTGTCACCAATAGAAGATCAAGCCCTACTAGCACTCACTCAAGCAAAAGGTATACCACCAAGAACTCAAAGTCGTGCCACTGTACTACGCTTATCAGCCGCTGGATGGACAGTGCTAAAGATCGCACAATACTTAAAATGGCATCCACAGACTGTACGCGACACAATTCATCGCTGGTACTGGGGCAAACTCGATAGTTTGTGGGATTGTTCGCGTCCGGGTCGCCGTCGCCGATGGCATAACCCAAATATGAAGTCTCTGCTTCAATTCAAAATATCTTTATTTAGCTATCAACTTATTTTTATTTTATTTTCTTACATCTCTTACATCTATTTAATGCTATTTCTCCACAGTCATGGCGTTTCTACTACTTATGCAGTCAAAATTTACAGGCAGTACAAGGATGAAGCACTCGCTACTCTCACCAGCAATCCCTACCAGTTAGCTGCTGACATCTACGGTATTGGTTTTCTGAGAACTGATAAAATTGCCTTTTATTTAGGAGTTGCGCCTGATAGTCAGTTCCGTTACCGTGCTGGTTTAATTCATGTTTTGAACGAAGCTGCTGCCGATGGGCATTG
>NZ_JBIQNW010000227.1:0-642 GCF_047228265.1 Nostoc sp. UIC 10607 | reverse complement strand
GAGAGTTCTCATTATTAGCGCTATATAGTTATGCCAACCGCACTCAAAAATATACAAACTAAAAATCTAATTTCAATTGGTTTGCTAGTTTTTGTCCCGATTGCTATTGTGGCAGAAAAGTTAGAATGGGATGCATTAATAGTGTTTGGGCTTTCAGCAGTTGCAATCATTCCGTTAGCAGTTTGGCTGAGTCAGGCAACAGAAGAAATTGCTGTGGTTTTAGGGCCTTCTATAGGAGGTTTGTTAAATGCAGTTTTTGGGAATGCAACTGAGCTAATTATTGCTTTAGTAGCTCTTAAACAAGGCTTAGTAGATATTGTCAAAGCCAGTATTACCGGGACAATTATCAGTAATTTGCTGCTGGTAATGGGGCTATCTATGTTGCTAGGAGGTTTACGCTATAAGGAGCAGACTTTTCAGCCAATGGCAGCGCGAGTCAATGGTTCGACAATGACACTAGCAGTGACTGCAATTGTACTGCCGGCTATGGTGATTACTACATCTAATGTAGTCGAGCAAAGCGCTATTACTAAGCTGTCGATTTTTGTAGCAGTTATTTTGATTATAGTTTATGGTTTGACGCTGTTATTCTCCTTGAAGACTCACAGCTACCTATACGATGTTGGGGTTGTAGAACTAGAA
>NZ_JBIQNW010000226.1:0-685 GCF_047228265.1 Nostoc sp. UIC 10607 | reverse complement strand
AAAATTCAGCTTTCAGAACAGCAACGCCAAGCTGTAGAAACAGCAGCCTATTCCAAAATCATGATCCTCACTGGTGGTCCTGGCGTTGGAAAGACCTTTACCACTCACACCATTGTCAGCCTGTGGAAAGCAATGGGTAAATCTATTGCAATGGCAGCACCCACTGGACGGGCTGCTCAACGCTTAGGTGAAATGACTGGGCTAGAAGCTAAAACTATTCATCGCTTGTTAGAATTTGACCCCCGCTCAAGGGGTTTCAAGCGCGATAGCGAAAATCCTTTACCCCATACGGCAATTATCGCTGACGAAGCTTCGATGCTTGATTTGTTTCTGGCTTACTCCTTAGTTAAAGCAGTATTAGCTGGCGCTCTACTGTTGTTGGTGGGTGACATTGACCAGTTACCATCTGTGGGCCCAGGTCAAATACTTGCTGACTTGATCAATTCTGGGCGAGTTCCCGTGGTGCGGTTAACCCAGGTATTCCGTCAAGCTCAAACAAGTGCAATTATCACTGCTGCTCACCAAATTAATCGAGGAATTTACCCAACAATTGAGCCGATATCTGATAATCCTGTGTCTGATTGTCTGTGGCATGGTGGCGGATATCAGCCTGAACATGGTGTACAGGCAATCTGTGAGTTGATTACCGATTTGATTCCACGCTTAGGTTTTAATCCTGCCACTG
>NZ_JBIQNW010000225.1:0-728 GCF_047228265.1 Nostoc sp. UIC 10607 | reverse complement strand
CTTTCTGGCTGTTCAATCCAATGTCGCAGAAACAGCGAACGCTTAGAAGGAAAAAGTTGACAATCGTAAGCCACCAAATCTTCAAAAGGTACTGTTTTCAGTTCTACGATCCCAGCAGGTACAACACCCCCACCCACCCCTTCATAACGAATATGGTTATAAGCGATTTGGAAACCAGACTTATTGTAGTTATCTTGTTGAGCTACTACGCCATCCAAGCCGATGTTACGGTCAGCACCCAGATGCTTCATTGCTGTCTTCCAAATTTTCATACCTAACCCCTGTCCACGAAACTGGGGTTTCACAATGTAAAAACCTAGAAAACCGAAGTGTTGATCGTAAGCTACAGCAGAAATGCATCCCACCGGCTCACCATTCAACTCACCCAATAAAAAACCGCTTTCGTCAGTTTGATAAAAAGATTGAGCATCATACCTTCCTGGATTCCAACCTTCACTTGCTGCCCAACTAATCGCCAAATCTATTTCCGACCTATTCATTGGGCGGATGATGAAGTTGTCAGTAGTCATAATCTCTTCTTACTGATAGGCTGTTAACTATTTAACTTTGCTTTTGCAAACCCAGCAATAACTCTTAATTTTTTTCTTAGAACGGTAAAACTAACTTGAGGGTCGAGATTAAAACCTTAATTGTGTTTGCTAAAAAGACAATCTCAAACGAGTTTTCTACGATTCCAAGATACCTCTAGCAAGTTTTACTACGCTAGG
>NZ_JBIQNW010000224.1:0-747 GCF_047228265.1 Nostoc sp. UIC 10607 | reverse complement strand
GCTTGATCTTCTATTGGTGACAGGTCAACTTTTAAAGGCGCTGGCATCTTGGTCAGGGGTAAAAATATTTACGACTAGAAGAGATTATCCCAACTTGATGTGCCATTTTACTTTATCGAATTCTATTTACGAACGCCAAGATGCTCCCTAATGGGCGAAGGAACTTTAGGTGATTGCGAGTTAGTTTATGATGTCGTAAATTACACAGTTAAAAATACAACTTTAACATGGAATGAAATTCCTGTGCTGTATCATGATACTTTATCTAGGTAAAAAAATAATTTGATGGTAAGTTCATTTAGCCTATTTACCTAGATGAGTATAATGCAGAAAGTTTTACTGCATAGCGATGCCTACAGTAGTGATAATTGCGTAAAGCAAGGTGTTTTATATTATAAAAAATAAAGTAATACAGAGGGCATAAGGGAAGGCACAGACATCCTTTGGCATGGTGGTCTGCAAATTCCCGCTCTTTTTAACACCCTTGATCCTGGCTCATATAAAGGATTAGTTTTTGAGAATCATAATTAAGTTTTTGCCGACCATTGGTCGGCAAATTGCGATGCCGAGCAACCAACGATATTTTAATTTTTTAAAATGTAATTATTTCACAACCTTCAAGCAATTCGTCATAAACAGTTAGTTGTTGTGTTTTTAAGTGATTTGGTAGTGAATCATCATCAAAGGTCAAAGTAACAATATGAGTATTTTTGAGACTAAGAGATGATTTGCTGATATCGGTTATTG
>NZ_JBIQNW010000223.1:0-753 GCF_047228265.1 Nostoc sp. UIC 10607 | reverse complement strand
GCCTGCCCCAGAAACTATCGAGTGTACAAAGGCGATTCGATGATTGGGGTGATATTTCAACATATTACTCATTGGTCAAATGCTGTAGATAAGATTCGATACGCCGAATCGGTTGATGCAGCAGTGGGGCTAGACGACTTCATGAAGGTGGCAAGGATATCAGCAACGACTACAGAACAATTACCCACGGAAGAAGAGTTGCTTGATATTGAATTTGACGCACTGACCGATGAAGAATGGGAACGGTTAAAGAGATACGTTCCACAAGCTAAACATTTGGTTGCAGCGTAAGGAAACGGGTGGGCAGGAAAACCCACCTGTGTGGCAAGGAGCAAAACTAAATTATCAGTTTATCGAAATAGAACAACACAACTCATCGGATAAACCAATGTCACCCATAGAGATATTACGAGAATTCAATTCGTACTACGTAAATATTCAAGCAATCGCCCAAGATAAAACTTGGCTCTTGTTGATTGCTGATAAAAAGATTGACCCAGAAGCAGCAACTCACGTGGGCGATACATTGCATTACTTGGGTGAGGTTATGGGGTGCGTGGAAGAAGTTGTCGAGGTCAAGTTCAATCAGGAGGCAAAATAATGCAACCAACAATAACAATTCCACACGGTTGAAAATACCCCCGCTTCACCTTAATAGCTAAGTCGAACACTATCCAGCTTACTGGTGCAGAAAAGTCCTGAATGCTTGATATATGGAGGATTTTACTGAGACAAGGGTGACAGAGAGGGGGA
>NZ_JBIQNW010000222.1:0-768 GCF_047228265.1 Nostoc sp. UIC 10607 | reverse complement strand
CCTACGGGGATCTTGCTACGCATAGCGTCTCTAAAAGTTGCCCCTGCTTTTAAGCCCTGGTGTCCATTAAAGAATTAGTTGTCAGTTTTAAATAATTAATGTCCAAACGCTCGATTTTTTAGCTCTGTGCAATTTAAATGATGGTCTAGCTCTGTAAATCCAGTTTTTTAAAATTAATGTCCCTTTCACTTACAACAAAGGCCCTCATTATCCACTCAAGCTTTTCCAGTAAAATCGCGATCTGGCTTCCCGAGCGAGTTTCTGACACTATACTTTGGGTTAGGCTGATACTAAGCCTAAGCGATGGCGTACTCGCTCTTTTCGGTGGCGATCGCTGCGCCACGAGATAACCGCAATAGTCAATACCTTATTCGGATTTCCAAAAAAAAAAGGCATTTAATCATTTAATTCTTGAGGAGTCAGTTTTAAGAGAAAAGGCATTTAATTGTTTAAAACCATTCAAAGAATATACGAGTTGCTAAAAGACCGAAATCTCCGTATTAATAAGCTTTCTAGCCTCTTACACAGCAAGACATTAATTACTTAAAATTGACAAATAATTCTTTAATGGACAACATCATAAACTAACTCGCAATCACCTAAAGTTCCTTCGCCCATCAGGGAGCATCTTGGCGTTCGTAAATAGAATTCGATAAAGTAAAATGGCACATCAAGTTGGGATAATCTCTTTTAGTCGTAAATATTTTTACCCCTGACCAAGATGCCAGCGCCTTTAAAAGTTGACCTGTCACCAATAGAAGATCAAGC
>NZ_JBIQNW010000221.1:0-772 GCF_047228265.1 Nostoc sp. UIC 10607 | reverse complement strand
CCTGGTTTCATACCTATCTTTACAGCAATACTAATGAATACTCACACCTGTGTAAAAAACCTACACCTGTCAGCCCCCTTCCCCTTCTTAATAAATTGCTTTACGGCTTATATTTATCATGTTTAGTCACAATCTCTCATGGAGGGGGCAGCGCCGAAAAGGGCGCGTGCCTTGCCTGACCAATTTATTTTTCCTTAACCCCTAATCTGCAATAGTTATTGGGGCAAGACATCTGATGTGGAAGTTACAGTTGAATTGAAGAGCGTGATTGCTTGACGGATTATGTGGGGATCGTTTACTTGACGGAGCGAGCAATCGGCTTGCTCGAACTTGTATCGAGTTTGAGATGATGCATCTGGATCTAGAGCTGCATAAACCACATGTCGTACACCTGACTGAATCAAGTTAGTTGTACAGTCCCCCATATATTCGCCCTGTCCTCCGGGAGTGCGTTTTCCACATGGCTCTACTGTTGTATATATGATGTCGTCCGGAAGAATTGAGATAGCAGAGAGTTCGATCTGGCGCAGAAGTACATATTCGGCATGTTTGCCGTCGTTACAACTGATTCCTTCAACCACAATGTTTCCTTGTCGTACTAAGCACGAACTCACGACTCCACCAGTATCGTCGGATTGATCCGCAATGGTGAATAAATGTTCAAATATCTCTTGCTCTGTCATCATCACCAAAAGTGATACTGCTGGCGAAATATTACTTAACCTAACGACTGAGCCATAAGCTTTGCAAATTGCGAAGTTCGCGTGGTCGC
>NZ_JBIQNW010000220.1:0-796 GCF_047228265.1 Nostoc sp. UIC 10607 | reverse complement strand
ATCTTCTCTCCTTCCCCGACAACCGTTGCAAAATCTGTCTTGCCCTGCGGCGAGTAGACCTTGTGCCTTTCGTGGCAATATGCTGGAGAGAACTTCTCACTCTAGAAAACTTATCCCTAACATCGCTGATTTGTTTTCCATCCCATTTATCACCATTGCTAGTTACAGCAATGTCACGACGACCAAAATCAACACCAATTACGTTATTAGATTTGATTGGTAATGGTGCTTCGTCTTTAATTTGGATATGGATGTAGTAGTTACCGTCACGATGTTTGCATAACTGTGCTGATGTTGGCTTTCTACCTTTTAATTTACCTCTTTGATAGTTACCAGCATCAATTTTGATGTGTTCCCTGCCGTTCATTAAAGTCAAACTAACAGTCCAGTCTTTCTCTCTAAATGAGAAAATTCTGGCATCATAATCAGCCGATGTTGGCTTAAATGTTAAAACTTGCTTGTCTTTAAGTTTGGCAGTTTTACGATTAGCTCCAACCCTGGCGCAAGCACGAACAGCTAAATTTGCACTCAATCCAAACAAAGCGCGAATCTCGTTATAAACCAGATTTTGAATAGTCATCTTACTGGTTATCTGGGGCTTAACTTTCTGATTGGCGTAGTTACACGCATCAGCAAAAGCCTTTAATACCAGTTCGATTTCTTCTACTTGTTTTTCGGAGGGGTTGAGTTTGCAAACTAGTGTCAGCACTTGTTCCATGACTTCGACATAATCACAGATGAACATAATACATCAAAATAGTCGTGTTGTATCAAAGATTTATTTGGCAAAAACTCA
>NZ_JBIQNW010000219.1:0-812 GCF_047228265.1 Nostoc sp. UIC 10607 | reverse complement strand
CAACGGAGAGTATTATGCGGTTGGGTTTTTGGCCCAAAAGTATTTTGAAGCGCGAATCAATTTTTTAGAACTCAAGTATGAGAACGCGATTCCAAAAACTTTAGCAGCAGTGGGGGCAATAGCGATTAGAGAAGGATTGAAGTCCAACCTTGATTTATCGTTGGGACTGCTGTTGCCTTATGGGGAGTGGGAAGACAGGGAAAGATTGGAGATGGGTTTAACCAAGGCACTGTCTAGCTTTAGCTTTCGAGGTCAACAATTTTGTGTAAATCTGATCAGCTTTCAGTGTTTGCCGGAGGGTGGGGGACTGGTATTGACGCGAAGTAAAAAACTCGGCACAGACTTTAATAAAGTGAACATTGCTGTGGTGATGCTGGGTTTTCGGGATATATCAGCCGTAATCTTTGAGCGGGGTATATCAACTGGAAAAACAGAAGGTTTGGGTTTAGCCTGGATGCTGGAGAGAATCAAAAGCCGAACATCAGGACAGAACTTACATGATTTGTTAAAGGCTGTTCATCTATCAGGTTCAGCGTTAAAACCGAGATACTTTAACACCTTGGCTCGGAGTAAGAATGCTGAGTTTAAAGCTGAGGAAGTAGCACAAATTGTTGAAGTAGCGGAGTTGTCTCGGAAAGAATACTGGAATAAAGTATCTATTTGGCTGAGTATGAATATTCCTGTTGATATTCAGCAAGTAATTATTGGTGGGGGAACATCGGAATATTTAGTTGCTGAGTTGAAAAACTTATTTACTTATACCGAGATTTCATGGGCGGCAGAATTAGAAGAGGATGTGCGCTTGGCTTTTA
>NZ_JBIQNW010000218.1:0-861 GCF_047228265.1 Nostoc sp. UIC 10607 | reverse complement strand
GGCATCAAGTAAAAATAACTTGAACAATTAGGGAGAAATTTTGGGTTTGATAATATAGTTCCACTCACCATGAAAAGAGTTTCGCTCAATGGCAATGGTATCAAGTTCTTGATCTGTAACTTTAATTCCTGTCTGATAGAAATTTTCATCTAAGCGAGCTTCAACTTCTAATCCATGTGTAGTGGTAGTATTACGAATGAGATTAATCACTACTTGCAAACTAGTTAAAGGTCTACCTCGCCAGTTAGTCGTAATGTGGCTTTGGGAACGATGCTCAATTTTGTTCCATTTACTTGTGCCGGGAGGAAAATGACACACATGAATATTTTTGCCAATCTCACTGGCAAATTCTTGTAGTTTTAACTTCCATAGTCGGGAGCGATAACTATTGCTACCACCGCAATCTGCCGTAATCATTATATGCTCACTACTGGGATACAGTTCTTTTCCCATTGAGTACCACCAATGACGAATAGACTCAACTGCAAATTCCGCCGTATCGTGGTCAATGCCAACATTGACCCATCCTTTATTAAAGGTTAAGTCATAAATTCCATAGGGAATTGCCTTACCTAATTGGGGGTCAACAAAGTCATGCATCCTTACCTCAACTGGCTGTTCAGACGGACACCATTCATTTCCAGGGTTTTTAAAGTTTCCGATTAACTCTTTTTTCTTGGTATCAACTGAAATTACAGGTTCGTTCTGCGATTGGAAATGTTTAACTTGGTTGGCAATATGTAAAAACTGGTCATCCCTGTCCGGATGAGATGAGCCGTCACGGGTTTTGCGATTCGATTGTAAACTGTAGCCCAGGGATTCAAGTAAGTTGTAAACACTTTTAGCACTAATTCTATGTCC
>NZ_JBIQNW010000217.1:0-875 GCF_047228265.1 Nostoc sp. UIC 10607 | reverse complement strand
ACCCGTTCACTAGTCGCCTCAAAATAGTTTCTTTTATTCATAGCGGGTGGCAGTGCCGCCTGTGCAGTTGCTCCTAATAAACAGATAATAGATGGTTGAGAGTTCTCGCTCATTAGGAACAGCGTTGAGAAACTTATCAGGTGATAAAGGCACAATCTTAGTAGTAGATGACGAAGCCAGCATTCGCCGAATTTTACAGACGCGTCTAGTAGTCTGCCAAGGAAACTTTGCGTTGTGGTCAGCAGAGGAGCGGAGGGGCAGAGGGGAAAGAACTTAACTTATACAATCTCTCCCCTTCTCCCCTGCTCCCCTGCTCCCTTGCTTACCTCCACGTAGCAATTTTGGGTTGGTACACTACTAGAAATGATTGGCTACAGCGTAGTTACAGCTAGTGATGGCGAAGAAGCTTTGTCAGCTTTTCGTCTCTTAACTCCTGATTTGATAGTTCTGGATGTAATGATGCCAAAGCTGGATGGCTACGGTGTCTGTCAAGAATTACGGAAACAATCAGATGTACCAATTATTATGCTAACAGCATTGGCAGATGTAGCAGATCGGATCACTGGACTGGAGCTAGGTGCTGATGACTACATGACGAAACCTTTCTCACCCAAAGAACTAGAAGCTCGAATTGCCTGCGTACTAAAACGGCGCTCACACAAAACCAGTATCAATACTATTCCTAACTCTGGGATAATTCATGCAGGCGACCTGAAAATCGATACAAGTAAGCGGCAACTTCATAAAAATGAGCAACGCATTCGGTTGACAGGTGTGGAGTTTAGCTTATTAGAGTTGTTACCCGGATTTCTCACAAGTGCAAAAAAATTATTGAGATGAGTAAAATTTAGGAAAGGATATTTTATACATTAGTG
>NZ_JBIQNW010000216.1:0-876 GCF_047228265.1 Nostoc sp. UIC 10607 | reverse complement strand
AAGAGGTATCGTTCGATGTCACTGAATCCACAACCGGGCTATGCTGTACCAGCAGAAACTGCTAAAGTTGCCAAAGCTATTTTTCCGAAAGGTAACCTCTGCATCACGATGGCAGATCGCCTTGACTCCTTTGTGAGTGACCAAGATTTTAGTATATTGTTTTCTAAGCAGGGACAACCTGGAGTATCACCGATGCGATTAGCTCTGGTGACAATATTGCAGTACATAGAAGGACTCACAGATCGTCAAGCCGCAGATGCTGTCCGAAGCCGAATTGATTGGAAGTACCTCCTGTGTTTAGAACTAACAGATAAGGGGTTTGACCACACCGTTTTGAGCGAATTTCGCACTCGCTTGATCGCTCAACAAGCTGAAAGTCTAGTGTTTGATAAACTCCTTAGCTGGTGTCAACAACAAGGCTGGCTGCAAGCAAGAGGTCGCCAACGGACAGACTCCACTCATGTTGTCGCAACTATTCGGGCAGTGACACGACTGGAGTGTGCTGGAGAAACGCTGCGGGCTGCATTGAATGTGCTGGCCGTTGTTGCACCTGCTTGGTTACAAGCTCAAAGCCAGCCAGAATGGATAGAACGCTATAGCGAGCGTATGGAAGACTATCATCTACCGACTTCAAAAGCAGCGCGAGAGGAACAAGCCCATGTGTATGGCGAAGATGGAAAACAACTGCTCGATGCCATCTTTGATGGTCATAGTCCAGAATGGTTACAACAGGTTCCAGCAGTCGAAACACTACGACGAGTATGGGTACAGCAATACTATGTATGTAATAACGAGATTTATTGGCGAACCGAGCAAGGAATACCGCCAGCTACATTAATGATTAGTTCACCCTATGATTTAGATGCTCATTATTCA
>NZ_JBIQNW010000215.1:0-882 GCF_047228265.1 Nostoc sp. UIC 10607 | reverse complement strand
CTAATGTATAAAATATCCTTTCCTAAATTTTACTCATCTCAATAATTTTTTTGCACTTGTGAGAAATCCGGGTTTAACCTGCCGATTAAAAAAGATGCGTTGTGCTTACGTTTCACGGATGTATACGGATTATTCCGTTATCAAAACGCTACATCAGCTATTTCAAACCATCGTGCGTCCTATTAAGAAGGCAGGAGGCAGGAGTTTCAGTTGGAATCCCCATAAATAAATTTAGGGGATTTAGTAAGGACGTATAATTCCAAAGCGCTGTGCGTCTCGGAAAAATATTTTTATTTTTTTCATAAATTTAGGGGCTTTAAACCCTATGGCAGAGGGCAAAAAATGTATTTTCTTCCTTCTGCCTTCTGCCTCCTGCCCTCTGCCTTTCTTCGGTAATTTGCTCGTTTTAAAGGAATATTAGCAATGTTTTCAGATGTTGAGTTTCGCTTACGAAGTAGAGTTAAGACTGATAGCTCCGAAGCAATGCTGTTTAAGTATTTAAACTCCAGAAATACTCTTTATCCTGCTAAGGATATGGTGATGATTGCTATTAGCAGCTATTGGCTTCCTTTAGCCTATCAAGCTGAAGAGCAACCCGTAGATTTAGAACCACACATTCGTGCTTGTCTTTACCGCCTTCAACTTCACTCTTCATATCTGATGGGACTGCTGGGAGAAATCCCGTCTCAGGCAGCCACGATGATTGCAGTAGACAGAAATTCACTTTCATCACTTTCCCTTCCATCCAATATTCCCCCAACAGAACCATCTAAGATTCCCGCAACAGAACTATCTAAGATTCCCCCAACAGAACCATCCAATATTCCCCCAACAGAACAAAGACAGTTAAAAGTTGACTGGTTAAATCCTTTTTCAACTTTA
>NZ_JBIQNW010000214.1:0-884 GCF_047228265.1 Nostoc sp. UIC 10607 | reverse complement strand
GGCAATAACGAATCATACTTGTCTTGAATGCTTTCGACTACCTGGTTATCAGACATATAAGGCTTTAATTCCGTTATATTCTGATACTCTAACTATTCGGCCAATTGTTCAAGTTATTTTTACATGATTCCTAAAGATGCAAGTTTTAACCGGATTGGTGTAAGTAGTATCCACAAGAATTAAGCCAGACACCCGACTCACTAATAGCTCTGGAAACAGACGACAGAATGTCAGGTTAATCATCCCACCCATACTGTGTCCCAACAAGATAACAGGTTTATCCCCTGCTATGGCAATTACAGCTTCCAAGTCACGGGCATACTTTTCTATAGAGTGATCATTGTTTTTCGGTTTAGAGGATTTTCCTAACCCTGGTAGATCCCAAACAATTACTCGGAAGCGATCGCTTAGTTGTCGCTTGGCATAATACCATATAGTACTGTTTGGTCCCCAACCGTGTGACAAGATAATTGGTTGACCATCTTCAGGTCCAAAAAACTCTACTTGCAATACGCTCCCATCCTGTCGTGGTAAGCGCTGCACAGTTTTGCTACGCATAAACTTGGGTTCTTGGTTTCCAGGACGGCGCAGCAGTGGCAAACTGATAAAACGGCCGCCAAAAGTCCACAGAACCATTACTAGTCCAGCTACTAAGTAGGAAGTTCCTACAAGTTCTCCTTCGTACCACTCATAGAGAATGTAGATTCCCCCGCCAAGTACCCCAACAGTCAGCAGTTGAACCAGCCATACAAGTAGAAAATTATGAGGCATGAAGGTTAGTTGATAAATACTGTAGAGTTGCAAAAATCACCTACTGCCGCAAGGAGGCTCACACTGACCCTATCGGGTTCAGTGTCGAGAGGAATTGCGGGGCAAAAACGAAA
>NZ_JBIQNW010000213.1:0-889 GCF_047228265.1 Nostoc sp. UIC 10607 | reverse complement strand
TTAAGTAGCTAGACATGATTAAATATAAAACGCTCAACTGAATAATTACCATTGTTTGCACGATTTTGAATAGTATAAATTAGAGCGATCGCTAGTTCATACTCATCGTCAAAAATCTGTGAAGAAAGCTCATAACGTTTCAGGTGTAGCCACTCATCTTCAATACGGTTCATTTCAGGCGAGTATGGTGGCAGGAAAAAAATGTACAAACCTTGTTGTTGCCAACGTTGCCAGTATTGTTTAACTTTTTTGCTGCGATGAAATGATGCTCCATCTTGAATAATGACAGTTATTTTACCCGTTTGTTCAAGACGCTGTTGGGCCAAATGTGCCTGCCATTGAAGCAGTTGCAAGTAACGTTCGCTATTGAAACCACCAACTACAGCCCCATATTCAAAACTTTGCTGAGGCTCCCAAAAACCAAGAACACTAATTCTTTTGCCTCGTCTACGAGGTTGATAAATTGATTTTTGCTCTCCACGTTTGGAATAAGTATAATTGAGAGAACTTGTTCGTTCAAACCCCGATTCATCAAGATATTTTAGACAAATTAATCCATCTCCAGCTAACTGACATAACATTAACCAATCGGCACGTTTGGCATCTTTGAATGATGTTGATTTTGGAATAGGCGGTTTATGCCTTAACCGTTTCCATATATAATCTTTTTTTTTAGAATTCGGCTAACTTGTCTACTACTGAGCGTGATTCCACGTTCAGCAGCTAAACGTTCTTGTAGTTGACGACTTGTATAGCTACGTTCTTCATCTAGCCATTGTTCAACCATATTTATATCCTCTGAACTCCACTTACGTTTTCCTCCACGTCCAGGTGCTTCCCACAATCCACCTAATCCCTGGTTTTCCCATCTACGTAATGTGGCTCGAAC
>NZ_JBIQNW010000212.1:0-895 GCF_047228265.1 Nostoc sp. UIC 10607 | reverse complement strand
TATGAAGGATATAAAGCGCTTTTGGAGATTTTAGAAGCGGATTTAGTTGACTTGGGAATTAGTCAAGCAAAACAAGTCTTATTAATCGGGGATGGGGCGGAGTGGATCTGGATACATATTCCCCCACTTTTAGCAAGATTAGGATGCCCATTTGAAACTTATCAGCTATTTGATTTTTATCATGTTACGGAAAATATAAAAGTATTTGCAGACGCGGCTTTTAATGAAGAAGTACAGTCTAAAGAATGGTTTGTAAAAGTTAGAAATAGTTTAAAAAAAGGTAAAGCTAAATCCTTAATCAGCCAGATGGATGAATTGATTGCTGTAGCTACTGGAGAGCGGTGTAAGATTATGGTAGTTAAGCGGAATTATATTTTAGATGCTTATCGTAAAGGACGTTTAAATTACGATAAAGCAATACAGAAAAAATTACCTATTGGTAGTGGTGCAATTGAGAGTTTAATTCGCCAAGTTGTAAATTTAAGAATCAAGGGTAATAGTAAATTTTGGTTGAAAGAAAACGCAGAAATTATGTTACATTTGCGTTGTCAATGGATCGCTGGAAGTTGGGATAATTTTTGTGGTTCTATCTTTAATTCCTTTATTAAACCAAAAACTGCTTGATAAATTTTATACTTTAGTCCTGTCTTTAATTTACTTTTTGGCATAATTCATACTAAGTATAAAAGACTGATTGCAGATATTTTTATAAATAATCGTCAAATGACTTGCTAGCAATCTTTTTGAAATATTTCATCAAGATGAATTCTCGTGGCTATCAGCATATATTTAGTAAATAAAGTTACTTCTTACTTAGATTTGATTTTTGCGATGGCTGCGCCCGCCGAAGGCATCGCTTGTTTTTTACCGGATCTGACAAAACCGCATTGCTCCC
>NZ_JBIQNW010000211.1:0-897 GCF_047228265.1 Nostoc sp. UIC 10607 | reverse complement strand
GAAAGGTAATCCCAGTTTTTTCACAAGCTGCGTAGCAAGCTGCACCCGATGGGTAATTACTAGCACTCTCCTCTCACCAGCGCGAATTATGGGGTCAGTTAGCCACTGAAGCAAGTGAGTTTTACCTGTGTTCTTTGGCGATTTCAAGCCTATTAGCTGCTTACCCAAAGGAATAGCCAACTCACCCAAGTAACGCTGATTTAAGTTCAAATCTGGGGTGTATGTGAGCCGCCTTAGTTGCTTGGTGTTCCACTCATCTAATTTCAGGGCATCGCAGTAAATAGTATCAAATTGGTCGCGGCCGTAAGCGGCTAGTACATCATCAATCCCTTTTCCTAATGCCAGATGCCACCCCATTACTCGGACTTCACAGCCGCGCAAAGATAAAAGCTTGGCAGTTTTAGCGATCGCACCATTCACGCTTCTAACCGTGGTGCGCTTCACATCGGCATCGAAACAGAAATAAATTCGCCTGCCTGATTGAGCATAAGTGGCTAACTGTGGGATTAGGTACGGTGCGCCGTTATTTTCGCCGTATTCATCCTTTGGTTGGCGACGGCCTCCCCATACTCCGGGTATACCAATGGCGACATAACCACAAGATAAGATTGCAGCTGCTTTTTTAGCACCCTCGCAGATGATAATGGGAATTTGGGTATTCTCTCTCACCCATCGCCAAAAATTACCATAAGGTAAACTTTGGTAATTTTCTGGTAGTGCCACATCGTAGCGGCGGCTAATTAATTCCCAGATCCGGGCGGGAATCCGTAAGGCAAAAATTTCTGTGTCAACTTTGGGGGGATGCTCATACTTAATTGCCTTGCTGTTACCCTCATCTATTCTTGGCGTGTTGGGCTTGAAGCATCCCCAATCGGAATCTTCACCAGTGATAATATT
>NZ_JBIQNW010000210.1:0-905 GCF_047228265.1 Nostoc sp. UIC 10607 | reverse complement strand
CTGTGGAATCGCAATGGGCAACTGTTACAAACTCTCCAAGGTCATAGCGATTCAGTTAATAGCGTGGCATTTAGCCCCGATGGTCAAACCATTGCTTCTGCCAGTTTAGACAAGACGGTGAAGCTGTGGAATCGCAACGGTCAACTGTTAAAAACTCTCCAAGGTCATAACAGTTTGGTTTTGGGCGTGGCATTTAGCCCCGATGGTCAAACCATTGCCTCTGCTAGTTATGACAACACGGTGAACCTGTGGAATCGCAACGGTCAACTGTTAAAAACTCTCCAAGGTCATAGCAATTCAGTTTTGAGCGTGGCATTTAGCCCCGATGGTCAAACCATTGCCTCTGCCAGCTCAGACAAGACGGTGAACCTGTGGAATCGCAACGGTCAACTGTTACAAACTCTCCAAGGTCATAGCAATTCAGTTTTGAGCGTGGCATTTAGCCCCGACGGTCAAACCATTGCCTCTGCTAGTTATGACAACGCGGTGAACCTGTGGAATCGCAACGGTCAACTGTTACAAACTCTCCAAGGTCATAGCGATTCAGTTAATAGCGTGGCATTTAGCCCCGATGGTCAAACCATTGCCTCTGCCAGTTCAGACAACACGGTGAACCTGTGGAATCGCAATGGGCAACTGTTACAAACTCTCCAAGGTCATAGCAGTTCGGTTAATAGCGTGGCATTTAGCCCCGACGGTCAAACCATTGCCTCTGCCAGTTATGACAAGACGGTGAAGCTGTGGAATCTTAACAGGCAACTGTTACAAACTCTCCAAGGTCATAGAAGTTCGGTTTTGGGTGTGGCATTTAGCCCCAACAGTCAAACCATTGCCTCTGCCAGTTATGACAACACGGTGAACCTGTGGAATCGCAATGGGCAACTGTTACAAACTCTCCAAGGTCA
>NZ_JBIQNW010000209.1:0-908 GCF_047228265.1 Nostoc sp. UIC 10607 | reverse complement strand
TATGACTTCTATCTCCGACTCCTTTAAAACTTTACGCGTTAGCAAAGCTCCTGTGCAGGAGGCTCGCCAACAGTGTGCTTTAATCCCGTTTATCACAGCAGGCGATCCGAACTTAGAAACCACCGCCGAAGCAATACGTATCTTAGATCGCAACGGTGCAGACTTTATCGAGTTGGGCATTCCCTACTCCGACCCCCTCGCAGATGGGCCTGTAATTCAAGCCGCAGCAACCCGCGCTTTGCAAAAAGGCACCAAATTAGAGCAAGTGCTAGAGATGTTGCACACAGTAATTCCCAGCATAAAAGCGCCGATAATTCTATTTACTTACTACAATCCGATTTTGCATCGGGGTATTAAGACATTTTTGGCGCAAATTGCCGCTGCTGGGGTACAAGGATTGGTAGTACCAGACTTACCCTTAGAAGAAGCAGAAGAATTAATCCAGACTGCTGCATCTTTCGGAATTGAGGTAATTTTGCTCGTAGCTCCCACCAGTTCTAAAGATAGGATTTTAGCGATCGCTCGTCAATCTCAAGGTTTTATCTATCTAGTAAGCGTCACAGGCGTTACAGGTATCCGCGCTCAAATCCAAGACCGCGTAAAAGATTTAATTACCGACTTGCGAAGCGTCACCGATAAACCCATCGGCGTTGGTTTTGGCATCTCAGGACCAGAACAAGCACATCAAGTAATGGAATGGGGAGCAGATGCAGTGATTGTTGGTAGCGCCTTCGTCAAACGTTTAGCAGAAGATAACCCAACTGAAGGATTGCAAGCTGTAGAACAACTCTGTCAGGAACTCAAAGCAGCAATTACCCCAGTATCCCTGCAACAAGTTGGTTCTGCAAAGTAAAAAACCTCTCTCTTCTCTCTGCGTCCTCTGCGCCTCTGTGGTTCGATAAAAAAAA
>NZ_JBIQNW010000208.1:0-928 GCF_047228265.1 Nostoc sp. UIC 10607 | reverse complement strand
AGAGGGTGTTTATAAAATAAATATTAAGCAGGCGAGCAACAATGATTGCGGGCTAATCTACGTAACATAAGATTTGTCATAGCGACATATATCATTGTTTCACTTGTTTGAGGATGATATTCGTAATCCTTACTGAGACGACGATAGCGACCAAGCCACGCAAATGTACGCTCTACGATCCAACGTCGAGGTAATACTTTAAACCCGTCTGTGCGATCGCAACGCTTGATAATTTCGAGTCCACAACCAATGAAATATCTCACCCAATCGACTAACAAGCCAGCATATCCGGCATCCGCCCAAATCAAATGTAGTTTAGGGAATAAGTGGTCAATTTTATCGAATACAAGCTTTGCACCATCACGATCTTGAATTGAGGCTGTATGTACTACAACCATCAAAATTAGACCCATCGTATCAACAACGATATGGCGTTTACGACCATTAATCTTTTTTCCGGCATCATAGCCTTTGACTCCTCCTTTTTCAGTTGTTTTCACAGTTTGAGAGTCTATAATTCCGGCGGATGGTTCTACGTCCCGTCCTTCGAGTTGCCTGAGTTGCGATCGCAATACTGTGTGGATTTTTTGCCATACCCCTTTTCGCTCCCAGCGTCGGAAATATGAATATACTGTTTGCCATGCAGGTAAATCGTGAGGCATCATTCGCCACGAGCAGCCTGCACGCAATATGTAAAAGATCGCGTTTACTACTTCTCGCATATCTACTTCACGCTTTTTTCCACGCTTTCGCTTACTTTCTGCTGGAATCATTGATTTTATCAAATCCCATTCGACATCAGAAACGTCTGTGGGATAAGCTTTTCGACTCATTTCACCCGATTCAAAGACTACGACTGTCTCTTTTAAGATACCTGTCTTGGGGAATGACTATGGTGTTGTTTATTTTTTATTTATAAACACCCTCT
>NZ_JBIQNW010000207.1:0-940 GCF_047228265.1 Nostoc sp. UIC 10607 | reverse complement strand
ACAAGAGTTCGGATTGTTAGCCTTTGGAGCTAGCTTGACTGCACACATCATCAAGTCATTCAGCGAATCTGATACTTTCTTGTAATTGACGACTGAGCTACATTGCTCTGTGGAACTTTTGGAATTAGCGATTAAGCAATACACAGCTTAATCGCTGCCAAATAAATTTGCTCAACAGTAACAATTATTTTAGGAGAAAATTATGGCGAGTATCGCTCTTTCACAACTAAATACTACTGGTTCTGAACTGTTCCAAGATTCTGAAAGCTTCCTCAACGACCTGAACAATGTAGACTCCATTACTATTTATGGTGGTAATGCTGATGTTTCCAGTGTTGCTGATGGCATAGAGCCACTTTTAGCTTATGGCATTAAGGGACAAGAGTTCGGATTATTAGCCTTTGGAGCTAGCTTGACTGCACACATCATCAAGTCATTCAGCGAATCTGATACTTTCTTGTAATTGACGACTGAGCTACATTGCTCTGTGGAACTTTTGGAATTAGCGATTAAGCAATACACAGCTTAATCGCTGCCAAATAAATTTGCTCAAATGTGATAATTATTTTAGGAGAAAATTATGGCAAGTATCGCTCTTTCGCAACTAAATACCACTGGTTCTGAACTGTTTCAAGATTCTGAAAGCTTCCTCAACGACCTGAACAATGTAGATTCCATTACTATTTATGGTGGTGGTGGTGGTAGTGAAGTTTCCAGTGTTGCTGATGGTCTAGAGCCACTATTAGCTTACGGCATTAAGGCACAAGAGTTCGGATTATTAGCCTTTGGAGCTAGCTTGACTGCACACATCATCAAGTCATTCAGCGAATCTGATACTTTCTTGTAATTGACTACTGAGCTACATTGCTCTGTGGAACTTTTGGAATTAGCGATTAAGCAATACACAGCTTAATCGCTGCCAAATCTGCTCAAATGTAAC
>NZ_JBIQNW010000206.1:0-956 GCF_047228265.1 Nostoc sp. UIC 10607 | reverse complement strand
TTTACGCAAAAAGAGCGAAAAACTTTTAAAGCTGCACTATACAAGGATTAGACGCAATAAACCAAGCCCAATACAGCACCTTTGGCTGAGTGCGTGTTAACCAATGGTTATCAAAATTTGGTCAAACAAACATAAATCCACCATTACCGCTTTGGAGCAATCGTCGGCTGTGGAGGGCGGTTGTTAGTTGGGCAGGGAGAAGGCGGGGGGTGGCGATAGGCTCTTCTTAAGCTAAAGGCGATCGCAGATGTGGTAATTGTCGCTCCAGTGCAAGTCTACAATCTCATCTCCCAGCAGTGGCAAATAGGAGTAGTAAAAGACTATTGGAAGCTAGGAAGCTTTGGTGTCGGTGCGCTGTGGGGCTGGGGCTTTTAAATAATAAAAAAGCGGGCAAAAGTCTCCCTATCAAAACTGCCTAGAATTTTTTCATTAAGACAATTTCTCTAACAGCATCATATCACTCAGTTTGAGTATCTTTTGTTTTAGCCTGTAATTTTTGAACCTGAAGGTTTTCTTTCTAAAAGTGAAAAGTCAGAACTGAATTTTGTTTGATACACTAAAGAAGAAATTGATCAATATCTCAAAATACGTATGGCATCTTATAATTTTATTGTTGATGATGTCTCTCTAGTAAATTTTGCATTTTCTCCAAAGTTTAGTACAGATATTGAATTTAAACAAATAGTCGAACAAAAACCTAAACAAACAGAATTTATTGCCCAAAAAGCAACTCAAGAAGGCCAACCAGAAATCAACCGTGCTAAAGGTCAAGAATCGCAAAGCTCAAATTCGTGGAGTCTCGGTATTTTTTTGGGAATTCTTCTTCTCATACTATTTTTTATATTCCGTGGAAGGAGTGGCAGTAGTTACAGGAGCAGTCGTGGCAGTGGTGATGGTGGTTATAGTGCTTACAGTGGTGGTGACGGAGGTGGTGGTGGTGATGGATGTGGTGGCGG
>NZ_JBIQNW010000205.1:0-962 GCF_047228265.1 Nostoc sp. UIC 10607 | reverse complement strand
TTCTTTTCCTCGTACCCCTGTTGATGAATTTTACTGTTATAACTCCTCCTAACTGTAAAAAACCTACACTTGTCAGCAGCACCCCCCACGGCTGCGGCGATAGGAAACAGTGTGTTTCTGCCAAGCTGCTGCACTCCGAAATAGCCAAGGGCTAACGCTGCTGCTGTTGCTCCAATGCCTAAAACCGTGTTTCTAAATCTGGATTTGGTCATGCTGCCCCTTTGAAATTAGTGACCATTGCTGTCAATGCTGATTTATTGGGCTGTGTAGATTGCGCTGTTTCAACTTTGGGCGATGGTTGCACATTACCGTGTTGAAAAATCAGCTTCTCTACACCTGCTGAAAGTGCTTGTGTTGGCGCGTCTTGAGGTAAATCAAACATCTTGCACAATTCAATTACTGCTAGGTAGGAGATGGTTATACGCCGAGATTCGTAATTCATTGATTAGGCTCCTAGAGATATTTGAGTTAATAGCTTCAACCCCAAGGCATTGATGAATTGGGGATTGTTCAAAATCACAAAGCCTAAATCGGCTAAGTTTTGATCCACCACTGGCAAGGAAACACCGCCACCCCAGGCGACAAGGTATTTCGCTCTATCAAGGTAATTACCAGCAGTCACAAAGTTGGCGAATTTCTCAATCCTGGTACTCCACCACTCATCTAGGCATTGGCTGTACTCTGTTTCAAATTTCTTACCAGTAAGGTGGTTGCCTCCATAAGTGAAAGTGCCTTCGATAATCCCCTGGTTAACGAGACTGGGCGAGTGTTTCACATCCTTGGATAGCAGACTTACTCTGTCGTTTCGCTTGTCGAGAGCTTCTGCAATCATGGTGTGCAGTTCACCGCATCCACCCTCAATCAGGTGACGGTCAATCACTGCACCACCCGGATTTCTCACAAGTGCAAAAAAATTATTGAGATGAGTAAAATTTAGGAAAGGATATTTTATACATTAGTGG
>NZ_JBIQNW010000204.1:0-964 GCF_047228265.1 Nostoc sp. UIC 10607 | reverse complement strand
TAACCTGAGTTCGGGTTAAGCAGATTGAGGTAAAAGCCATTCCATCTGAAGGCTGGGTTTCTTAGGTTGATGGCAATAAGCGATTAATCCGCACAGAACGTTAACACAGAAATTAACGGGGCTTCGGTGTCTAGAATGTTCGATTTGAGAAATATTCTTAAGTTGATCGTTAATAGTCTCAATAATGGAGCGTTTACGGGATAAGAGCTTGTCATGGAGATGCATCAGATGGTTTTTCATGTTGCGACGGGGTTTGGCAAAAAATTTAATGCCGAACTCTTGCAAAAGTTGAGAAGCCAGTTTTTGAGAGACATATCCGCGATCGCCAAATATTTTGCCAAACAGATCACTGAGTAAATCGGGAACTGGTTGACGGTCATCAATATTACCAGGAGTAAGAACCACATTTAAGAGTTGACCAAGTTCATTGACGACAAGATGAAGCTTAAACCCGAAAAACCAATCCACAGAAGTCTTTCCACGAGAGGCTAAACCTTCAAAAACCTTATGCCGAGAAATCCGACGATTATGGCAGACCTTCAGACATGTTGAATCGATAAAACCGATACCCGTACACCGTCCAAAACAATGCTTCAGGTAAACGCACAAAGGTATCAAGGTTGATGGTATCCATTCAATGAATCGTTGATAACTCGGAAGTCCCGGAAAAGCACAACTCCATTGCTGTTTGACATGATTCAAATAAAAATGCTTGAAATTCCGGTAGTGATTTTGATGAAATGCAATCAGTATCGTCATTATTTCACTCAAACACAGACTTCTAGCCCGAATCCGTCTTATTCCTCCATGTACTAACAGCTTTTTGTGCCATTGGCTTTCAAACGCCTTACAAAAATCATCTACATGGCAGAACAAAAATTCTAAACTAAACATAGGACAGGTGCTGGATTTGACGTTATTTTCAGCTTACTACCTGTCCCTTTCCTTATCCCGAACTCAGGTT
>NZ_JBIQNW010000203.1:0-878 GCF_047228265.1 Nostoc sp. UIC 10607 | reverse complement strand
AGGCTGACCGAAAACTGTTTGGCGAGGCCTGCAATATGCAGCTTCTGGCCCGGCAGCAGGCGGGTCGAGAGAATGTCCGCGCGCAGGCGTTCCTGGACGGCCGACGTCAGGCTTCGCGGCCGTTCGTCCGCCAGATCATCACTGAAGCTCAACCCGATACTGCCCATGGCGGGTGGAGATTGGCGAGAGAAGGGGGGATCGTCAATCGAAAATCGATTTTTTGTCCAAGTCATTGTGCCGCGTAGGATTTCTGTCCGCGCCGGTCTCAACGGGCATCTCTCTCAGGCGCCGAAGGTGAACAGCCCCGCCCGAGGACCTGGTGACAACTCCGTTGCCATCGTCTAGATAGTTCGCATGCGAACTTAAATACCCGAGATCATCGCGGTGAGCCCGCGCCGCGAGCCCCGGCTGGTATTCCTGCTCACCGTCGCGCAGCGCCGGCTGCAGCGCTGGATGGCGGCGCGGGCGCAGCACAGCGGCGTGACGGCGGCGCAATCCGGATTGCTGTTCATTCTCGGCCAGCGCGACGGCGTGCTGATGGGCGAGGCGGGGGCGGCTCTCGACCTTGGCCCGCCCGGCATCAGCGGGCTGGTCGACCGGATGGCGGCCGCGGACCTCATCAAGCGACGCGCCGATCCGGACGACGGCCGGGCGTGGCGGCTGTGGCTGACGCCGGCCGGCCGCACGGCGCTGGCGCAGGCGAAGGCCGGGCTCGTCGAGGTCAACGCGCGCCTGACCGAAGGATTCAGCGAAGCCGAGATCGATGTCGTCGCGCGCTGGCTGACCAGCCTGCAAACCAGATTTCCCAGAGGAGAAGACCAATGAGCGAGCATATCAAGATCGAGAAGAGTGACGGCATCCTCAGCCTGACGATGGCG
>NZ_JBIQNW010000202.1:928-1010 GCF_047228265.1 Nostoc sp. UIC 10607 | reverse complement strand
CGGCTATTCTGCCTCATGATTTGTTACCAGAGGCTCTGGCTGCTGCTAGGGAGATTCAGTCTGACTCAAGTCGCGCCAAAGC
>NZ_JBIQNW010000202.1:130-830 GCF_047228265.1 Nostoc sp. UIC 10607 | reverse complement strand
GCCCTAAGTAGTTTGGCGGCTATTCTGCCAGAATTATTACCAGAGGCTCTGGCTGCTGCTAGGAAGATTCAGTCTGACTGGGGTCGCACCGATGCCCTAAATAGTTTGGCGGCTATTCTGCCAGAATTGTTACCAGAGGCTCTGGCTGCTGCTAGGAAGATTCAGAATGAGTATTATCGCGCCAAAGCCCTAAGTAGTTTGGCGGCTATTCTGCCTCATGATTTGTTACCAAAGGCTCTGGCTGCTGCTAGGGAGATTCAGGATGACTTAAGTCGCGCCGATGCCCTAAGTAGTTTGACCGCTATTCTGCCTCATGATTTGTTACCAGAGGCTCTGGCTGCTGCTAGGGAGATTCAGTCTGAGTCAAGTCGCGCCAAAGCCCTAAGTAGTTTGGCGGCTATTCTGCCAGAATTATTACCAGAGGCTCTGGCTGCTGCTAGGAAGATTCAGTCTGACTTAAGTCGCGCCTTAGCCCTAAGTCGTTTGGCGGCTATTCTGCCTCATGATTTGTTACCAGAGGCTCTGGCTGCTGCTAGGGAGATTCAGGATGAGCATTATCGCGCCTTAGCCCTAAATAATTTGGCAGCTATTCTGCCTCATGATTTGTTACCAGAGGCTCTGGTTGCTGCTAGGGAGATTCAGGATGAGCATTATCGCGCCTTAGCCCTAAATAATTTGGCAGCTATTCTGCCTCATGATT
>NZ_JBIQNW010000201.1:0-1019 GCF_047228265.1 Nostoc sp. UIC 10607 | reverse complement strand
TACAGCATTTGCGGCTGTTATGAGGTACAGTAGCAACAAATAGCAAACCAGTTTCTTAAATGTTGAGGATTTATTAAATCGAGTGCAACTGAGATTAAGTTATCAACCATTTCTGTTGTTGTCGGAGCAAAACTGCGTAAAAAAGATTTAAGTTGTGACCACCATAATTCAATTGGATTAAAATCGGGTGAGTATGAGGATAAACAAATAACTTTCGCACCTACAGCTTCAATCATTGGCACAATTGAATCTAGTTTATGTGCGGATAAATTATCCATTACTACCACTGCTTCTGACCATAAATTTGGCACTAAAAACTTCTCAATAAATAATTCAAACGCAATGCCATCCATTGAACCATTCATTGTCATTAATGCAACTACTTTTTTAAGACTAATTGCTCCAATTACTGTAACTTTTGAGCCTCTATAAAAGGAGTTAAGAGAGTAAGCTCTTGTTCCCATTTGTGAACGGGCATGAGTCCTCGTTAATCCAAGCAGGACACCAGTTTCATCCAAAAATACTAAATTTTCTGGCTCTATATGTTTGACCTTTTCCCAATATTCTAATCTTAAATTCAGGACTCGCTCTGTGCCTGCTTGGGTACTCCGCTTCGTTTTTTTTTCCGATTTAATCCTAATTTCTGTAACGCACGACACATTGCACTTTGGCCTACCCAATTACCAGTCTTGTCTGCAAAAAATTCACACAACTCTATCAATGTTGCATCTGGATGTAATTCAACTAATTCTCTCAACTCTATATCAGCATTTGTTAAATGACTAAATTGTGGCTTTCCTCGCGGCTTGGATTGTAAATTTCCTTCAACTTTTTGTTGCTTTACAAGCTTTTGTACTAAACTCTTTGAGACGGAAAAGATGTTAGCCACTTTCCTGATTGAGATGTTTTTCTCAAGATGTGCTGCAACTATTTTTTCTCGAAGATCGACAGAGTAAGACTTCATTTAAAAGTATTTATATTTTAATCTAGTGTACCTCATAATAGACGCAAGTGCTGTA
>NZ_JBIQNW010000200.1:0-966 GCF_047228265.1 Nostoc sp. UIC 10607 | reverse complement strand
GTAGGTGAGGGCGGCGATGAGGCAGCCGGCCAGGATCACCGGCTTGCGGCCGATGCGGTCGGACAGCGAGCCGAAGAACACGAAGCCGCCGGTGCCGATGATCAGCGACCATGCGATCAGCACGTTGGCCGTGAACAGGTCGACCTTCAGGATGCTCTGCAGGAAGAACAGGGCGTAGAACTGGCCCGTGTACCAGACGACGGCCTGGCCGGCGGTGAGGCCGAACAGGGCCAGCAGCGCGATGCGGGCGTTCTTCCACTGGCCGAAAGCCTCCGACAGCGGCGCCTTGGAGCCCGTGCCCTCTTCCTTCATCTTCTTGAAGGCCGGCCTCTCTTCCATCTGCAGCCGGATCCAGACGGAGATGCCGAGCAGGAAGATCGAGGCGAGGAAGGGAATGCGCCAGCCCCATTCGGCGAAGTCCTTCTCGCCCATGTTGACGCGAATGCCGAGAATGATGATCAGCGAGAGCAGCAGGCCGAGCGTGGCCGTGGTCTGGATCCATGACGTGTAGAAGCCGCGCTTGTCGTCGGGCGCATGTTCGGCGACATAGGTCGCCGCGCCGCCATATTCGCCGCCCAGCGCGAGACCCTGCAGCATGCGCAATGCAATCAGGATGACCGGCGCCGCAATGCCCCAGGTAGCGGAGCCGGGCAGCAGGCCGACCAGGAAGGTCGACAGGCCCATGATCAGGATGGTGACGAGGAAGGTGTATTTGCGCCCGACGAGGTCGCCGATCCGGCCGAACAACAGCGCGCCGAACGGACGCACCAGGAAGCCCGCGGCGTAGGTGGCGAAGGCGGAGAGCAGGGCCGCCGTATCGTTTCCGGGCGGAAAGAACAGCGCCGCGAAGAACGGCGCGAGCACCGCATAGAGATAGAAATCGTACCACTCGAAGATCGTGCCGGCCGAAGAAGCCAGGATGACGCGCTTTTCCTCGCGCTACATCGGCCGCTTGCGATCGGCGAC
>NZ_JBIQNW010000199.1:0-1002 GCF_047228265.1 Nostoc sp. UIC 10607 | reverse complement strand
ATGCCAAATCCCTCGACGAGGTTCGGCGGCGCGCGCAGCACGAACTGGCGCAGCACGTCGGCGATGGCCTCGAGTTCGCGCGAGAACGCATCGATCGCGACGGCGTCGCGCTGGCTGAGCTTTGCCACCGATTGCCGGGTCCGGCCCTCACCGGTCAGGAGATAGCTGCCGTCGGGTGCGGGCAGGAAGTTCTGCGCGCGACGCTCGACGATGCGCAGGCCGTGTTCGGCCAGGTTCAAGTCGGCGATGATCTGCGGGTTGAGGAGACTGACGGTGTAGGCCGCCACCGAATTGCGGAAGCCGGGATGGAATTCCTCGGTCACGGCCGCGCCGCCGACCACCTTGCGGCGTTCGACAACTTTTACGCGCAAGCCCGCCATTGCGAGATAGGCCGCGCAGGTGAGGCCGTTATGCCCCGCCCCAATGATGACAACGTCCGTCTCGTTCATGCCAGCTTCAGTTTCAAAAAGGTTTGAATGGTTTTGAATTCGTCATTCCGGGACGGTCCGAAGGACCAGACCCGGAATCTCGAGCTTCCGGGTTCGATGCTGCGCATCGCGCCGGAATGACGCTTCTTAACCCGCATTGCCCGCCGTGTCGCCCTATGCTCCATTGCGGCGCTCCGGCAGCCCCTGCCGGATCCTGCCTCCGGCGCCCGCCGGTTTTCAGCCGGAGTTTTGATGACTGCTTCCGATTCGTCCGTCTCGGCGGAGCCTTCCGAAAGCCGGAACCGGCTGGTCCTGGTCGTCTATACAACCGCAATCTTCGTTAGCGCGCTGCTGCTGTTTTCGGTGCAGCCGTTGTTCACCAAGATGGTGCTGCCGCGGCTCGGCGGCTCTCCGGCGGTCTGGTCGGTGGCGATGGTGTTCTTTCAGGCGATGCTGCTGGCTGGCTACGCCTACGCGCATGTGTTGACCAAATTCGTGCCGGGCCGCGTGTCGGTCGCCGTGCATCTCGTTGTGACGATTGTGGCGGTCTTCGCCTTGCCGCTCGGTATCGCCG
>NZ_JBIQNW010000198.1:0-1093 GCF_047228265.1 Nostoc sp. UIC 10607 | reverse complement strand
CATCGGTGAGAGGTTAGAATGATTGCACTTTTGTCAAGAGGGTGCAGGAAAAGGCGATAAATCCAGCTTGGGGACTGGCTTTCGGAGATATTTAACCACGCCTAAGTCTTGATTCTCTGGGGCAGCAAAGTACTTGATAGGATCTTCAGCGTTACCTTTATCGTAAGCGACACTAAAATGATAGAGTCCTCGATAAATCATCTCTAAAGAAATGCGGTCAAATGGTAAAGATAATTCATCTGCAACAGCATCTCCCAAATCAACCAAGACAGCATAAAATAACCAAGTAGCCCAGACTTGTAACTTCACACCATTAATAGAACCAGTCCACAAATAAGACAGTCCCAATAAACGTTTTACGGAGTAAAAAGCTTCTTCAATTCTCCATCTTCTTCGATATAAATCTGCTACGACATAAGGAGGTAATATTTGTGGGTCGAGGACAGAAGTAATGTAAGAATAGCTAGTTTTACCAATTTTAATTTCGATTAAACGTAAAGTGAGAACTGGTGCGCCGCGACGAACAGTACCTAGTTGAATCAATCTGTCTTTAATGGAATGGTCATAACTGAAAATTTTTAAGTATTTAATAGATGCTTTGGCTTTTAAACGTGTAATAAAATGGACTTCTTGGTTAATGAGTTGTTGCAAAAATTGGAAATGATAAAAACCTCTGTCAAGTAAAATCAGAGTTTTAGCAGGTAGTAAACTCAGTAATGAAGCTTCAAAATTCGTCTCTGATGCGGCGGGATTAGTGTGAAACCAAACTTCAACGGGGAAACGAGTTACCAAATCAATCACTGTACAAATTTTTCCAGCTAATTGTCCTGTCTTTAAGTCTTCTAGGCTTTTTAGCTTGCGAAATAAAGCTTCTAATGTTGACCCATCAGCTATCCAAATTCGGTCAAAATTATGCAATGCAAACTTAATGCTATCTGGTAGGGGTCGCCTCAATCGTTTCTGCCAACTGAGTTGTAACTGAGGTAGTAAATCTTTAAATACACGCTCAAATAACTCAGCAGGGAAAACTAAAAACCTTTCTGATAATGATTGTTGAGCAACTTTTGTTGGATTACACCATAATAAACCTTCT
>NZ_JBIQNW010000197.1:0-1030 GCF_047228265.1 Nostoc sp. UIC 10607 | reverse complement strand
AAGGAAGATCGAGTGAAGCCATCCTCCCCCCCTACAACACCTCGCCTTTCAACAGCCGCGGCACCTCGCCCGATAGTCCGGCGGCCTGGCGGATGAACATGCTCTTCAGCGGCGGCGCGCGGTCGACGAGACCGAGGCCGATGTCGCGCACGGTGCGCAGCAGCGTCGACTCGTTCGAGAACAGGAAGTTCAGCGAGTTGGTGGCAAGCCCCATCGCCATGGTGTCGAAACGCCGCCAGCGCTGATAGCGATCGAGCACGTCGGCCTGCCCAGGATCCATGCCGAGCCGCGCCGCATCGACCACGACTTCCGCCAGCGCGGCAACGTCCTTCAGCCCCATGTTGAGGCCCTGCCCCGCGATCGGATGAATGACATGCGCGGCGTCGCCGACCAGGGCGAGCCGCTCCGCGATGAACGAGCGCGCGACGAAATAGCCGAGCGGAAACGCTCGCGGCTTGTCGAGCGCCTTGATCTCGCCGAGGTGCAGCCCGAAGCGGCGTTCGAGTTCGCCGTGAAATTCGTCTTCGCCGAGCGCCGTGATGCGCGCAGCCTCGGCGCGGTTCTCGGTCCACACCAGCGACGAACGCTTGCCCGTCAGCGGCAGAATCGCAAAGGGACCCGCGGGGAGAAAATGTTCCTCGGCGCGGCCGTGATGATCGCGCTCGTGGCCGACGGTGACCACGATGCCGGACTGATCGTAGTCCCAGCCATGGGTGGCGATGCCGGCACGCTCGCGCAATTTCGAGCGCGCGCCGTCCGCCGCCACCAGCAGGCTTGCCTCGACGACGTCGCCATTGGCAAGAGTCACGGTGACGCCGTCGGCGCGCGAATCATAGCTAGAGACTGCGGTAGCGCGGAGGTCGATGCCTTCGGCCTCGGCGCGGGCGACCAGCGCATCGATCAGCCGGCGGTTTTCCACCATATGCGCGAAGGGTTCGCCGGGCTCGACTTCGCCGGCAAACGTCAGGAACACCGGACGGGTGGCGTCGTCCAGTCTGGAGTCGGTAACGACCATGTCGAGGATGGGTTG
>NZ_JBIQNW010000196.1:0-1119 GCF_047228265.1 Nostoc sp. UIC 10607 | reverse complement strand
TTTTTAGTCTATAACTAGTTTCAATACCAAATCTTTTTCGATAATCTTCATATATATAATTTAAATTTGTTTTGATTTTGTTTACAACATAAACGAAATATTGAACTCCATGCTTTTGACGCTTACTTTTTCTATATTTGCATACAATCCATAAGTCAAAGGTGACTGAATCATCTTCGTCTCTTGTAATTGTATAGGTAGTTTTATAACTTTTTCTCCCCTTTAAAAATTGTTTAATTCCTCCCTTTTTTCCCGTTTTGATAGCAGGCATCATAAATGGGATATTTAATGCTTGCAACCATCTGATTACAGGAGTATTAAAAAAACCCCTATCCAAATAGAGTTTTTTTACATTTATTTTAAGTAATTCAAGTTCTGCCAATAAATAAGTAATTATCGCTACACTGGTATCTAGTCGGCGAACACCCCGAACTGCAAGGGTTACACGCTTATTCTTGGTAATAACATATAAAGTTGCATAAGCGTAAAATGAATGAGTACCAGATTTAGCTTGACTTCGATATATGTAAGGTAATTCCTCTAATGTTGGCTTACCATAATAGCAAATTAGATTTAAATCAATCGCTATTTTTAAACAACCATTTTTTAATCCTAAAGGGATTCGGCTTTTCAGTGATTGATTTATTTTCGCCTCTAATTCTTCAAAATTATTGATTTTATTGAGATGATATCTAATATCATTGGCTGTAGGAACATTCTTTAATAGTTTAGCTGTGTTCTCAATACTATCTCCACTGCTAGCTGCTTTTATGAGAATCTCGAATAAAGTTTGTTGGTCACATATTCCTTGAGTTTCAATCGAAAAATTTTCTACTAAACACTCAATAACTTCATTAAGGGTTTTTGAGTCTGTTAAAATCGGTTCTTCTGTAGACTCGCTCCTCTTGGTAATTTGATGAGATGAAACAGTCAATTTCCTCAGCCAATATACAACACATTACTTTGATCATTTCATATTTTGAACTGCTGCAAAAAATGATAAGTATTTATTATGTAATTAGTATTGGATAATACTTGCTTTTCTGTACTTATTTGTTGGTGATATCTGCTGTATCCATAGTGGTTCGCCCTTTTGGCAAAACTTTTTGGTTTACTGTT
>NZ_JBIQNW010000195.1:0-1131 GCF_047228265.1 Nostoc sp. UIC 10607 | reverse complement strand
ATACCAATTTTATATGAAGCTGCATATAATAGAGAAAACAAACTCGATAAATTAAAATAACCATGAGCCGCCCTTTTAAGATTGAAATCGCAGAGAGCGAAGAAGAACTTAAAAAACGTCTACAAACAGCGAATTTAGGAAATCATAAAGAAAAGCTTATGATGCTGTGGTGGATAAAAAGCGGCCAGGTTAAGGAGCAGCAAGAAATCGGAAAACGCTTGGCAAAAGATACTTCAACGGTCACAAGATGGTTGCAGAAGTACAGAACTGATGGCATATCAGGCTTATTAGAAATTAAAAAAGCACCAGGAGCAAAACGGAAAATCGATGATGCTGCGATCGCAGCACTTGAGGAGGAGTTAAAAACAGAAAAAGGCTTTAGTAGTTATGGTGCAATAGTTGAGTGGTTAAAAGAAGAACACGGACAAGATATAGAGTATGCAACGGTTTATGCCTGGGTTCGATATCGATTAGGAGCAAAACTAAAAGTGCCACGTCCTCAAAGCCATAAGCAGGACGAAAAGTTGGTATCTGAGTTTAAAAAAAACTCGGAATCATTCTTAATTGTCTAGAAGAACATCTAGCACCCGGCAAGTGTGTTCGGTATCTGTGTCAGGATGAAACTAGGGTTGGACTGAAAACTCTCACAGGAAAAGTGATTACAGCCTCAGGTGTTAAACCTACTGTTGAGGTGAAATGGCCACGAGAAAACTTTTGGATTTATGGTGCAATTGAACCATTGACTGGAGACCATTTCCTTTATGAGTACCCAAAACTGAATGGTGAGTGTTTTCAACAGTTTCTGGACTGGCTATCTGTGCAATTAGGTAGCGATTACGCTATTTTACAGATTGATCAAGCCCCTGCTCATATAAGTTCAAAGCTCCGTTGGCCGGAGAATATTATTCCTTTGTTTCAACCACCATCAGCCCCTGAACTCAATCCGATTGAAAGACTTTGGCAGCTCCTCAAAAAACCACTCAAAAATCAACTTTTCTCTTCTTTACAAGCTTTACGTAATCGCATCCAAGAAATATTCGACCAACTTACATTTGAGCAGGTAATTTCTATCTCTTCTTATAATTTTATCCTAGAAGCTCTTTTCTATGCAGCTTCATATTAAATTGGTAT
>NZ_JBIQNW010000194.1:0-1137 GCF_047228265.1 Nostoc sp. UIC 10607 | reverse complement strand
CGTCTTGTGAGACCCGCAACCGGATTGGATTTGAGATATCCCATATCAACAGCAAAACTGAACAAAGCCGTGATTACAGCTTGATGACGGTGGTGGGTCGTATAGGAAACATCAGTTAAATGATTGAGATATTCCATCAAAACTTGTCTGTCGATGATTTCTATTGACCATCGACCGTACTCCTTAAGCAAGGGGATAATCGTAGACTGATATGAACGCAGAGTACTTTTGGCTAGTCCTGGACGTTCTAAAAATTTGGTGGCTAAAGCTGCTAAAGTCATCATTACTTTAGAAGAGCTTTTTACAATTTATTTGAATAAAGGTTTAGATATTAACTTATCATTAACAAATATATTTTCAGATATATTTTGATGATTGCAACAAAACATTCAACGCGACCATTGGGAGAGGAAGGGCTTGCTAATTACGTCCAGAGATTGCGAGGTCAGCTTTCTTTAACCCAAAAAGAATTGAGTTTCAAAGCGGGAATACATATCCAGACCATCCGCAAAATTGAGGGTGGACAAACGAATAGACTCAATCAAAAGGCTAAAAGCGGTCTAGCTGCTGCGTTGGGAATACCACCGGAGTACCTAGATGCGGCAGCGAAGAAAATCTCTCCAGAAACAATAACTACGTTAAAATTTTGTCCTAAATGTTGGACTCCAGGAACTACCCCTGACCAAATGTGGACAGATTTACGGTCGAAGTATTGCTTTGCTTGTGGCACAGCTTTACGGAATCGCTGTGTTAGTTGCAATGAACCAATTATGTCATTGAAATTTAAATTCTGCCCTTACTGTGGCGCGAATTATAAACAAAATCAAACTACTTCTTAAAAACTGAATATCCAGGTATCTAATTGGCAACGCGCGAACTTTTATCTCCGACACAACGACTTCAATTTACTGAAATCCCCGATTCTATTACGACAAGAGATATAGCTCGCTACTATACTTTTAGTAATGACGAACTCAAAGTTATCAAAGAGCGTCGTAGACCACACAATCGTCTTGGTTTCGCCGTACAGTTATCTTACCTACGCTTCCCCGGTCGTGTTTGGAGTCTAGGAGAAATAGTACCAGAATCTGTACTGTTTTATATTGCATCTCAATTAAAACTTGACCCGACAATCAT
>NZ_JBIQNW010000193.1:0-1144 GCF_047228265.1 Nostoc sp. UIC 10607 | reverse complement strand
CGTGGCAGTGGTGATGGTGGTTATAGTGCTTACAGTGGTGGTGACGGAGGTGGTGGTGGTGATGGATGTGGTGGCGGCGGTGACGGAGGTGGTGGCGGATGTGGTGATTGAATGAGTTTGGCTACTAGAAAAGACGTGCCGAACGCAAGTGCGTTTCGTAGGAAAGGCATTGCCTCTCGAACGCGAGTGCGTCTCTGAAAGAGAAGAGAAGGTATCGCCTCTGCTTAATCCCTAGCGAAAATTAGCCAGAAGATAATGGGATTTGAATTTCTTAAATGATATAGCAAATCACACTTAAAAGTAAAAGCTTAGAGAGGAAGGGAATAGCCTAAAGCAGCTTTTACTTGTGATAAAGTTTGATTTGCGATCGCTCTAGCTTTTTCTCCTCCATCTCGTAACACAGAGTTCAAATAGCTTTTGTCTGCCGTTATCGCCTGATATTTTTCTTGAATTGGTTTTAATGACTCAATAACTGTATCTGTCAACAATGGCTTAAATTGTCCCCAACCCATATCCTGGCATTCAACCGCGACATCTTCTTTTTTCTTCCCAGATAGCAATGTATACAGCGTTAACAAGTTATTACACTCTGGACGCGCAGGATCATCAAAAGTTAAACCCCGAATCGGATCGGTTTTACAACGTTTAATCTTATATTGAATCTGATCTGGCGAATCGAGCAAAGTGATTAGGCTTAACTCCGAAGGATCGGACTTTGACATTTTACGTGTACCGTCAGCCAGACTCATCACCCTTGCCCCTTCTTTACGAATCAAAGGTTCTGGTAGCTTCAGCACGGGCTGATCTGGTTTACCAAATTGGTGATTTAACCGAGCGGCAATATCACGTGTCAATTCCAAGTGCTGCTTTTGATCTTCACCAACTGGCACTTTATCCGCTTGGTAAAGCAAAATATCAGATGCCATCAAAACAGGGTAATCCAATAAACCTGCACTCACATTTTCTCCTTGCTTTACAGCCTTTTCCTTGAACTGGATCATATCTTGCAGCCAGTTTAGAGGTGTAATGCAGTTGAGCAACCAAGTGAGTTCACTGTGGGCCGGAACGCATCCGTGAGAGGTTAAGATAAAGTGCATTTTGTCAACCAGTTAAAATACTCAAAATAGTCTTATTGAAAATGATA
>NZ_JBIQNW010000192.1:0-1177 GCF_047228265.1 Nostoc sp. UIC 10607 | reverse complement strand
TTGACAAAAGTTAGCTTCGACCCCCAACCGAGTTGTCGTTGACTGAAACGCGATCGCAATTGACGGCTGACTTCCTCTCTTCTACTTCCAACTTCCACCAACTAGCGCCGTGTTGCTGGAAGTTGAACTCGGAAGTTACCCAACGCGCAGCGCTGCCACCAGCCGTCAACGATTGCGTACAAAATCCACACAAGCCGATTTCTTATTTGCCAGATCCTTCTTGCAAGCTTTCGACGTACATCTGATAAATCTGGATGCAATGTGCTGGTTTACGCTCGAAGCCGCTTTCTGCCGTTTGAATAAAAGATTGCAAGGTATCAAGATTTGTAGATCCCTCGTCACCAGATGCCTTGGCTTTTTTGGTAAATGTGTAGACCATATCAGCTAAAGTCTGCTCATATTCAATGCAGAGTTTTTTAAATTTTTTAAATTCCTGCCTGTATACATCAATCTCCGCTGGCTGCTTTTTCCCATCCTTTAATGCCAAGGCAAATGGATAGTCGATTGTTTCATTCGCCTTTGCAGAAGGATTTTGTTGTGTTCGGGCATTTGCTGAACAACCAACTAGCAGCACCACCAATAGACCAGCAAGAAGTTTTTTCATGGGAATGTCTTATACTTAGATTCATCATGCCCATATCTATTACTTTTTACACACAGATATATTAGTAACAGGTTTACCCTTGATGGTCTCTTAACTCTGATAAAGGTTGGTAATCAATGTCTCCTGGCATTCGTTCCTCAGCGTCGATAATTTCCCACGCAACTGTAAAGGCTGCTTCCTTGGAATTGCAAAGAGAAACTTCACTAAATAATCTTCCTTGTGAGTCTTTGATCTGCAATCGCCAGTTCATTCCTGGGACTGGATCGATATCAACTTCAATGGTGTAGCCTTTGTAAACTTGTGTGTCGGCATTAACAGTCATAATTTTGGATCGTTCAATCGCGGTAGACTTTCAGTAAAAAGTTCCAATTCCTTCAACACTAGCGGCTTCGAGTAAGCGTCAGGCGGGATAAATAAAAATATAAGGCGCTGCCCGATCGCGCAATCGCACCCTATTTGGCATTGGGCCAAGATGGACGTATTTAGCAATTGATAACTGTTCGCAATAACTCTTGAGTGGCGCGACTCTCAACGGAGTAATAGGGATCGTGGCGTAGTAGACTGTCCATAATA
>NZ_JBIQNW010000191.1:0-1198 GCF_047228265.1 Nostoc sp. UIC 10607 | reverse complement strand
TCATTTTCAATAAGACTATTTTGAGTATTTTAACTGGTTGACAAAATGCACTTTATCTTAACCTCTCACGGATGCTCAGAAAATGGAGCTATATCTTGTTTTGGTGTTCCTAAACAAACCCAGAGCAAATCGTAACGCTCAAGAAGTTGGTAAGTTTTAACACAAGCTCGTGCGGGAGGCGATTGGTCTGGATTAGCTGGAGCTAGTATACATTGGCCTTCGCTGTTAAAGGCTAAACCGTGGTACGAACAGACAAGGGTCTGTTTATTGACATATCCCAAAGAAAGACGAGCGCCACGATGAGGGCAAAGGTCTTGCCAAGCTAGAACTTTGTCGCCATTATGCCAGAGTACTAAATCTGAGCCTAATAAACGTTTGTGCAGAACTGTTCCAGGTTGGAGGTCTTGCGAGCGGGCTATTACATGCCAATCATTCAGCAAAATCTGGTCTTGCACCATGAGTATCGACACCCTTGAGGTCAAATACCTATATCTTAATCAGAGTGAACATGAAACTTGAACTTGATTTTGGAAGCGATCTGGTAGGCTGGGCGCTTGCTTTTCGCTACCATCAACTACAAAAATCATCCACCCGAATATCCCGCCAGACATCAGAAACTTGCCAGCCGGAATTACCCACAGATTGTACTGGAGGATTGTCAAGCAATGGAATATAGTCAGGAACTCTAGGCTCTGAAATCGCTACTGGTTGCTCATCAACCTCAACCACAGGGGCAGTAGAATTGTCAGTATTAGCTTGAAGAAGTTGGTCTTCAGCCTCCTCGATTAGCTTCATCTGTCTCAGGGTAAGCTTGTCGGATTTTTTGATGATCTTCTTGGTATCTATATCATTAGAAGTTTTCATGTGCTGTTCCTTCAAAGGCATTGGCTCAAAATTTGGATGAGTAAATTTGGGAGAAGTTAGGTATAAATAATTTGCACGGAATTAACAAGGTACACCAAATTTATGGAAAATACGAGTCTCTTGCTGAAGAATTTATTAATTGGATATAAATCTCTTTTTCGGGCAGATGCCCTAGCATAATCTGTTGCAGAGATGTAAGTATTAAGCGATCGCTTTTTTCCTCATGACTGTACTTCAAGATTGTTTTGCGCTTTTGACTTTCAAGAAACACTTGATGTAAAGCTTATGTAGAAAGGGTTTGATAAAATGAAGCTTCCTCCTTATCTTGGGATTT
>NZ_JBIQNW010000190.1:0-1210 GCF_047228265.1 Nostoc sp. UIC 10607 | reverse complement strand
CCGCAATTGAAGTGCATTTCCAGCCAGAGGCTGGAAACGAGATTTGAAAAGGGTTTAAGCTTAAGTTGACACCAATGACACCTGTGCGCCCCTACTGTCTTTTGGTTATACCTTTCTCGAAAGAAGTCAGGGTTTTCTGAAATCCTTTCCTAGACAGAACTATAAATAAAAAAGCCATAGTCGGAATACTTATTTAAAAGTATTTTTTTTATCAGACTAGAGGCTGATGAAGATAAAGCATTTGATTAGTTTCCTAGTAATAAAAGGCTACACAAAATCGCATAAAAGTTTGGCAACTGTTTTGATTTTGCGTCAGCGACATCTGCAATTAATGAGGATGAGGAATTCAAATGTTTTATCACAATAAGAAACTCCAATATTTTAAGCCGCCAGAAAAACCAGATGCAGTTTACGCAATGAAAATTCAAGAACTCATCGGCGGGACTTTTGGTGAAATGACCGTGATGATGCAGTATCTGTTTCAAGGCTGGAACTGTCGAGGCCCTGCCAAGTACCGAGATATGCTGCTAGATGTTGGTACTGAGGAAATCGGTCATATTGAGATGCTGGCGACGATGATTGCCCATCTTCTAGATAAAGCGCCGCTCAAAATGCAAGAAGAAAGCGCAAAAGATGCGGTAGTAGGTGCCGTAATGGGCGGTAGTAGCCCACGGGATGTAATTATGGCGGCGGCGATGAACCCCCAACACGCTATTGTGTCTGGTTTGGGTGCAACACCATCTGATAGCGTCGGCTATCCTTGGAACGGTCGCTTTATTGTCTTCAGTGGTAACCTGTTGGCAGATTTCCGTCTAATCTCCACGCGGAAAATCAGGGACGTTTGCAAGCAGTACGGCTGTATGAAATGACGGATGATCCAGGGGTGAAAGATACCTTGAGCTTTATGATCGCTCGTGATACCATGCATCAAAACTTGTGGCTAGCAACCATTGAGGATTTAGAAAGCTCTGGATTGGAAACTACGCCAGTCCCCAGTTCCTTCCCATTGGAATTAGAGAAACGCGAATTTGCCTATCAGTTCTGGAATCACTCAGAAGGCACAGAAAGTTCTGAAGGTCGTTGGGCGAAAGGCCCCTCAATGGATGGCAAAGGCGAATTTGAGTATGTGGAAAAAGTAAACTCAACGAGGTTGTCACCAACCCCGTTGGTCTTCAAAACCGTGCTTAATAGTTTCCCATTACACGGCTCC
>NZ_JBIQNW010000189.1:0-1216 GCF_047228265.1 Nostoc sp. UIC 10607 | reverse complement strand
GCGAGGTTGGTTAAAATTACACGACCTCTGTGAGGGTTGGCAGCTTGCAAAAGAGACTTAACGGGAAAAGTCAGGTTGATCAATAAGTTCGTCAGAGTTTGGAAATAGGCTTTGCTGTAGTCCCAATTTCTCTATACGTAATAAAAGCTCAGTTTTTAAAGCAAATCTCGCTGTATTATCCTCTAGCATGTCGATATTCTACTTTTACGCTTGAAAGTTACTGTCAATAGTAATTATTAGTCATCAGTGATATTTTTTAACCACAACCAGCCAACCAACTAAGTCTGCATGTCTGCATGGCGCTCGTTAAGTATTCAAGCCTTAGCATAGGTGTTGAAGTTAGCAGTATCCGGTATGTGTAGGTTGCGATCACGGATACTGCCTTTGCTTGTAAGCTAATGCACTACAAATCTGTAAGGAATATTGGTGCTTTAGTTTGGCAATGCTTTGAATGCCAGCAACGTATTTTTTGTAACTCATAGGAATTAGGGAAACTCAGCTAAATCGGGAACACAGGAAACACACGAGACAATCGGTCTTAATTGAAAGCAGTTGCTTGTACTATTATTGACAGCGTTGCTAATTACCGACAAAAGTAGTTTTTTGCGATAAAACTTTCTTTTGTCAGAATTGCTAATTTCGGACTCCTTTAGCAAGTTAAAATCATGATTTTAATCTTGAATTTAAGCGAATAACGTTTATCTGCTTGATATTAAAAGGTTAAAAGCTAATAAAATTTTTAGATTGCGATCGTGCTCTAAGAGTTCAATAAATACTATGCAGATATAGCTCCCAAAGGCAGGAGCTAGCACCAAGGCAGAAGACCGCGCTGCCTGTCTCAATGAGATTTTGGCTACTATAAGTCCCTTGGCTACACAAAAATTCTCCTTTACTACTAAAGAGGGATAAAAGCCAGGGTAATTTTGTGCATTGAACACATCTTAGCCTGATAATAGAGGGTTAATATTTTCACTTTGGAGGAGCATTAAGAAATTTGTCTGTGTTTGCGGTGGACAGGCGAAATTCTAACAACGACTCTTGTACTCCAAACAAAGTCATCCAAAATGCAATACTCGCTGTCAAATAATCAAGCATTAGCCGTTGTTTTACCCATGTGCTAAAGAGGGTATTTTCTAGAATAAGTAAGTCGGTGCAATAAAACCAAACTATGTAAATAAAAGTAAATAAAGCTCAAACTCTTTCTCTCCCTGCTCCC
>NZ_JBIQNW010000188.1:0-1240 GCF_047228265.1 Nostoc sp. UIC 10607 | reverse complement strand
AGGAAAAGAACTCCAGCGATGAAGATAGATTGGAATGTTGTTAAGTAGGTTAGCACTGAGGGTAAGTAAACCGAGGAGAAAACAAGAGATTTGGCGTAATGGTTTTCGGTTGAGAGGTTTTGAGAAAGCGATGTGTTGAGGGGGAAGTTGTTCTAGATTTGGGGTAAGTGATTGATTTTCAGCATCACCACCAAGCATAACCATCCAAAGGGTAGAAACAGCAATGGCTAACCAAAGACGCTCTGCACGCTTTGGATAAAGCAAACGGGTATTGTGCCATTGCCAACCGTCAGATTTGATATCACGGTAGACACATTCAGTCGAAGGACGTAACCCATACCATAATGGGTCAGCCTGCTGTGGTTCAAGGTCGGTCAGAATTAACCACGGGTCTTTATAGCCAATATCCCAACAAGCAAGTAACGTGCATGGGAGTGGGTGTGTTTGAAAACAAACAACTCTTGAAGACCATAGTACTCCTGGAGTCCGAACCACAACAGCAAGTGAGTGCCATGTATTGTCTGGTGGAATTCTATAAGTTCCTTGATGGTTAATGCGTAAAAACGGATGCCAGCCAGCATCGACAATTAGTTGATACAGCCAAGGAGCATACAATCCTCGGTCAGCAGTCACAATCACATCAAAGCTACAAGGAATGGCATTTTGAAGTTTTTCGATGAGTTTTTGCCAATGTGGTTTCCAACTTCCAGGTTCGGTCGCTTTGACAACGCACCACGCTATCGGGATTCCACAGCCTGCAAGCAAAATATTCATCGATAAGACTACGAACTTGTCACTAATACTTGTCGCGTCAAGTGCTAAGGCGATTTGATTGATATTTCTCGGCAGTAAACTAATTACCCATCGCATTAATGGTGCAAAACAACTGCTGACATCAAGACTAGAGCGCTTTTTTCCTCTTTTAGCTTCTGCTTCCTGATACCATTCCTTTAGTCGCTGACGTACCGTATTTGGCTTTTCTCCATTTACCTTGGCAATGAAGTTAGATACCTGAGTTAAACTACTCGATTTGGTTATCACCATGCCAAAACTCCATGTCGCTAATCCTGCCACTTCTGGTAGCGACAAATGATTCATTTGCTGTGATACTATACATGACCAATCTCTAAGATGCTTATTTTTTAGCATTTTTAGTTCTGTATCGACCCTGGTTTCATACCTATCTTTACAGCAATACTAATGAATACTCACACCTGTGTAAAAAACCTACACCTGTCAG
>NZ_JBIQNW010000187.1:0-1271 GCF_047228265.1 Nostoc sp. UIC 10607 | reverse complement strand
TGCCAGCGCCAGAAAACGAAGTAATCGCGGCGCGGATGGAAGAGCTATTAACACCACTGGTATACAATCAACTGTCGTATTACCAGCAGTTGGGGTTACGTGACCGGATTCTGGGTTTACCTCTAATGGTGGCAGCAGTGTTAACACTACTGTGGCGACAAGTACCATCGGTGCGTGAGTGACATCGGTTATTAAATCGAGAAGATTTGTTGTGGTGCAAAGCGACTTGCGTATCGCAACAAGCATTATCTAAGCGATTTCTAGAGTTTCCAGCATCGATATTTGAACAAGTAATGATGGAATTAATTCCAAAGTTACAAGCCAGATGGCTCAAGAGAAAAAACCGCCCACTACCTGCAAGTATTAGGTTTGCAAAAACCAAATTCAAAAGAATCTGGGCTGTGGATGGTTCAACATTAGAAGCACTTTTTCGTCACCTGGAGAGTCTGCAAGAAAAAGCTGTTTCTTTAGGTGGAAAAATTTACACAATCGTTGATATCACAACTTATTTACCCGTCAAAATTACTTTTGATGAGAATCCCAATTGCTCGGATGCAACAATGTGGGATTGGTTGCATGGTTGTACACCTGATGGAACTTTACTTGTTTTTGACAGGGGTTTTTATGATTTTACTGAGTTTGCCGTACTCATGAGAACTGGTATTGCTTGGATTACCCGTTTAAAAAAGGCAAGCTATCGTGTACAAAGAACTCTAACTCATACTCCACAAGTAGTTGACCAAATAATTGAATTGGGACACAAGCGAGGAAGAGCAAAGCCAATTATTGTTCGTTTGGTCGAAATTAGGCGTGAAAATACTTGGTATAGATACATTACTTCTGTTACCAATCCAGTTGACTTACCTCCTTACCTTGTCGCTGACCTTTACGGTCGTCGGTGGCACATCGAAACTGCTTTTGGTCTAGTTAAACGATTGTTGAAAATGTCATATTTGTGGACTGGCTCAATTAATGGCGTCAAGCTGCAAATTTGGGCAACTTGGCTATTTTATGCTGTTTTAATTGATCTGGCCGATACAGTTGCTAATGAATTCGAGATGGAAGCTGAAAAAATTTCTATTGAGATGTTGTTTCGTTCATTTTATCACTTTAATCATGCCTATAATCAAGAACTTTCAAATGACCTTATTGCTTATCTTACTTCTCCCAAAAATCGAGATTTGGGCATTGTTAAATCTCAACCCAAATCCCGACGACAACCCGCTTTGAACTTATCTCCATATCCTGCTTGACATTTTGACCATCGCCTT
>NZ_JBIQNW010000186.1:0-1290 GCF_047228265.1 Nostoc sp. UIC 10607 | reverse complement strand
AATTTTAGAAGAAGGGTTTTACTAAATTGGTATTTCTGTTGTTAATTTAACATATCTAGTCTGGGAGAGCCATAATTTTTAATTAAAACTGGTCATCCCAATGCCTGTCTCTTGATATTGAGTATTAGTCTTGTTGAGGTAAAAATTCCAAACAAACCGAGAACATCCAAAGCTTTTGGCGAATCTTATTTCTTGCTCTTGGTTGGGATAAATTCTGACCTTCAGTACATCTAGCATCAATACGGCATTGAAAAACTATTGTGATAATATACTATTTACCGCTAACTCTTGTCAATATATGTATAATCATGGTTTTAGGTCTGTTTATAGACTTAACGCTCACATCCTTCTAGTCGTGAAGTACCGTAGAAAAGCTATTAATGCAGAAATACTCAACAGGTTAAAAGAAATAATCACAGATACCCTAAAAAAATGGGACTGTGAGTTGTTAGAGTTCAACGGTGAAGTAGACCATGTACACTTATTAATTGACTACAAACCAGATAAACCACTATCTTCTCTGATTGGGAATATCAAAACAGTGAGCAGTAGATTGATTCGCAAAGAGTTTCCTTGGTTGGCTAAAAAATACTTCTACAATAAGCCTTATTTTTGGACTGGTGCGTATTTTGTTGCTAGTTGTGGAGCTGTCACGGTTGAGCAGTTAAAAAATTACGTTGAGAAACAAGACCAACCAAAACAATGATTCGCTGCGCTCAGTCTTATATTGGTCGCAATTCATCTCCCGTTACAGTCGAAGACTTAACGGGAGTCCTCTTACTCCATTAATATAGACAATAATAAATACACATCTTATGATTATGGAATCAGTTTGATATTTGGCAAGTCGAAGCGGGGTCAAAAACCCTGGGGATCTGCCAAAATCGCCAGAACCTTGACAAGTAAATAGTTTCACAGTTTTAGTGCTAAGGAAAGTTGACATTTAGTCGCAATAAGAGTGGCTGAAATCGACCTATTTTTGAGGTTTGCCAAAATGCTTCCCAGGAAGCCTGCTCTGTAACAGTTTCAGCACCGAGCGGTTTCCAATAACCAAATCCCCTCACGGGGACTGAAACATTTTTATGGCTGTTAATGCTCAATATGGGCTAAGAGTTTCCAATAACCAAATCCCCTCACGGGGACTGAAACATTATGTTGCGCCTCGACTTGAACCAGCAACTCCGGCAGTTTCCAATAACCAAATCCCCTCACGGGGCACCCGTGACAGGTTAAGTAAAAGTGCATTTTGTCAATCAGCTAAAATACTCAAAAGCCAGTTAGTGAAAATGA
>NZ_JBIQNW010000185.1:0-1302 GCF_047228265.1 Nostoc sp. UIC 10607 | reverse complement strand
CTTACTGGTGCAGAAAAGTCCTGAATGCTTGATATATGGAGGATTTTACTGAGACAAGGGTGACAGAGAGGGGGACGACATGGGATGCTCAAGTTTCCACACAAAAAACTACCCCATGTTAGTCCCCCATCTTTATCGTCAACTGCAAGCTCAAGTAAGTCAATGGATTCACCCTCAAGACCAACGACATTTACAAGTGTTTTGTGAGAATGTGGCGGCAATTTTACAAGCTCAGAGCGCCTGTCTGAGCCACTGGTTGCCCTATCTGAGTCATCGGGACTGCAAAGCGCGCAGCCACATGGAGCGATTAAACTATTTTGTCCATAATCCCAAAATCAACGCCGAAACCTTCTATTTTCCCCTGTTAGAGCAGTTTATGACAGCATGGTCGGGAATGCCAATGACGCTGACACTCGATACTAGCGTGTTATGGGATGAGTATTGTCTAATTGAGATATGTTTAGTTTGGGGAGGACGCTCGATTCCTTTGGGGCAAACGGTGTTGTCACACGGCAGTGCGACGGTCGGTTTTGAAGACTACTGCCCGGTGTTAGAAACCACTTTGCGACTGCTACCGCAAGGATGTTCGGTAACATTATTAGCAGACCGAGGGTTTGAACACGGTGCGTTGATCCGATGGTTACGGGAGCATCAATGGTCGTGGGCAATTCGTGCGAAATCTGACCTGAACATTACGCGCTCCAATGGTAAAACATCTGCGGTTGCTGATCTTTTACCCCCAGAGGGAGAAGCCTATCTCTTTCGAGAAGTTACGGTTTTACAAGACATTCAGTGTCATCTGGCAACCGCTAATTTAGCCCTGGCTAGTCAGCCTTGGGCTGTCCTCTCAGATGTGCCTCCCTCATTACAGACTTTTGAAATCTATGGTCAGCGATTTGGGGGAATAGAACCGCATTTTAAGGATTACAAATCGGCAGCTTTTGAGCTAATCCGTTCTCACTTGCGGGATGCTCAAGCCCTCAATTGTCTATTGATGCTGCTGGCTGCTGCCACCCTGATTGCCATTGCCGTTGCTCTGGTTGTCGTTCACGAAGACCGGCGCAAAATGCTCGACTGGCATAGTCTTCGGGGATTAAGTTTTTTACAATTAGGATTACGGGAAATTGAACGTTTGTGTTATCAACGCCTCCCAATTCCCTTATTAGCTACCTTACCTCGAAAGAGTCCTCCACCTGCCACTGCTTCACTCAAAAAACGAACGCAGATAGAGCAACAAATTGAGTTCTCCCGTGTCACTGTGTTCTCAACTTGAGACTCCGGAGAGTTTTCTGCACCACTAAG
>NZ_JBIQNW010000184.1:0-1332 GCF_047228265.1 Nostoc sp. UIC 10607 | reverse complement strand
ACGACCTGGAAGCAGCGATTGTTTATTTGGAGCAACTGCATAGATCACAAAAACCAGTGGATGCAATTGCTCTTAATAAAACTCCAACTATAACCACAGATGAACCAAAGCTAAAAGATAATCTTTCAGCCGAGTTATATGAGTATTACAGCGCCGACTTGCAAAACTTATTAGTGACTGACCGAGACACAGAAATTGCTATTAGGGCGCTATTAGATAATAAACCACCCCAAGAAGTTGAAGAAATTATCTTTGCCAGTCCAGCCGGATGGACTACTGATGAAGCTAAAGCATTAGTTCTAATCGCTAATAATCAACTGGCACACTTACAAGAACAACCAGAACAGCAACTTTTCCGAAAACAACCCCAGTTTACACCACCAGAGGATGAAAGCAAAAGGCGAGTATTACAGTATTACCTTACTAAGCAACGCGGTATAACCAATTTTCTTGTGCAACCATTACAACGCCAGGGGTTGGCTTATATAGATCAGCAGGCTCAGGTTGTGTTTATCAAGCGGGATTTAAACGGTGAAAAGTCAGGCGCACTGGTTTGGGATACCGCACGCCTTGACAATCGTTGTACGGAGTACCCCGAAAATAGCGATCGCCTCCAGCAGGGCTGGTTTCATCTGAAATTGGGTGGAGAGACTGACGATAAAATCGAGAGAGTATTCTTGTGTGACTCCCCCATTGATGCGCTGTCCTTGGCAGAGATTGACAGAGAGGGACAAAAGGGGCAACCACCAGTGAGAACAATGTACATGGCAGTGGATGACCCGGATAACCTGCCAGTAGAACTCCTCAGAAATATCAGCAGAATTGGGCTGGCATTTAATAACGATGATCGGGGAAATGAAGCGGCCCTAGTCGTGAAGTCAATGCTGCCCCAGGCTAAAAGAATTGCACCTAGTGGGCTTACTTGGAATGAGATTCTTATTGAACAGCAACAGCAGCAGCAAGAGATACTGGAGCAAAAACAACAGGGGCAAGGTTTGAGCCGATAACCTTATGTTGACCCGACGAACTCGTGACCGCTACGCTCTCTGAGTCGGTGGCTCTTACGGGCATGGAGATTACTGGTTGGCCCAACTAGATCCTGCACGCCCGCAAGAGCCACTCCGCTGCGCCGACTCCGAGCCACGAGTTCTTAAATCCTGAAATTGTGGAAGTATAGTAAAAACTTTCCAAACTTTTTGCGTACTGTGCGAGAGTTTTGCTCAGGAATTTTTGGCGGAGAAATCAGGGTCGTTTATCAGTAAACCAAAAAGTTTTTCTCCAAAGAGCGATCGCTAAAATACTTATATGTTTTAATACTTGTTTACAGACAAT
>NZ_JBIQNW010000183.1:0-1346 GCF_047228265.1 Nostoc sp. UIC 10607 | reverse complement strand
TAAGTATCGCTAAAATGCTTATGTAATATAGGTTTCAGCCTTAGCGTACAATTTTCCCGTTTTGGCACGGTGATGCCTCATACGACGTAGTAAGGTAGTTTTACCAACACCTGTTGGCCCGAACAGAAACATGAGTGAAGTTGCAGCAGGCTCTTCAACAGTGAGCATGAGCTTTTGCGAGGCTGACAGCAATTTCGGATGCGCCATTGTGTAATTTTTAAAGTAAGCAATTCTCTCAGGAATAGATTGCTCAAGTAGTTGCTTAGGAAAGCCTTCTTCGTCACTCATCAGAACTCTCCATAGTATTCTAGGGATACTAATTTATTTTTTATGTCCATTAATTGGTCGGTTTCTAAATAATTGTTTTCCGATTCAAGCAAATTAACTTCAGATGAATTATTCTCAAAATCTGAGTGAAGCTGATCAGAAACACATCTAACTATAGACGGGTCTTCAATCAGTTGTAAAACGCTTTTATTTTCAGCATTTTTTAGACGTTGTAATAGCAATTTTTCTTCTGTTAACTCAACAGAGTTAAGGAACTGTACTAACTCTCGGTCTGAGTTAATAAAATTATGACCTTGTAGTCGTTTGCGAGCTAGCAATTCTGCACTAACTAATTGAATTTCCTTTTCTGAGCGTCCTTTAAAGTATTGGTAGTACTTTGAGATACACTCTACCCATTGTCCCTGAACTAAGGCATAAGCAATTCCAGCATCCCAGGGGTCATATCTAACATCAACTGATGTAAATTCAATTTCCGGATTACGGAATTCATTATTCCAGTAGTAAATGTTATGAATTTTCACTCCCTGACCTGGTTGAATTTTACGTTTACTTTGTTGGGGTGCGGGTAAAGTGAGAATACGGAAGATGTTGTCATATTCTACTCGTCTGTGCAGTCTGCTACCACCGAGTGCAATTCCGACATTGAAGGCATCACGAGGTGTTTGTCCTAGTGCTGGATGTTCGCGTTGCTCATATACTTCGTAACCCCACGATAAAAGAGCCGAATATAAGACAATTAACGTCCACACTGCCTGTTTTGAGGGACTAACAGATTTAGTTACACAACGATGTTTTCTTGTAAGTTGGGTATTGCCAAGCAATTCATAAATCAGTTGGGTGTTGGCAGTTCTAAATAGTCTCTCCACGACTGAGCCGAATCGAGGATAAGCAGGTGGGCGATGTTTTTTGGTACAAGCATAAGTTGCTAAAAGTTGATCGAAATAATGGCTGTGGAACTCGGCACCATTATCCACAACTATTCCCGGATTTCTCACAAGTGCAAAAAAATTATTGAGATGAGTAAAATTTAGGAAAGGATATTTTATACATTAGTGGAT
>NZ_JBIQNW010000182.1:0-1441 GCF_047228265.1 Nostoc sp. UIC 10607 | reverse complement strand
AAGAAACAGCACAGCAAATACGGTACAGTAATTGAAATCGGGTGCTAAAGGTAACAAGCAATGCTGGACTGGTGGGAAAAGAATTTTGCAACCATATCTCTAGGCGATCGCCGATTGAATGAGCGTGCAATGTCAATCGGGTATGCTCTAAGTTTGGGATTCGGCAAAGCGCTGTCGGAAGTTTTCAGTAATGGAACCGTACTTAAAAGGGCTTATGAGTTTTTGCTAATCCAAAAGTGCAATTTCCCAGCGTGATTGAGCCGCATTGCCAAATGACTGCGGAAACTGTTGCAGAGTGCGACGTAGTGCTGTGTGTTGGAGACACGACTTTTTTTGATTATGGCAGTATTGAGGCTAAAAAAGAAGGTTACGGCCCAATTGGTAAGGGAGGTAACGGTTTAATATTACACAGTGCTTTAGCCATAGAACCGGACAAAGGCCAATCAATAGGTCTGTTGTGGCAAAAACTTTGGAATCGAGAAGCAAAACAGAAACCGCCAAAAGATGAAACTCCAACACAGAAGAAAAAACGGCAAGCAGCAGCACGTAAAGAAGCCCGAAACCGTCCCTTTGAACAGAAAGAATCTTACAGGTGGGTAGAAGCGCTCACCACTATAAAAAACCTTGTGAGTAAGCACACGCAAGTGATTCATGTTTTCGACCGGGAAGGTGATATTACAGAAGTTTTCGATAAAGTTCGCCAACTCCAGCACACCGGAGTTCTTATTCGCGCGGCTCATAACCGCAGTTTAGATTCCGAGAGCGAGCGTCTTTGGTCAAAACTCCTTGCACAACCTACCAGTTTTGAACAGGAAATCGAATTACCCCAGACTGGACAGCGTTCTGCCCGTAAAACCAAGCTGGCTGTACGATTTTGTCCGGTCAATCTCCGTACTCCCTATCGTTTTGATAACCGTGAACCTCTACCCGTATATGCTGTTTATGCCACTGAGATTGATTGCCCAGATGGTGAAACACCTGTGGAGTGGATGTTGTTGACTACGGAAGTTATTGCAGATGTCCAGATGGCTTCTACAGTTTTACGCTGGTATACTTATCGTTGGCGTGTTGAAGAATACCATAAAATTTTTAAGTCTGGATGTCAGGTAGAAAAATATAGGCTTGCTGCTGATGGGATGAAGACCCTCATTGGTTTTTTAAGCGTAATAGCTGTTGAGCTTTTGCGCTTAACTTATCTCCACCGCACTCAGCCCTTAGCCCCTGCCATTGAAATTCTTAATCCCCTTGAACTCAAGATTTTAAAAGCTAAGTCTCCCAAACTCCCCAAAGTGCTAACAGTTAGCTGGGCTGTTGAAGCTGTAGCTCGTCTTGGCGGCTACTTAGAACATCGAAGTAAAACACCTATTGGTATCCAGGTACTGTGGCGAGGTTGGTTAAAATTACACGACCTCTGTGAGGGTTGGCAGCTTGCAAAAGAGAC
>NZ_JBIQNW010000181.1:0-1448 GCF_047228265.1 Nostoc sp. UIC 10607 | reverse complement strand
CTGACTTTTCCCGTTAAGTCTCTTTTGCAAGCTGCCAGCCTTCACAAAGGTCGTGTAATTTTAACCAGCCTCGCCACAGTACCTGAATACCGATGGGTGTTTTACTTCGATGTTCAAGATAGCCACCAAGACGAGCAACAGCTTCAACAGCCCAACTAACTGTTAGTACTTTGGGAAGTTTGGGAGACTTAGCTTTTAAAATCCTGAGTTCAAGGGGATTGAGAATTTCAATTGCCGGGGCTAAGGGTTGAGTACGGTGTAAATAAGTTAACTGTAAAAGCTCAACAGCAATCACACTTAAAAAACCAATTAGGGTTTTCATACCCTCAGCAGCAAGCCGATATTTTTCTACCTGACAGCCAGACTTGAAAATTTTATGATATTCCTCAACCCGCCAACGATAAGAATACCAGCGTAAAATCATCGAAGCTGTCTGGATATCTGCGATAACTTCTGTGGTGAGCAACATCCACTCGATTGGAGTTTCATCATCAGGACAATCAACTTCTGTGGCATAAACAGCATACACAGGTAGTGGGTCACGATTATCAAAACGGTAAGGAGTGCGAAGATTAACAGCACAAAACCTGATAGACAGTTTGGCTTGACGCGATAGACGCTTTTGAGTCGGGGGCAATTCGATTTCTTGTTCAAAACTAATGGGTTGTGCTTCTAATTTCGACCACAGACGTTCACTATCTGAATCTAAACTGCGGTTATGAGCCGCACGAACTATTACTCCCGTGTGATGAAGTTGGCGGATTTTATCAAAAACTTCTGTGATATCACCTTCGCGGTCAAAAACATGAATTACTCGCGTGTGCTGGCTTACAAGGTTTTCAACAGTGGTGAGTGCTTCTACCCATTTGTATGATTCTTTTTGCTCAAAGGGTCGGTTGCGGGCTTCTTTACGGGCTGCTAGTTGTCGCTGTTTCTTCTGTGTTAGAGTTTCATCTAGCGGCGGTTTCGCTTTTGGCTCCCGATTCCATAGTTTTTGCCACAACAACCCAACAGATTGACCACTCTCAGGTTTTATCGCTAATGCACTGTGCAATATTAAGCCGTTACCGCCTTTCCCAATTGGGCCGTAACCTTCTTTTTTAGCCTTAATACTGCCATAATCAAGAAAAGTTGTGTCTCCGACGCACAGCATTACATCGCTTTCTGCAACAATCTCCGCCGTCATTTGACAGTGCGGCTCAATCACACTGGAAAATTCCACTTTTGGGTTGGCAAAAACTCATAGGCTCTTTTGAGTACTTTTCCATTGCTGAAGATTTCTGACAGTCCTTTCCCAAATCCAAGGCTTAGAGCATAGCCTATCGACATTGCACGCTCATTCAATCGGCGATCGCCAAATTCTATAGTTGCAAAATTCTTCTCCCACCAGTCCAGCATTGCTCGTCACCTTTAACACCAGATTTTTATTACTTTACCGTATATACCGT
>NZ_JBIQNW010000180.1:0-1383 GCF_047228265.1 Nostoc sp. UIC 10607 | reverse complement strand
GCGCGGTTCCGTCGCTGCGGCGTCGGCCACCACGTACCCTAGTGGACTGGATCCAGCACGACCACGGGTATCTCGCGCTCAGTCTTTAGCTGATAGTCGGCGTAGGGCGGCCAAAATTCGAGCGCCTGTTTCCAAAGCCGGAGGCGTTCCTCGCCCGCCGTCGTCCTGGCCCGCGCCTTCATCTTCTTGGTCCCGACCTGCACTTCAACGTCGGGGTTCGCAAGAATGTTGCGATACCAGCCTGGGTGTTCGGGCGCGCCTCCCTTTGAGGCGACTACGAAGTAATTACTGCCGTCCATTCCGTAAAACAGCGGAAATATGAACTTGTCGCCAGACTTGCGGCCGGTGGTGGTCAGCAGCAGCGACGGCACCGTCAGTTCACCGTGCTGCGGCACCGTTACCTTGTACATGTGCCCGTCAGTTCCGCCGCTCGAAAGATAGCGGTTCGCGTGCTCGAGCATCCAGTCCGGCAGGTTCGGAGCGAGTTTCGCTTCAGTCATCGCGCCCTCTCATTAAAATTGTAGGGAGGAACATACCATCAGGCGCTGGATCGGCCAAATCCGAATTCAGAGCGAGGCGATTTGGCGCTTCAGGGTGGCGACGCTGTTGTGGTGTTCCGATGGATATCTGTTGTTGACCTTCAACGACGTGCAAAATCGGCCGAATGTCTGCCCTGCGCGGCGAGTTCAACCGATCGCTGCAACACATTCTGCGAACTTCTCAGCCGGCGTCTGATAGAGCAAGGTCTTTCTCGGCCTTTCATTGAGCTGCCTTGCAATGGCACTAAGCTTCGCCTGACTGTGCAAGGACAGATCGGTGCCACGCGGGAGATATTGGCGCAGCAATCTGTTGGTGTTTTCGTTTGACCCGCGCTGCCAGGGAGATCGAGGATCACAAAAGTAGACATCGACCTCGGTGGCCAATGTCAGGCGTTGATGGTCCGCGAGTTCCTTGCCTCTGTCCCAGGTCAGCGACCGGTAAAGTTCGCTGGGCAATCGCTGGGATTGCTTGATCAGTGCCGAGACAACGCTTTCGGTATCCTTGTTCGCAACCTTGACCAGCATCACGTAGCGCGAATGGCGCTCGACAAGCGTTGCGACATAACTATTCCCCGATCCACCGATCAGGTCGCCCTCCCAATGGCCTGGCACCGCACGATCTTCAACCGACGGCGGTCGCTCGCTAATGGATACGGCATTCTTGATCTGGCCGAGCCCGTTTCGTTTCATGCTGGCGTGCCTGGATCGGCGGACCGTGCGCCTCGCCCTCAGGTGCTCAAGGAGCTCCTTTTTCAGCACGCCGCGCGCCTGAATGAACAGGCTGCGATAGATCGTCTCGTGTGACACCTGCTTTTCAGGTTCCCCCGGATATGTGCGCTTGAGC
>NZ_JBIQNW010000179.1:0-1567 GCF_047228265.1 Nostoc sp. UIC 10607 | reverse complement strand
TTGGTGGCTAAAATGCTTATGGGGGAAGGGTTTCAGCCTTAGCGTACAATTTTCCCGTTTTGGCACGGTGACGCCAACCACAACAGAATTAACAGACTTTTTATAGGAAAAACCCCAGTAAGGGCAAAAGCGAATTTTAACAGACTTAATCGGTTCATTACAGCACAAAGTTACTCTTCCTCATCCTCATAATCTGCATAATCTGCATAGTCTTGACCGTGTTTTTCATACCACAAGCGTTCTTCCTCTTGAGCCGCCTCTCGCTGTATCCTTTTCCGTTCTGCCATCTCTGCTTCTAGGCGTTCTTGCTCTAATTTCTCCTTCTCAATTCTTTCTTTCAGAAGCCTTTCCCGTTCTTGGGTTTCTTGCTCTACTCTCTCCCTCTCGAGTCTGATTAATCGCTGCTCGATTCGCCAACAGTAAAAATCCAAAGCCTTACCCGTCGCGGCTCCGGTAACTGTACCACCCACTAGAAATATAAGTCCAGTTTTCCAGCCTCGGATCGGGCCACCGCTCCACTCCAAACTTTTTTGATTGAACCACACCAGCACAGAGAAGACAAAAATTCCAACCACTGTGTTGATAAGCGCAAAAATCCTGGGTGTTATCTCAGTCTGTCGCAGTATTAGCCACTGTCCCAGCCAGAGTATTACACCAAAAATCACCGCAGCGATCGCGCTCATCACAGCATTATCTGGATATTTGAACGGATCTAGCGCCATATTAATAATTAATGGTATAAATATCAGCGCACAGAGCAAAAAGCCAATTAATAAGCCAGCAACACTTATCAGGCTCCAGTAGCGACCGAGATAACCAAGGCGGAATTCCAATATCCACTCTTGTACTGGGAGCATTGTAATGTAAAACGCGATTCCTGCACTAACGTAATCGAGCATTGGCAGTTGTTTTACCTTCGTACTTAGCATATTTGGCATAGTAGGGTATCCGCCGAGAGGTCTATGTGCAAAATCGGACACGTCGTAAAGTTTGGTAAAGTTTATTATCAAAAACCTTAATTTACCGTTGTTTCAGCCTCGACCTCAACTTGACCATTCAAATGAAAACATTCCCTAAAAGGCTTATTTATGGGCAAGTGTTAAGGACAAAAAGGGGTGGAAGCTCCCTCTGAAAAATCACCACTCAACGCCGGCGATCGCTACCCTCGACATATCTACCTTGCCTTTATCTGTAACCATTTATCATAAAGCTAGCTATTTGGCAAGATACTTGTTATACTTATTTACATGAACAATGATTTCGACTTCAAATCTCCTGAGCTATTTGGTTCTGTTGTTTTCAGACCTGATTTTAATAGCTTTAAGACTATCAATGCTTCCCAAGCTTGGTCTTTATTCTTTACAGGTGGTAGAGAAGACAAAAAACTAGATTCTAACCCTCGAATAGGTCTTTTGTTTACTAGTATTTTGCTAGGTCTTAGTGTTTCTGGGTTCGCCAGCGCACTGATTACCCGGACAATATTTCCTGTTTAATACCAATTTAATATGAAGCTGCATAGAAAAGAGCTTCTAGGATAAAATTATAAGAAGAGATAGAAATTACCTGC
>NZ_JBIQNW010000178.1:0-1621 GCF_047228265.1 Nostoc sp. UIC 10607 | reverse complement strand
CATCGGTGAGAGGTTAGAGGGATTGCACTTTTGTCAAGAGGGTGCAGGAAAAGGGGATAAATCCAGCTTGGAGACTGGTTTTCGCAGCGCTTTAACAACTCCTAAATCTTGATTCTCTTTTGCAGCGAAGTACTTAATAGGGTCATCCGCCTTACCTTTGTCATAGGCAACACTAAAATGGTACAAACCACGAAATATCATCTCCAAAGAAATGCGGTCAAATGGTAAAGCTAATTCATCAGCTACCGCGTCCCCAAAATCAACTAAAACAGCATAAAATAACCAAGTTGCCCAAACTTGTAGCTTGATACCATTAATAGAACCAGTCCATAAATAAGACAGTCCCAATAAACGTTTAACCACGTAAAAAGCCTCTTCAATTCTCCATCTTCGTCGATATAAATCAGCGACGATGTAAGGAGGTAATATTTGTGGGTCGAGAACAGAAGTAATATAAGAATAGCTAGTTTTACCAACCTTTATCTCGATTAAACGTAAAGTCAGTACTGGTGCGCCACGACGAGTAGTACCAAGTTGAATCAATCGGTCTTTAAGTAAATGATCATAGCTAAAAATTTTTAAGTATTTAATAGATGCTTTGGCTTTTAAACGAGTAATAAAATGGACTTCTTGATTAATAAGTTGTTGTAAAAACTGGAAATGATAGAAACCTCTGTCGAGTAAAATTAAAGTCTTAGCAGTCACCAAATTGAGTACCGCAGCTTCAAAATTGGTGTCTGAAGCTGCCGGATTAGTGTGAAACCAAACTTCAACGGGTAAACGAGTAACTAAATCAATAACTGTACAAATTTTACCTGCAAGTTGCCCTGTTTTCATGTCTTCCAAGCTTTTTAGCTTCCGAAATAGAGCCTCCAATGTAGACCCATCAGCTATCCATATTCGTTCAAAATTATCAAGTGAAAACTTCACACTATCTGGCAATGGCCGCCTGAATCTTTGCTGCCAATTAAATTGCAATTTAGGCAATAAATCTTTAAACGTCCGCTCAAATAATTCCGAAGGGAATACTAAAAATCTTTCTGACAAAGACTGTTGAGCAACTTTAGTAACAGGACACCATAATAAACCTTCTCGTGCTAACAGACGATTCAACTCTTGAACGCCAGGAACTTGTCGCCACAACAGTGTTAGTACTGCTGCTACCATTAAAGATAAATTGAGAACTCTGTCTCGTAATCCTAACTGTTTATAATATTTTTGTTGGGCAAAAACTGCTGGGGTTAATAAAGCTTCTAAGTGTTTAGCTATCGCTTCATTATCTATAGTAGGAGTATGATGTCGGTGTGGGTGGTCAGAGTTTTGTTTTGGTCGCTTGGGCATGGCGGTAAACCAAATTTTTCATTACCTCATTTAATAATTGAATTTACCTAAGAATTAAGCCCAGTTTTGACAAAGTTATTCTCTCGTTACAATACCTTTTGATATCTTATTTAAGTTGTCAAAGATATTAAAAATAATGATAATCAAATAGAGGGGGAAGGAGGCGAGCGTCGCTCGCCTCCTTCCCCCTCTCCCCCGCACGATTATCATTTTCAATAAGACTATTTTGAGTATTTTAACTGGTTGACAAAATGCACTTTATCTTAACCTCTCACGGATG
>NZ_JBIQNW010000177.1:0-1636 GCF_047228265.1 Nostoc sp. UIC 10607 | reverse complement strand
TGCTGGAATTCAGGTATATTAGTCATTTTGGCAGTTTTTGACTCTTCTTTTTTCAGGCTTTGTGAGAAATCCGGGGTTAGTGAATCATTCAGGAAAGATTTTTTCGCGATTAGAAATATTACAGCAATTGTGGGGTTTTGTACCAGAGATGAATACAGACACCCGTGTGGTAGATGTGCATATCTCACGATTACGGACAAAGGTAGAATCCGATCCGAATAACCCAGAATTCATTATCACAGCAAGAGGTAGTGGTTATTTTTTCCCACGAATTATTGATTCAGAACAGGAATAGCAGACAAATATGAGTAAGCTCATCTTAATTACAGGCATAAGTAAAGGTCTAGGTTATGCGATGACCGAGGGTTTTATCCAACAGGGACATACTGTTATTGGTTGCGCCCGTTCATCAGATGCAATCGATAAAATACGCCAAAAGTTTAGTGCGCCCAATGATTTCACATCTGTAGATGTAGCAAATGAACAGCTTGTAGAAAAATGGGCAGAACATATACTGAACAAGTATTCACCGCCAGATATAGTGATAAATAATGCGGCAATTACTAATTACCCAGCACCTTTGTGGGAAATACCTTCTGAAGAATTTTCGGATCTAATAGATATTAATATCAAAGGAGTAGCAAATATAATTCGCCATTTCGTACCAGCAATGGTGAAAAAGAAACGGGGTATTATTGTTAACTTTAGTTCTGGCTGGGGACGTTCGACTTCAGCCCAAGTTGCACCATATTGTGCTTCCAAGTGGGCAATAGAAGGATTAACTCGTTCTTTGGCACAAGAATTGCCAACTGGTATGGCAGCTATACCCCTCAATCCAGGGATTATTCATACAGATATGCTTTCTATTAGCTTTGGAGAAGAAGCTGCTAATTATACACCCGTGTCCGATTGGGTATTGAAAGCTGTTCCGTTTATTCTCAATTTAAAACCCAAAGATAATGGGATTCCTTTGACCATTTCATAAAATTGGTCATGCGTGAATTGCTTTGACTGTCCCTGAGCACTTACAGAAGAGGGACGGGTAATTTCGCCGAATTTGTTAAAAAAGTAGGAACTAATTTGAAATATTAATAACTTTTGGCTCAATTACTGTACCGTCCAGAAGCAAAACGATCTCACTGCGATCTAAATAACAAATATGCTTATCAATTTCTGGGGCAAACACAATATGCCAATACCATAGAAATGGCTTTGGATGAGGTTGCAGAGATTGAATCGAGGCAGCTATACATACATAAGAGTTGAATTGAGGTCGCTTTCGATAAGCTTCAGCCCGACCAATTTCAATAGCCTCGCTCATTGATAAAGGAACTGGTGACAATTCAGGATTCCAGGTGGAAACTTTTTTAAAAAGTGAGAGGGACACCTCAAAGTAAAGCTTCTTTTCTTCTGTACTGCAAATTAGCAGAGTAATTATTATATCTTCAAGCATCAAAGCAATTTTAGATTATCCTAGTTAAGGAAATAATTAATAACAAACAAGGTTAATTGTCAATATTTTGCTAATTAATGATCATATATCTAAACCTACTTGTCAATGTAAGGATTCAGGTGGCAGAGTATTGACAAAGGGAACACTTGAGGGGGAATATCACAAATATGAACCAAAACCTGC
>NZ_JBIQNW010000176.1:0-1640 GCF_047228265.1 Nostoc sp. UIC 10607 | reverse complement strand
TAAAACACTGAGCTATCTGGAGAAGAGGTATTAATCGTAGTTGATATCGGATAAAAGATAAGGGTTACTTATTTTGTATTCACACACATTCCTGGAGCTGCCACTGAAAGCATAAGATGAGCAAGTTGCTCGCTTTATGGTTTCAAAACAGGTTGCTCATTGTCACTGGAACGATAACTTGGCAGAAAAGGACATCTTTTGCTTCCAATTTTGTCACTTAAAGGATAAGTGCGATTCGTTGCAAGTAAAATGACGGCAATTAGCCCGTACATACACTTGCCATCTCTATGAGGTGAACTCTCAGACAGATGTAGGTGAAAGTCCTACCCGCCAGATTCAGGCGTGACTCCTTATCTGTCCACACCGACCATACTCGGTTTATGGAGAGTGAAGCTGGAAACAGGGCGCAATCAGACTTCCGTTATGGGAAGACACTGGCGCTAATAGGGAGTTCCTATGGTGAAACAGAGCCTAGAAAAGTGACCTATTAAGAAGCGGGACATAAGCTAGACCCGACTTTATCAGAGCTAAAACCCGCTGTGGTCTTATCCACCAACAGCAAGAATCTAGGGTTTCTGATGGTTGAAATGGCTACACCTAAGGGAACAATCAATCTTCTGAGGGAACGAATAAAAACGATTCAAAGGTACTGGGATAGTCGAACCCCAGTTAGGTAAGACGAGATACGGAACTCCTTTGAGTTGGGTAGGATGCGGCGTAATTGCTGCAAGGTGTTCAGAAAACACTCATTGGAGTTAGAGTATGATTAGGCACATAGAAAACTATAGTGAATCATGGAAAAGTTTACCCTGGAAGAAATTTCGGTGTAATCTATTCCGCCTACAAAAACGAGTGTTTAAAGCAGTTCGAGAAGGAAACAAGCGTAAAGCCATATCTCTTCAAAAACTTATTCTGAAATCCAATGCGGCTAGGCTATTGGCAATTCGTCAAGTAACACAGCTAAATGCTGGAAAGAAAACGGCAGGAATCGATGGTAAAAAGTCTCTTAATTCTAAAGAACGCTTTCAACTTGAGAAACTGCTAAAAGCATCTGGTGACAATTGGGAACACCAAAAGTTACGTAGCATTTCCATTCCTAAAAAGGGCGGAAGTACCAGGATGCTCAAAATTCCCACTATCGCGGATAGGTGCTGGCAATGCCTCGCCAAATATGCTTTAGAACCAGCACACGAAGCACTATTCCATGAAAGGAGTTATGGGTTTAGACCAGGGCGTTCAGCACATGATGCACAGAAAATTCTGTTCTCAAACCTAAATTCTAGCACTAATGGAATCAATAAGAGAGTTATAGAACTCGATATTGAAAAGTGTTTTGACAAAATTTCACACACCACAATCATGAATAACCGTATAGCCCCAAAAGGTATAAAGCAAGGAATTTTCCGCTGCCTAAAAGCCGGAATAAACCCTGATTTTCCAGAACAAGGGACTTGTCAAGGTGGTGTAGTAAGTCCATTATTAGCTAACATCGCTCTCAACGGAATAGAGAATATTCACCAATCAATACGGTATGCCGACGATATGGTAATAATCTTAAAACCAAAACCCGGATTTCTCACAAGTGCAAAAAAATTATTGAGATGAGTAAAATTTAGGAAAGGATATTTTATACATTAGTG
>NZ_JBIQNW010000175.1:0-1684 GCF_047228265.1 Nostoc sp. UIC 10607 | reverse complement strand
AGATAAAACTACATTCAATGACTTTGATGAAGCATTTACGGCTGAGTTGCAATCCCATGCAGATCAGAAAGCCATTTCATCAATCTTTGATTATATTGAGCAATCAGCTATCGAGTCTGCTTTAAGCCAAGCAGTATTAGGGTTAACAGAGCAAGTTTCTCAATATCATCAACAACTAGTTCAAGATAAAACTACATTCAGTGACTTTGATGAAGCAGTTACGGCTGAGTTGCAATCTCACGTAGAAAACAAAGCTATTTTATCAATCTTTGATTATATTGAGCAATCGACTATCTCTTCAGCATTAACTGAAACAGTATTAGAATTAACGCAACAACTTTCTCAAAATCAGCACCAGCTATCAGCCGGAAGAACCATATTCGACAACCTGGAAGCAGCGATTGTTTATTTAGAGCAACTCCATAGATCACAAAAACCAGTGGATGCAGTTGCTATTAATCAAACTCCAACTATAACTACAGATGAACCAAAGCTAAAAGATAATCTTTCAGCCGAGTTATATAAATATTACAGCGCTGACTTGCAAAACTTATTAGTGACTGACCGAGATAAAGAAATTGCTATACGGGCGTTATTAGATAATAAGCCATTTGAGGAGGTTGAAGAAATTATCTTTGCCAGTCCAGCCGGATGGACTACTGATGAAGCCAGAGAATTGGTACTAATTGCTAACAATCAACTGGCACACTTACAAGAACAACCTCAGTTTACACCACCGCCAGAGGATGAAAGCCTACGCCCAGTATTACAGCATTTCTTGACTCAAAAACGCGGTATAACAAACTTCCTTGTACACCCATTACAGCAGCAGGGGTTGGGTTACATAGACCAGCACCGAAATGTTGTCTTTATCAAGCGGGATTTAAACGGTGAAAAGTCAGGCGCACTGCTTTGGGATACCGCACGTCTTGACAATCGTTGTACGGAGTACCCCGAAAACAGCGATCGCTCTTCATGTTGGTTTCACCTGAAATTAGGTGGAGAGGCAGACGATAAAATCGAGAGAGTATTCTTGTGTGACTCCCCCATTGATGCGCTGTCAATGGCAGAGATTGACAGAGACGGACACAAGGGGCAACCACCAGTTAGAACAATGTACATGGCAGTGGATGACCCGAATAACTTGCCAGTAGAATTCCTCAGAAATATCAACAGGATTGGGCTGGCATTTAATAATGATGATCAAGGAAATGATGCTGCCCAGGTCGTTCAGGAAATTTTACCCCAGGCTAAAAGAATTGTACCGTCGGGGCTAACTTGGAATGAGATTCTTATTGAACAGCAGCAACAGCAGCAAGAGATGCTGGAGCAAAAGCAACGGGGGCGGGGTTTTAGCCGATGATCTCATGTTGATCCGACGAACTCGTGACCGCTTCGCTCTCGGAGTCGGTGGCTCTTACGGGCAGAAAGATTAGTGGTTGGGCCAACTAGATCCTGCACGCCCGCAAGAGCCACTCCGCTAACGCCGACTCCGAGCCACGAGTTCTTAAATCCTGGAAAGATGCTTTGACAACTGGCAGCGATCACTTGGCTAGTCAAATAGGATTGCTATAGTACTGCTTGGCACGGTGATGCCTGCTTCTTTAACCTGACTTTTCCCGTTAAGTCTCAAAAAGCTTGCTGGTAAAGGATTTAGGAGACAGCACGGTATATACGGTAAAGT
>NZ_JBIQNW010000174.1:0-1707 GCF_047228265.1 Nostoc sp. UIC 10607 | reverse complement strand
CTTTCAAGAAACACTTGATGTAAAGCTTATGTAGAAAGGGTTTGATAAAATGAAGCTTCCTCCTTATCTTGGGATTTGGGGATAAGTTGAAGACCAAAAGCTTGCGCTTTCTTCTGAAGATTTTTGAGGATCAGATCCTGGTATTTTTGCTCGTAGTATTCCATACCAGGATCAGAATATCGTCCAGCAGTCGTCCAAATTTGGTAGAACAAACGAGCCAGCTTGTGTGCAGTAGCAGTTATTGCTTTGGGTGCGCCCAAGCGAGAACGTAAACGGCGATAAAATGCACCCAGAGCAGAACGGCTGTGAGTCAGAGAAAAAGCCGCCATGCGAAAAGCATTCGCAGCACGATTGACAACAGTACGAGTTTGAGAGCTTTTGACCTTACCGCCGGTCACTTTTTGACCAGGACATAAACCCAACCAAGAGGTGAAGTGTTTAACGCTGGGAAAGCGTTTCGGGTTTAATCCCACCTCAGATAAAATGGTCTGAACAGTTAAAGCATCAAGACCATCAATCAGCGTAAAATCTACTCCTGCTATCCGATAAAGATATTTATGCAAATCAAAATCGGGGTGATTGGCAGTCGGTTTTTTTCTGCGTTTTCTTCCTGTTGTCGGCGGTTCATCTAAAGTTTTAGGTTCAAAAGATGCTAAACATTTTTCAATTTCAGTGTCAACAGCAATAATCTGTTGTTGGTAAACCTCATACAGTGTTAATTCTTGCTGGAGGACAAATAAATGTTCACGACGGTAATCACCAGTTAAAGATGCAGCAATATCTGCTGTGCTGCTTTTGATATGTGGGTCTTTGAGGGATGCTAAAACTTGTGGGTGTTGTTCACCGGCAACGATTGCTTTTATAATCTTCATTCCGGTCAAACCAGTTACATCGCTGATGACTTTGTGGAGATGTAAATTCATCTGGATGAGTGCCTTTTGCATCCGTTGTATATGAGCACTAGCACTCTTGATTAAGGTGTCTCGCTGACGGATATAACTGCGTAGCACACAAACTTGGTCTTCTGGGCGAAAAGAACCAGACAGTAGTCCATATGTATGTAGCTTTTGTAACCACTGGCAATCTAACACATCTGTTTTGCGCCCAGGGACTGTTTTTACGTGATGAGCATTGACTAATTTGACCTCAAAACCCTTGGCTTCTAATATCTGAAACACTGGAATCCAATAAACTCCTGTGGCTTCCATTGCCACGGTATTTATTTGGCATTCCATTAACCAATCGGCCATTGCAATTAAATCGGGGGTAAAACACCCAAATCGGCGAACATTTTTATCTGCCCTATCAGTGGGGACACAAACCCAATGTTCTCCACTACCAAGGTCTATTCCGGCTGCGTTCTGGTTAATTTCTTCTAAAGTGGATGATACTTTTTCCACAGGGACAGGCTGGTTATTCCCTTGAAGGAGTGGCAATTTCATGGCTGCAACTCTCATATGGTTATTATAGATATGTCCTGACCTGGGGATGTACTCATAGATAATCTTTCAAACGGGATAGGAAACGCAAGTCCTTCACCAATGTCATCGCCATAAAGCCCCAGAACCATGCTCCTAATCAGGCTCAACGCACTATTGTGGGTTCGGTTTTAACTGTCAGGATAATTATTAATATACCCGTTCACTAGTCGCCTCAAAATAGTTTCTTTTATTCATAGCGGGTGGCAGTGCCGCCTGTGCAGTTGCT
>NZ_JBIQNW010000173.1:0-1832 GCF_047228265.1 Nostoc sp. UIC 10607 | reverse complement strand
CCCGGATTTCTCACAAAGCCTGAAAAAAGAAGAGTCAAAAACTGCCAAAATGACTAATATACCTGAATTCCAGCAGTTTTAGCATGACTCTTCAGAACACAGATTGTATACCAGAACAGTTCAAATTTGAACAAGTAAAATCATGTCCAGTCATAGTGAATTTCCAGTGTAAGCCTGTAACATCAGATGCAGGTTTAACATTAATTGCGGAACTAGACCGGAAAAGAGGAATCACATCACGATTAGCACAGTGTTTCAAAGATTACAGAGAAAAGAACAGAATTGAGCATTCGGTAAGTAGTTTGATTGCACAGAGGATATATGGTTTAATCATGGGCTATGAAGACATCAATGATCATGAATTTCTCCGCGATGATTTGATATTTGCACTCTGCGTTGGAAAAGTTTTGAACAAAGAGTTTGAATCAGCGAAGTTAGCAGGTAAGAGTACATTAAATCGTCTAGAACACTGTCCAGAAAATATAACGTCTCTAGCAGAAAGTCGATATCATAGAATTGAACATAATGCATCAGCTATAGAAACATTATTGGTGGAAATATTTTTAGAATCATATTCTTCACCACCACGACAAATAACTTTAGATTTAGATGTGACTGATGATTTAGTACATGGTCATCAAGAAGAAGTATTCTTTAACCCTTATTATCATGGGTACTGTTATGCTCCTCTGTATATTTTCTGCGGTAAACATTTATTAGCATCAAAGTTACGTGCCTCTAACCTAGACCCGGCAGAAGGAGCATTAGAAGAGTTACAAAGAATTATAAAACTAATCCGCTCACGCTGGGGGAAAGTGAAAATTCTGATTCGGGGAGATAGTGCTTATTCTAGAGAAGAGATTATGGCATGGTGTGAATCACAACAAGAAATTGATTATGTGTTTGGATTAGCACAAAACAGTCGATTAATTCAGCTTTCACAATCAATTAAATACCGTGCTTCTCTTGAATATGAACAAAAACTGCAACCAGTAGTTGAGTTTTTTGAATCCTTATTTGCGCCGTCACCAGATTTACACCTCGCAGCAACAGCATTTGTGAAGAATTCAGTTTGGTATTCATCGCTTAACTATAAAACTCTATACTCTTGGAGTCGAAATCGGCGGGTTGTTGCCAAAGTTGAACATAGTAATCAAGGGGTAGATACTCGTTTTGTAGTAACTTCACTACCGATAAAGAAAATCCCGCCTGGAAAACTTTATACAGAAAAATATTGTCCAAGAGGCAATATGGAAAATTGTCTCAAAGAGCAAAAACTAGAACTAAAAAGTGATAGGACAAGTACCCATACATTTGCAGGTAATCAACTACGGTTGTGGTTTTCATCTGTTGCCTACATTTTAATGAATGCTTTACGGGAGAAGTGTTTAGCCAAAACGGAACTTCAAAATGCTACTGTTGGCACTATTAGGACAAAGTTACTAAAATTAGGAGCAACTATCACGGTTAACTGCCGAAAAATTTTAATTTCAATTAGTAGTTCTTGCCCCTATAAAGGAATTTTCGCTCTGGCATACAATTATTTATCTCTCTTACCCTGTCCTGGTTAATTTTTACTTAATTGTCATCATAATGATTAGCTTCTTGGGGTTGAGTTTACTGAATTTAACCCTGTTTTCGGCTGCTTAATTATTGCTAATCATAGTTTTTATTTCAGCATTTATCGTTTTATGCGTCTTTTATTTATCTTTAAAGCTTCGGATAATACTTAATTGTCTTCGGTTCCTGAATTTAATCCACTAATGTATAAAATATCCTTTCCTAAATTTTACTCATCTCAATAATTTTTTTGCACTTGTGAGAAATCCGGG
>NZ_JBIQNW010000172.1:0-1835 GCF_047228265.1 Nostoc sp. UIC 10607 | reverse complement strand
CGACTGTCTCTTTTAAGATACCTGTCTTGGGGAATGACTATGGTGTTGTTTATTTTTTATTTATAAACACCCTCTAAAGTACTCACGCACTCCCCGGAAACTAGCGCGACCACAGAAACCAGCACCCCAATAAGTTTTGAGATATTTAGTGGCGAAAGTACTGGGGAAAGTGCCAGATAATAACCCAGCGTCTGAGAGTGCGAGCATTTGACTCAGAGAGTGTGAATCTATGGAATAGGTAACTGAGTCTTGATTATTGATTTTGGTGATAGCACCAAAGGAAGAATTTGCGGCAGTGCAGTAGATGTAAAAATTGAGTACACCGAGCATTTGCAACAGGCGACGCTCTCCGTGATTTTGAATAATTTCTCTAACTTCTAATCGCTGACGATGAGCTTCGGATATGGTCAAGATGGGAGGTACAGGTTTAAAAGGTGAACGTTCGGATGGCGCAGGCACTCGGAAAATGTAACGTGTGGATTTTTTTGAGGTGGGAGTATCATGCAGTAGTTCTGGTTCTTCGCTCAATATTGGCGATAAATAATCAATTGGTGTATCTGTCATCCAAGCAATCGAAACTACTGGCGACTGTTGAAAGGGGGTACAACCTTGTGTGGAAGCAGCAGTCGTGACGATACAGCAACGCCATAATAGCTACTCTACTATTTAATGAAAATTTGCCTAAATTTAATAGCGCTAGATGAGGAAATTATGGAGTGGCGCTCACTTATAATCAAAATATGATGATTTTGAAGTAGAGATAAAATGCGTAAACAGACCATTCAATATACATCATCCTTAGATGCTTTGGTTGCCGTTGCCAAGCGACTCAGTGTGTATGAAAACCAACAAAAAATGGACTCTGAAGATTTTTTTTATCAGTATAATCAGGGAACATTACCAGATGATGTTCTATTTATAGAATGGGCAAACGATTACCGCCATTATCTGGTTTTGCGTCAAGAAATAGAGCAAAGATTGAACTATGCTGCTTAATATTCTATCTGATTATCTTAATCTTGTAGAACAAGCAATTGTTCAATGCCCAAATGTTTATGTGGAACGTTATGAAGAAGAAATTTTAACATCCCTTCGGGCTAATTTAAGAATTAGATTGCGATTAGCTCAAACACACTTATTAGAAATTAACGAAGCTATAGTAATCACAGACAATCAGTTAAAATTCCTTGATTATCGCTACCATTTTCAGGATGAACGAAATTGCCTAGTTTTTCGTTATGATAGTACGCCGCATTTTCCTGATATCTCTACCTTTCCGCATCACAAGCATTTACCAAATGATGTGATTAGTTCTCAGAAACCGGAAATTACTCAAGTATTAAAAGAAGCAACCGAATTATTGAAATAGGTGGATAAGTTTCTGTACTAAGAGCCAAAGAAGGTATGTTCCTCTAAACTAAGCAAAATTAGAGAAAATTTTCACGCTAGTAAATAACAGGTTTAATACAGCTAGATTAGAGATGTTTATAATTTGGCTAGTTTGGTAGCTTATTGGTCGTGAAGAAAGAGAATAATTAAGGTTACAGCAGCGCTAACATAGAATTTAATTCCATCAAGAAATAAAGTATGCCCAAAACTTGGAACATCAAAATAGATAACTATTTTCAAGCCAACCCCAATTGCATCATCGCCACAGCCCATGTAGACTCGTTCCCTATAGACCTACCGCTAGAACCGAACATCCGCGAACCGAACCGCAAAAGCGCGACCTACAGACAAATCTTCGACTCACTAACGACCGAACCTGCAAAATTCTTCTCTCGCCACAGTGGAATCGTTCTGTCAGCTAATATTGCTAAACCTGTCAAGAACAA
>NZ_JBIQNW010000171.1:0-1876 GCF_047228265.1 Nostoc sp. UIC 10607 | reverse complement strand
AAAAGAAAGTCCACAATATCCACACTTATGGCTTTGTAAAGTTAAGGCTTTAGAGGTAGCGCCATCGTAGAATTGAGATTTGCGTTTACTCCAATAAACGATGTCACCGTTAAAGGGTGAATAGTCACCTTTAACATTGATAAAATCGTTTTGAGAGTAGGGTACTGCGGGGAATGCCTTTTTAATTAAGTTTTCGGCTTGATAGCGGTTCATCTTTGGTTCTTGATTGAACACTTTGAAAGTTCGATTATTGATGAACCATAATGAGAACTTAGAGCCAGACATTTTGCAGTAGCGATGGTAATATCGCCATCCTCTGACAATTGGGGCTAGTTTTTCAGCTTTAACTGTTGCACCATAATTCGAGTTATTAACGATAGATTTGACTTGAGAAGAGAAAGCTTTAAAGTTATCCTTTGATGGAGTAGATTTAAACTTTCCATTTTTCTGGACAAGGAAGTGCCAGCCTAAGAAATCAAAACCATCTGTCGCGGAAACTAATTTTGTCTTTTCGGCTTTGATATTTAGCCCTCTTTGTTGCAAGAAATCTTCGATTTGTTTGCGTATTTCGTTTGCATTATCATTGGGTTTGAGGAAAAACACCATATCATCTGCATATCTGACGGATTTATGAATATTTTCAATTCCGTCTAATGCAATATTGGCAAGTAACGGACTTATCACTCCTCCTTGTGGTGTTCCTTGTTCCGGGAATTCTGGATTAACGCCTATTTTTAGACATTTCCACAATCGATTTTTCACGCTTTGTGGCGCTATCACATGGGACATCAAGAAGTTATGATTAATTCGGTCGAAGCATTTTTCGATATCGATTTCAAGGATTCGTTTATCTTTTCCGTTGACATGAGAGTGAAGATTTGAAAATATAAATCTTTGACAATCATGAGCGCAACGTCCAGTTCTAAATCCATAGCTTCTCGGATGAAATAATGCTTCATGAACTGGTTCTATCGCATATTTGATTAGGCATTGCCAACTTCTATCGGCGATGGTTGGTACTTTTAATATCCTTTTGGTTCCATCTTTTTTGGGAATGGGAATAGCTCGCAATTTCTGATGTTTCCATTGGAAAACATGATTTTTTAAATATTCATCGAGTGCCAATCTTTCCGATGGACTTAAGGACTTTTTCCCATCGACACCAGCCGTTTTCTTGCCAGTATTTAGTTGAGTAACTTGACGAATCGCTAATAGTCTTGCACTGCGTGACCTTAATATTAGCTTTTGTAGATTCAATACTCGTTTCCGGTTTTTGGCTCGAATCGCTTTGTATAATCGACATTGCAGGCGGAATAAATTTTTGCGGAGTTTCTTCCACGCTAATTTCTCCCATGATTCACTGTAGTTTTCTACGTGCCCAACCATACTCTACGCCGTTAATTATCTTCTGATTGCCTCAAACCAATTACGGTTTGTCCTACCTGATGTGGAGATTTACGTATCTCGTCTTACCTACTCGGTTTTCGACCTTTTCCCCAGACTCCAACATCATTTTTTCTCGTTCCAATTCTCAGATTATTTTGATAGTTTAGGACAGACCATTTCGCCTATATTCTTCTCAAAGGAATGCAACTAACGAAACAATATTGTTGCGAGAAATTAAATATTAAGTCGGTATTTTTAATTCAGATTACCGCTTGGGATTAAGACGCTTTTTTAGGTCTTGTTTATCCATGCTATCTCCCCTTTAGCGCCAGTGTGCCATATCTGCTTCTGGCTCTGATTGCGCCCTTATTCCCAGCTTCGCTCTGTAGAATTCCGAGTCTACTCGGCGTGGGTAGATTGGGAGTCATTGTTTCCTTTCCAAGGTAGGATTTACACCTACATCCAAGAATTAGTTATGGAATTTTCAAGG
>NZ_JBIQNW010000170.1:0-1922 GCF_047228265.1 Nostoc sp. UIC 10607 | reverse complement strand
GGGAGCAACGCGATTTTGTGAGGTCGGATCAAAAACCAGCGATCGCTAAAACTTACATTTGTGTATGAGGTAATTTTATTTACAATTAGCATACATAATTACACGAGAAATTATCTTGATGAGATATCTCAAAAAGATTGCTAGTAAATCATTTGACGATTATTTCCAAATATGTCTGCAATAATTCTTTAAGACTTGGTATCAATTATGGCAGAAAATAAATTAAATGCCGAATTGAAGTATAAAATTTATCAGGCACTTTGGGGTTTGATAAACGAATTAAAGATAGAGTCAGAAAAATTATCCCAACTTTTAGCTATCCATTGACAACGGAGGTGCAACATAATTTCTGCGTTATCTTGAAGCCAAAATTTACTATTACCTTTCATACGTAAATTAACAACTTGACGAATTAAACTTTCAACAGCACCACTACCAAGAGGAAGTTTTTTGGTTGCAACTTCATTATATTTTAAAAGCCTGCGTCGGTAAGCTTTTAAAATATAGTTTCGCTCTCGTACCAAAATTTTGAGGCGCTCTCCGTTCGCCTCAGAAATAAATTCAACCATGTTTCTCATTAAATCTAGTGCCTGACCTTTTTTTAAAGTTTTTCGAGCCTTTTGAAACCATTGTTGACGCTCATTGTTTGTGCTAAAAGCAGCATCAGCGAAGTCTTGTAAATGTGATGCAGCGTGAAAAAAGTCTAATAATTGATAAGTTTCAGGTGGGCATTTTAATTTTTTAAGTAAAGGAGGAATATGTATCCAGATCCATTCTGCTCCATCCGCAATTAATAAAACCTGTTTCGCCTGACTAATACCTAAATTAACTAAGTACATCTCTAATATCTGCAAAAATCCTTGATATCCTTTATAAGTTCCATCATTGGTAATTGGAATCTCTCCATTCTTGATTTTTTCACCTTGCTCATTCACTACATAAATTGTTAATAGTTTTGGCTCAATCCATTCTCCTGTAAAGCCTACACGATTAGTTTTAACCTTACGCCTACCTTTCTTATTAATCCGAATCCGTGTACGACCGCCATCTACAGCAATAACAACACGCTGATCTTTAAGAATGTTACGAATCGGTAAACTACCAAGCTCTAAACTTGTTAGTTTTGATTCACGTAAATTTATACCAATTTTACCAAAGTAATATGTTAGCCGTTCTATACGTTTTAAGCTGATATCTATGCCCCAATCAATTAATGTTGTCCGTGCTGCCTCAAAGGAGCCAGCAATTGCACCATATCGGGCAATAGTCGATAAAACTTCAGGGGTTAAACCCTCGGACATTCCTAAATATCTTAAGAATGGGCAGAATCCTTCATGTAAAGATTTTTTATTTTTATTTGGTTGAGTGTGGCGTTCAACTACATACGGTAGCTTTAAAGTTGCTGCGACATTACCAACTGTTAATATTTGCCGTTCTTTACAACCGTGCTTTCGCGTTTTATTGTGCCACCATCCCTGAGTTTCCTGCATTGTTTTGTGCAAAAATTCTTGAGATTTAGACAAGTCATGAAGCAACAAAGCAATACATTCGCCTGCTAAAATTAATGCCGATTCCCTAATTTCTTTTTCACGTAATTTGAACGTTTGTCCATTCCATTCTGGAATATTCGTTAATTCTAAAATTTTCGTAACTTTTTCTTGAAAGTGTGACACTGATTTGCTTAAATCAAAAGTACAATATATATTATTTTTCATGGTAAGCATTCCCTGTTTTTGTTTTGATGTCAGATATCAAAACCTTTACTCCAAAGGGAATCCTACCTTTTTTTTATCCTAAAATCATCTACAAGTTAACGCAGCATTAATACTCGGTCTAATGTGATAACTATTCTAAGTACGCCTACATAGGTTTTTAGCGATCGCACCTTTTTTGTTCAACCTCACCAAATCGCGTTGCTCCCA
>NZ_JBIQNW010000169.1:0-1961 GCF_047228265.1 Nostoc sp. UIC 10607 | reverse complement strand
AGTCCCCAAGCTGGATTTATCGCCTTTTCCTGCACCCTCTTGACAAAAGTGCAATCATTCTAACCTCTCACCGATGAGCATGGCCAGATGTCTATTTCTCAACTATTGGCATCTTTCCCCCAAGGAATTAAAGATTTTGCCGAAAAATTAGAGCTACAAGCTGAGAAACTAGCCTCTATTCAAGATGACCCAAGGAAAGTTGCTGCTGACTATTGTGAAAAATACGAAAAACGCAAAGAATCATTGAACCAAAGTAAATTAAAAATAGGAGAACTTACTAGCCTTGAAGCAGATGTTAAAAACTTAGGGACAAATGATGACTTAGATGCAGATGAGGAATTAGATGACGAGAGTACTAAAGATGACTTGTTCATGTACAAGCTCATCAAAGCTGACTTGTTTGGTCATCAGCAGTTATTAGAAACGGAAAAAGTTAAACAGGAATTGAGTCGGTTTGTACAGAGCCAATGGCGAGATATCGCTTTAGGGAAAACGCTTACTTTTGACCGAGGGATGATTATTCCATCCAAAGATTTAAAAAATGGTGAAATCTGTGTTTCATGGGAAAAGAATGAAGAGAAAATTCTTAACTTCCGTTCTCCTTTTCTGAATTCTAACGGATTGTGTGTGTCTGCTAACAAGCACGTTAAAGATCGACTCGGGCCAGATGGTAAAGACCTCAAAGGCATAATTGTAGTCAATGACGAAGACCACAAGCGCATACAAGCCAGAATTACAGAGTTAGAAGCACGAGGGATTGATGTTGATTTTATCGACCCAGCAGAAACCGAATCAGAACGCCAAGCACGAGACTATGATGGTGATTGCATTGGTGTAGTAAGAGCTAGCTTATACCCTAATCTGACAGCAGAGGCAGAGCGAAGAAATTTTCCTCAAAACGCCTATTCGCCCACGGTTAAGCTCAAAAAACAATCATTTTATTTGGAAGATGGAACCCAACCCCCATTTGAAAAAATCGCTATCCACATGAGTGATAGCATCAGCGTGGGCATAATCAACAATCAAGTGACGGCACTAGAGGCATTAGAATCAGAAATTGAAGTACTAAACGCTTATGGGACTTTAGAACAAAAATCAGAATATTTAGAGCAAGTATCTAAACGCTATCAAAGTTTATTTGAACAGGAACATGGCGAGAAGCCCAAACCAATTAGAGCAGAGTACAAACCCTTCATGCAATCTGTTGTAGCTCTAGCAGAGAATCCTAACAGAAGAAGAGAGATTATTCAGCAGGCGATGGATGTTAACCGCCTAATGTACCGAGAAATGATTGGTGAGGGATGTTATCAAAACCAAATAGCGGTTGATTTATTCAAGAGTGCTAAAAAACCTGAGATGAATTTAATCAGGGAGAACAGCCGCTACTTGTATCGTGATGTTAATTATATTAAAGATAAGAAATCTTCGTCAGTTTATTTAAGCACGGGGATAACACCAAAGGGCTACTCACCAGTAGAATTATTAATTAGCCAAACCAATAAATATTTCCAAGAATCACAGTTAGAATCGCGCCCCATCGTCCAGTTTAAAGACTTATTCAAAAGAGTAGAATTTACACCACAGCAAAAATTTACAGCGATCGCCGCCAAGTACGATTTTGATCAGAAATTCAACGCTGCGGTACGTATGGAGCGACGGCGGGAAACCGAGAAAGGGCCATCAGCAATCATCCAAACTCCACAGTCTTGCCAACTCGAAATTACCAATCTCACCCATTACGAACATCCTCTGATTTGGAAAGTCCAAACGTTGAACATTCGCCTAGACGAAATACCAGAGAAATGGCGAACTAAAGAACGCCCCCACAAATTACTAGCAGTTGCACAAATCAATGGTGAGATTGGGGAGGATAAGAAACCCGCCTACCGCAACCTGGGGACAGTTAGCCAACAATCTGTGACTGACCACAACCTCAAATCGGGGATGACCATGCAGGGAGC
>NZ_JBIQNW010000168.1:0-1993 GCF_047228265.1 Nostoc sp. UIC 10607 | reverse complement strand
ATCAAAAGCCATTTGATAAACTTTCAAGTCTTTATGACTTTTAATCGGTTCTTTCTCCATCTCCTCTGCCCCTCTGCTCCTCTGCCCCTCTGCTCCTCTGCCCCTCTGCCCCCCTGCTCACTCCTTTTCCAACATGCGATCGCGGAGGGTGCATGTTGGCAACGGAATAGACACTATTGCGCTGCCGATGAATTTTGCTTGTCTTTGGTATCGCCTCTGATGCGTAATCCAAGCGATAACCATTTACAGGGTGCTAACTTTCAGTTATAGTTAGCCGTAACTTATTATAGGCACAATGCAACTATAACTTTGACTTGGTGCAAAGATAGTTTACAAAAGTTGCTCAGGCGGTTGCATATTATCGTTTTAACGAAGTATTGAGGTATTGCTGCACAAGTATGCCTTCGGGAAAACTTTTCTCCCTGATCAGGTGCCTGTCCCTCAATCTCTAAGATTCGGATCATGTATAATTGCAACCGCCTCGATGCAGAACCGTCTGGGAATACAAATTGTCTGCTTTAATTACAAAAATCATCCACGCGGATATCCCGCCAGACATCAGAAACCTGCCAGCCGGAATTACCCACCGATTGTACTGGAGGATTGTCAAGCAATGGAATATAGTCAGGAACTCTAGGTTCTGAAATCGCTACTGGTTTTTCCTCAACCTCAACCACAGGGGCTGGAGAATTGACAGTATTAGCTTCAAGAAGTTGGTCTTCAGCCTCCTCGATTAATTTCATCTGTCTCAGCGTGAGCTTGTCGGATTTTTTGATGATTTTCTTAGTGTGTATCTCATTAGAAGTTTTCATTGGCTGTTCTCTCGAAGGCATTGGCTTAAAATTTGTCTGAGTAAATTTGGGAGAAGTTAGGTATAAATAATTTGCACAGAATTAACAAGGTACACCAAATTTATGGAAAATACGAGTCTCTTGTTGAGGAATTTATTAATTGGACATAAATATCTTTTTCGGGCAGATGCCCTAACATAACCTGTTGCACAGATGTAAGTATTAAGCGATCGCTTCTTTCCTCATGACTGTATGTCAATACTGTTTTGCAGTTTTGACTCCTAATAAGCAGATAATAGATGGTTGAGAGTTCTCGCTGTGGAGGAACAGCGTTGAGAAACTTATCAGGTGATAAAGGAAAAATCCTGGTAGTAGATGACGAAGCCAGCATCCGGCGGATTTTACAGACCCGTCTAGAAATGATTGGCTACAGTGTAGTTACAGCTAGTGATGGTGAAGAAGCTTTGTCAGCTTTTCGCCTGTTGACCCCTGATTTGATAGTTCTGGATGTGATGATGCCAAAGCTGGATGGTTACGGTGTCTGTCAAGAATTACGGAAACAATCAGATGTGCCAATCATCATGCTTACAGCCTTGGGAGATGTAGCAGATCGGATCACTGGGCTGGAATTAGGGGCTGATGATTATATGGCGAAGCCTTTCTCTCCAAAGGAATTAGAGTCAAGAATTCGCTCGTTGCTGCGACGAAGAAACGATAGAACAACTACTGCTGCTATTTCAAATTTGCGAGTAATGGTTGTAGACAATCTCAAAATTGATACCAATAAGCGACAAGTCTACAAAGCAGGTGAGCGGATTCCATTAACGGGTGTAGAGTACAGCTTACTAGAGTTATTGATGAGCTATCCGGGCAAATCTTTTACTCGTGGAGAAATATTGCAGCAAGTGTGGGGTTATAACCCAGAACAACATGCAGATACTCGTGTGGTGGATGTGCATATCTCACGTCTGCGCTTGAAGTTAGAAGATGACCCGGAAGATCCAGAATATATACTCACAGCAAGGGGAAGTGGTTACTTTTTTCAACGAATTGCTCAATTAGAGCATTAATCTTTAAAGTGCTAAATAGTCTGTGTTAATTCTGCTCTGTCTGCGGGAAAACTAAAAGGTAAGGATTCAGGTGGCAGAGTATTGACAAAGGGAACACTTGAGGGGGAATATCACAAATATGAACCAAAACCT
>NZ_JBIQNW010000167.1:0-2022 GCF_047228265.1 Nostoc sp. UIC 10607 | reverse complement strand
CTCTCAATTACTTCTGCATTTCCTTCCCAGCTTGGGTTATTGACACCAATCACTGGTAATTGTATTGAAATATATTTTATTTTTCGTACTATTTTATCATAACTACTCTGGGAGAGCCAAAATTAAAAATTAAAAATTGAAAGAAATAATAATTTTTAATTAATTAATTTTGGGTACAAGCCCCCAATTTTAATTAAAAATTAAAAATTAAAGATTAAAAATTGAAAGAAATAATAATTTTTAATTAATAATTTTTAATTTTTAATTGGAGCGAAGCGACTTGACTTACTGCCAAATGGCAAAAGACCTAACTCAGTTAAAGAAACTAGCTAATTATGAATGGCTACAAGAACCAACGGCTGCTGTTCTGCAACAATCGCTTAAGAATTTAGAATCTGCGTTTAAAAACTTCTTTTCAAAACGTACTGGATTTCCTAAATTCAAAAGTAAACATTCCAAACAGTCAATTCGCTTTCCGGAAAGTTGTTCAATCAAAAATGGTAGTTGAAAGCTTCCTAAGCTTGGATTAATTAAGGTTAGTCTTTCTAAGAGCGTCAATGGCAAAATTAAATCCGTAACTGTTTCCAAGACAAGTACAGATAAATATTTTGCGGCGATACTGTTCGAGACTGATAAGTTATCTAGAACAAAGTTTGGAAAGATATCAGGAATCGACCTTGGTTTAAACAGTCTAGTAACTGTTTTTGATGGTGAAACCTGCTACAAGGTTGACCCAATTAAGCCTGCTAGAAAATATGCCAAACGATTACGTGTTAGACAGAAAGCTTTATCTCGCAAGGTAAAAGGCTCTAAAAATAGGCGTAAAGCAGTTAAAGTAGTTGCCAAAGTTCACGAAAAAATATCAAATACAAGACAAGATTTTCTCCATAAACTCTCACGAAAGTTATGTGATGACAACCAAGTCATAGTAGCTGAGAAACTTTGTATTAAAGGATTAGCACGTACCAAGTTAGCCAAGTCAATACATGATGCTGGTTTTGGTATGCTCCTTAATTTTACTAGCTACAAACTGGAGAGGGAGGGAGGTAAATTTATTCAAGTTGACAGATTCTTTCCCAGTACTAAGCTTTGTTCGTGTTGTAAATATAAGAATAATTTGCTGAATTTAAGTATCCGTGAGTGGATTTGTCCGAGATGTCAAACAACACATGACAGAGATGAAAATGCCTCACGGAACTTGAGATCAGAAGGGATAAGGATATTCTCAACAAATACTGCTGGACAAGCAGAAATTCAAGCTTGTGGAGAAACAGTAAGACTCGTTGGTACTTGTGCCAAAAAGCGTGTTTCTGAGAAGCAGGAATCTCCCGCGACATTGCGTTAGCAATTAGCGGGGGAGTGTCAAGAGTTTGTGTTTATAACTAGCCGCTATCCGCGTGTAACCAAATCATATCTTTGCAATATTGCTCGAAGGTTTTATGCGTGGAACGGTACAGTCTGCGATCGCGCAATTCTGCCAGCGCCTTACCTGCCTCAAAAAACGCTCTTTCCACACGCCGCTCTAGGTGAAGGCGATCGCGCTGTTCTTCCTCTGTTAATTCTGCAACTTCGACAGCAGTAACGTTAATTGTTGCTGTAGCTGGGTTTTCCTCAACAAAGATAGCTTCATTTGCAGAATTACTGAGTGGTTTTGAAATCCTTGACGATGGGATTTATCAAAATAACGTGAAACTGGGCGAATTGGGATGCACTGACGGCGGCTGGTGGGTGATGCGTACTGGGGAATGTCAGCAACTACCCTGTGGATGTGCGGTGGAAGCAGTTCAATCGCTGTCGATGGTGGACGTGTCTACTGATGGCAAATCCATTTTTGATGAATATTTTTTAGAGCAACCGTTAGAACAGCTAACTGGCGATAAATTGCAACGGCTGCTGGAGAGAGCGGAGTTAGTCACGGCATAAAGAGACAGGGGGCAGAGGGGCACTGACAGGTGTAGGTTTTTTACACAGGTGTGAGTATTCATTAGTATTGCTGTAAAGATAGGTATGAAACCAGGGTCG
>NZ_JBIQNW010000166.1:0-2071 GCF_047228265.1 Nostoc sp. UIC 10607 | reverse complement strand
TTGTGGTGTTTGCGGTTCAATCAAATCATCTAAATCTAGGTGCATTGTTGTCCGCACTAGACCAGCAAAGAGATCGGAGCTAACAACTGGCCCCAAAAGACTATTGCGATCGCGGGTATCTTGCAACAGCACTTCGGCACGAGACTTCAGAATATCTGCAATTTGACTGAAGGCAAGCGCTGCGGTTAATAACTGTGCCTCCAAGGGTAAATTCTCTAGCTCGGCATCCAAACAATCCCACATAGCATCAAGGGAAGAAGTTGGTGGAGATTCAGACAACTCATCAAGCACATCCCAGATTGTTAATTGGCGGTATGTGGTCATAATAATTCGTAATTTCTAATTCGTAATTCGTAATTATTGCCTTACGGATAAATGTGAGGTCTTGAATAAAGTTGCTACGCGTTTTCTCTTTCTTCATAACTGATCTTGGGGCTTGTACCCTCAATGATTTAATTATTAATTAACTCCTAATTAATTACGAATTACGAATTACGAATTACTAATTATTCGGTCATCTCTAAGATTGTGGATGCAAGGGGCAAGGCCGCACTGGGCAGTAGCTTGAGGTAATCTCAAACATATCTTTATATTGATATAGTGAAACACCGTATTGTTTAGCAAAAGACTGCAACACCTGATCTGTATAGGCGCGGATCTTGCCAGCCGTTAACCCAAAGCAGTGAATTGGTTCTAAGCGGCAAACAGGTTTTTGCCCCAGCCAGAGTTCTGCGCCCAAGGCGTGCAATGGCTTATCCCCTGGTTCTTTATACAAATACAGCACTGCAAAATATGTTGCTGGTGGTTCGACTGTTACTGAATCAATTTCTGCTGAATTATTATGGGAGCGGTGGCGATAGAATGAGCGGCGATTGTGGCAAATGCGTGGATTCCAACACCCGTCCCCTGCTGTTCCATGCAGCACTTTAGCTTGGGTTGTTGGTAACTTGGCGCATAACTGACACTTGGGATCGAGTGGCTTTGGCATAGTCTACTCTGCTTCCTCTTCACCAATCGCGCGATAGTAGGCCGCGATCGCCGCTTCTTGTTCGCTGCGAAGCGTATACCGCCGAAACGCTTTCTCGCTTTGATGTCCTGTTAATTTTCGTGCATGGCTGGGGTCAACTCCCAATAGCAATAAGTCAGTAGCGTAAGTATGTCGAAAGGAGTGAGGGTGCAAATCCTCAATGTGAGCTATTTCACCAATTTTTTCCACCGCGAAGTAAATGCCGTGATAACTTAAGCGTTCACCTTTGTATGAAGCATGGTGTGAAATCATCAATGGACTGAGGCTGGTCAAAACCTCTCCTTGCTGTGAGCGCGTAAGCAAATACTCTGCTAAAACTTCCCGGCTCTCTTTTCGCAGTGGAACTAAGCGTGGTTCATTGGTTTTGGTGTCTGGTAAAAATAGCAGCTTGCCATCAAATGACCCAACATTTAGCTGTACAACTTCCCCTGCCCGCAGTCCATGACTGAGAATGTGAACAAGTGCTGTATCCCGTTGCTTTGTTTCTCCCAATAACTCTAACGCTGACCAAACCTGTTCCATCTGTTCTGAGGTTAAACTCTGGGCTGGTGGCAGTGGCACTTTTTCTAGTTTAATCCCCAGTGTAGGATTAGTAGCAATAATTTCAGGATACGTATAGCACATCCATTTGAAAAAGCTTTTGAGTGCCGCAATTCCCGCATTGATGCTGCTTTTTGAAAGCGGTTTACCAACATCAGTCCGCAGTTCATCCCGCAGATATTCTTTATATAGTGCGAAGTGACGCGGGCGTAGCTCATGATAATGCAGCTCACTCCATGCCAAAAACCGCTTCAGTTCTCGTTCGTAAAGCTTGCGGCTGTTGGGTGCGAGATTGTTGCTGCGTAAAAATTCCAGTACTTTTACCCACCGTATGTCTGTGGGTGCAGCTATTTTTTCTGCCCTGCTTCTAGATTCTCCCTGTAGGGTTGATGGTGCTTGATCCTGTATGTGGATCAACTTGATTGGCGGTAGGTTGTCAAACTGAGGATTATTTACCATCTTGATCGCGATCGCCTAGAAGCAGTGTGGAACTAACACCCAAAA
>NZ_JBIQNW010000165.1:0-2125 GCF_047228265.1 Nostoc sp. UIC 10607 | reverse complement strand
GTTCACTAGTCGCCTCAAAATAGTTTCTTTTATTCATAGCGGGTGGCAGTGCCGCCTGTGCAGTTGCTCCTAAGAAACAGTATTTGCTTGGGGCTGAGGAGTAAGCTCAAAACCTAAAGCTAGAGCCTTTTTCTGGAGGTTATTGATGACTCGTTCTTGGTAACGTTGCTCATAATAATCCATGCCAATATCTTGATAGTTACCTCCTGTTGTCCAAAGTCGGTAGAAAATTCGTGCCAACTTATGAGCAGTAGCAGTGATAGCTTTAGGTGTACCCAGGCGAGAACGTAAGCGACGATAAAAAGCACCTAATGCAGAATTGCTCTTGCCAGCTGTTTGTGCAGCCATTCGGAAAGCATTGGTAGCAGGGTTAACTACCAAGCGAGTTCGAGAACTTTTAACTTTACCACCAGTGATGCGATTGCAAGGGCAAAGACCAAGCCAAGAAGTAAAATGTTTAACAGTTGGGAATCGGCTAGGATCTAAACCAACCTCAGAAATAATGGTCTGTACGGTAAGGATACCAAGACCATCAATGGCAGTGAAATCTACGCCATTAATTCGGTAAAGATGGGTACGTAAATCAAAAGCGGGTTCATTGCCTTGAGGTTTATTGCGAGGATGTTTTGGTTGCGGAAGTGGAGATTCATCAAGATTAACTTTGTCATTAAATTGAGCCAAGCACTCCTGTATTTGGCGGTCGCAGTCCGCTATTTGAGTTTGATAAACATCGTAAATTTGTAGTTCTTGTTGGAGTACAAAGACATGCTCACTGCGATAATCACCATTCAGGGCGGCAGCAATTTCTGCTTCTGAGCGTTTAGCGCGGTGATGCTTTTTAGCTGCCAAAATTTGTGGATTTCTTTCTCCTTCAACAATAGCTCGAATAATTGCCATACCAGTAGTACCAGTGATATCGCTAACAACTTTATGCAGTTGCACGTTCATCTGGGTTAAAGCTTTTTGCATCCGTTGAATGTGAACACAAGCACTTTTGATGAGACTATCTCGGTGGCGGATATAACTCCGTAATACACAAATTTGGTCTTCTGGGCGAAAAGAACCAGACAACAATCCGTAACTATGTAATTGTTGCAACCATTGACAGTCTAAAATATCAGTTTTACGTCCAGGCAATGTTTTAACGTGATGGGCGTTGACAAGTTTAACTTCAAAGCCCCTTGTCTCCAAGATTTGAAACAACGCAATCCAATATACCCCCGTTGATTCCATTGCTACAGTTTTCACTCCACAAAGAGCTAACCAATCAGCTAGAGCATACAGGTCAGCAGTGTAACAGCCAAAACGTCTGACACTTTCGGAGGCTCTATCTTTTGGAACGCTCACCCAGTGAAATTCTGAACCGATATCAATACCCGCTGCATTTGGGTTAATTGGTCTTAAGTCAGAAGTTTTATTCGCACTTGGTTGATGGGAACGGGATTTGGACTTTGGTGTTTTCATCATCAAAGGCTTCCTCACGAATGCGGAGTCATACTGGCAATTGGAGGTGTGCCCTGACCTGGGTTGACGGATGAATACAGTCTCCTAAACGGGATAATGGCAGCAACTATTTCACCAATCTTATAACCGTCTCAACCCAGAACCAAGCTTCTGTACGGGCGATTTTGCACCATTGGGGGATCGGTCTTAACTGTCAGGACACAATAAAAGTGTAATTTTTTTTGGTGCATCTTAATTTTGTTTCTTCCATCCATAACGGAAGCGATAGCGTCCGTAAACAGCTTCTGTCACTCTCCGGACTAAGCAAGTAGTAAAGAAGCTAAATCATCCATAAGCATAACAGGGTTTAAATTGATTCATTGCGGCAATTAAATGATTGAATCCTAGTAACAAATCTGAATTAGGGAAAATACTTAACCAGGGATAAATTAACCAAAATAGTAAAAGTGGTTGGATAATAAGACGCAGATTATTTAAAGTATTCTTCCATCCAGATTCATGATTCCATTGCGGATGATTAGAAAAATCAACATCATTATTTTCTTGTGCTTCAGTCTCAAGTTGATGAGATTGATTCAAGCCTAAGACATCGGTGAGAGGTTAGAATGATTGCACTTTTGTCAAGAGGGTGCAGGAAAAGGCGATAAATCCAGCTTGGGGA
>NZ_JBIQNW010000164.1:0-2131 GCF_047228265.1 Nostoc sp. UIC 10607 | reverse complement strand
GCAATTGTCGCGCTAGAAGCTAGTATGCTTGATTTGTTTCTGGCATCTTCTTTGGTAAAGGCGATACAATACGGTTCTCAACTACTCCTAGTGGGTGACATTGACCAGTTACCCTCTGTGGGTCCTGGTCAAGTCCTTGCTGACTTGATTAATTCTGGTCACGTCCCAGTGGTGCGGTTGACCAAGGTATTTAGGCAAGCCCAACAGAGCGCAATTATCACCGCTGCTCACCAAATTAACCGAAGCCAGTTTCCCACAATTGAACCGATTTCCGATAATCCTGTGTCTGAGTGTCTGTGGCACGGCGGCAGTCATCACCCCAAACATGGTGTTAAAGCAATATCCGAAATCATTACAGACTTGATTCCCCACCTGGGTTACAATCGAGCTACTGATGTGCAAGTGCTTTGCCCCACCTCGCGGGGTTTGCTTGGGACTCGTAACCTCAATACCGTATTGCAGCAGTTGATTAATCCGCCCAGTCCCGACAAAGTAGAGATTACCAGTGGCGGGAATTTATTACGAGAAGGCGATCGGATCATTCAACTGACTAATGATTATAATCACGAAATTTTTAACGGCGACTTCGGAATTATCAAGGCCATTGATCTTGAAGAGATGGAAGTTACTGTACAGTATGGTAAGCATACTGTCGTTAGAACCAGAGCAGACTTAAATCAAATTGCCCTCGCCTGGGCCCTCACCATTCATCAAAGCCAGGGTTCAGAATATCCGGTAGTAATTCTGCCAATTTATACGCAGCCTTATATGTTGTCTCGTAAACAGTTGTACACAGCATTAACTTGTGCCAACCAGTTAGCGATTGTCGTTGGTTCCAAGAAAGCGATATCCAAGGCTTTGCGTTCTAGTGACGGCCAACTGCGATATACGCGATTACAGCAGCGGTTGGAAAGCGCTTTTTTGCACCCGACGATTGCAATTTAGAAATGTTCAACTTAACAATTTCACCCGTCTTGCGGTTGTTGCTCTCAATCAAGAGTGAGACAAGAAGTAGCTAGCCCGCATTTCTCACTCTTCTCAAGGCGTTTGATGGAGCAGAAGAGAAGTAATGAGTAATGAGTAATGAGTAATGAGTAATGAGTAATGAGTAATGAGTAAAAACTTCGGCTCTTGCGTTGGTTTTATGGTGAGGCATTAAAATAGCAGTTTTGTAGAAAGGCTCAAAAACTTAAAATCCAGTCACATCAAGGAACATAGACTCTGATTAGATTTTATTTATTATTCGGCTCCATAAAAGGAACTGAAGAGCCAAAACTTCTTACTCATTACTCATTACTCGTGCTTTCGCCCCGTGTCTGGTAAGCGACGGCGGGGCATTTCATTACTGGTAAGTGCCTTGGCAATTCTTGAGAAACTACTTCTCTAGCTCCCGTTTGCGGTTCTAGAAAAAAGTGTCTTAAACACAAAGCAATCAAACCACTCTCAAAAAATAAACTAAAAATGACTCTATAGTTTTATGGCGTGATAGCGCTTAAAAAGCAGTACGCTGCGGCGTAAATAAACTTTGGAGGACGCTCTTTGACCTTTTATATCATTTATTAACTATAAAGTCATTTTTAGTTTATTTTTTTCACCTCTTTTTAGGCTTTTCAAAATAAATACCCTGCTGAACAATTGCATAACAGTATTGCGTTTGTCACGCTCCTCAGTATTAGAGGTGTACTATACGCAAAAATCGAGAAATTTTCATTCGCTTGAGGATGAGTTGAAACGCCCATTTTAAAGGACAATAAAAATCAGACACTATAAAACCAGACGAAACTACCATTGTGTCTGATTATTAAGGGAGTAATAAAAATGACACTCTCTCTTGTCCACATAACAGCCCATAGAAAGGCGATCGCTTCCTTGCCAGTAGCGCAGGCGGAGGCGAAGTTGATTGCGCTGTGGCTGGAGGGAAAAGCGTCGTCTTCTATTCGGGCTTACCAGCGATACACTAGGCGATTTCTGGATTTTCTGGACAAGCCGCTCAAAAAAGTGACTTATGAAGACTTGGTAGAATACGCTAGTTCTTTTGGGGGCAATGCCGAAAGCACAAAGCGGATATACATAGCTTGTGCTAAAAGCTTGATTAGTTTCGCTCATAAAATTGGATATCTCCCTTTTAATG
>NZ_JBIQNW010000163.1:0-2153 GCF_047228265.1 Nostoc sp. UIC 10607 | reverse complement strand
GGAAAAAAAGAAGGAGGAAGGGATACAATTGAATTACTAACTTCAAACTTCACTCCATCAAACTTTTGGTATGGAATTGCTATACCACCTGTTACCTGACACAACAAACCTTCAACTGAAGAGATGGCAATTTGACAAAGTACAAGGGACGATTACGTTGATTGTCTCTGCGGTGCAAACTGTCATTAATTGCCCAGTTTGTAACCACCCAACTCACCGAATTCATAGCCGCTACGAACGTAAGTTAACAGACCTGCCCTGGGCTGATTACAGTATTACCATACAGTTACGGGTGCGAAAGTTTTTTTGCATTAACACTTTATGTAAACGGCGCATTTTTACCGAAAGGCTGACAAGTGTAACCGCACCTTGGGCTAGAAGGACTCTGCGTTTAGCGCAACGACTGAGTGCAATTGGTTTATCTCTGGGCGGTGCAGCAGGGGTAAGACTCTCAGAGCATTTGGGGGTAACAGCTTCTCGTAACACGCTATTAAAATTAGTCCGCTCAATCCCACTTTTGCCAATCGTAACGCCACAGATTCTTGGGGTAGACGACTTTTGTTTTCGTAAATGCAAAACTTACGGTACAGCATTGATTGACCTGGAACGTAGCCGACCAATCGCTCTACTTAAAGACGCAAAAGCTGAAACCTTAGCAGAATGCTTAAAAGCTCACCCTGGTATCAAAATCGTCTCACGAGATCGGTCAAAAACTTATGAAAGTGGTATTCGCCAAGGAGCGCCAGAAGCCATTCAGGTTGCAGACCGTTTTCACTTATTACAGAACTTAGCTGAAACACTTAACGAAGTTTTCGCTACACATCATCAAGCTCTCAAAACCGTCGATGAAGCATACAGTCTTTCATCAGTAACCCAAACAGACGGTACTGTAGTTGTGCGAGTACCACGACCAACCCGTGAACAACAGGCACTACAATTAGCAGAACAAAGCCGTGCCAGACGACTTGCTATACATCAGCAAGTTTGGGATTTACATCACCAAGGTTGGAGTGGAAAAGCCATAGCTCGTCAAGTTGGGATTGGTGTAACAAGTGTATTTCGTTATTTACGTACTTCCACTTTGCCAGAACCAACTAGACGAAGAAGCCGAGGTCGAAGTATCTTAGTTCCGTACCATGAATATATCCTTAAACGCTGGAATGAAGGTTGTCACGAAGGCTTAATTTTATTTAAGGAAATTCAAAAACTAGGTTACAAGGGTAGTTATGATACTGTAGCTCGATACATACGACGTATCCGTACTGTCCAAAAAATCAAGCCAAGAAAACGGTATTCGGTTAAGTCTTTACCAAAAGTCGCTCAACCCAAGAAACTTTGTCTTACACCTCGTCGTGCAGTATGGCTAGTGCTGCGGAAACCAGAGTCGCAACAGCCAGAAGACGAGGAATTGCTTGCGCTACTAACAGCACAACATCCAGATTTAGCTGAAGCTATTCAGTTATCGCAAGGCTTTACCTGCATTGTGCGCCAACGGCAGCATTCACAACTTGATCCTTGGCTCACTCAAGCTCTCATGAGCAATCTGACTGCTTTTCGTCGCTTTGCTAAACGATTGCGTGAAGACTACGACGCAGTGAAGGCGGGTGTAACTATGTCAGTTAGTAATGGCCCCGTTGAAGGGCATATTAATCGACTGAAAATGTTAAAACGACAGATGTATGGTCGCGCCAAGATAGACCTACTTGAGCGACGATTTTTGTTGGCTACCTGAAGGATAAGGTTTCACACTTTAAACTTTTTGCTATTAACTTCAAACTTAATTATGAGCTATAGAAATCAGTTCATTTGGCAAAGAGCAGTTCAACTTGCCATCAATTGCTATAAATTTACACGCCTATTTCCTCAATCAGAATTGTATGGCTTAACCAGCCAAATTCGACGTTCTTCTGTATCTGTAGCATCTAATATAGCAGAAGGCTATGGAAGACGCTCAAAGCCAGAATACATACAGTTTTTACATATTGCTTTAGGCTCTTTGAGAGAGCTAGATACGCAATTAATCATTGCCAGAGAAGTAGAGTTAGCTGACAAAAACCTTTTCACTCCTCTATTGAATGAGGTTGAGGAAATGCAAAGTATATTAGTTGCTAGCTTAAACAAACTCAAAGCTTGAATTTATTATTTCCTTCTTT
>NZ_JBIQNW010000162.1:0-2242 GCF_047228265.1 Nostoc sp. UIC 10607 | reverse complement strand
GGCGAGGCTGGTTAAAATTACACGACCTTTGTGAAGGCTGGCAGCTTGCAAAAGAGACTTAACGGGAAAAGTCAGCTCACGGACAGGGTGAGACTGAGATTAGTTTTCAGGAAGAACTGCTTAAAAGCGGCTTGGCTAAAACGCAACTTGGCGGGGTGGAATGCCCAAATAAAATAGCTTTTGAACAGGCTCAAAAAATAGCGATCGCATCAAAGGCTGGAGTGTGGAGTCAAGACAAACGAAAGTAGCCTTGAGCTTATTTCAATATGGGTTTTCGGTATTATGCACGGCTAAGGGCTAATTGCATCCAGTAAAAACAAACCCACATCTTTATGCAATGGTTCATTATGCTGTGGACAAGCGGTTGAATGTAAGCATCTTGGACAACCAGCTTCACAATCACATTCGGCTGCTAAAGCGTAAGATGCAGCAGCAAATTTTGTGAAGTCGGAGAAAATAGCTTCTGCTGCCCCATTCCCACCTTCACAGGTGTCAAAAAAGTAACCAATGTTCCTGCTTTCTTTTTGTATGGCCAATTCATCTACATCCAAACTGGAAGATAAAACTACCAGAGGCACAGCTTTAACTATCTGGTGTTGGACACTATGCAGTGCCGTCATTTCAGCAGTGCTACTCCACAATGATTGATAAAGTTCTGGAACCTCACCTCCATTAGCGGTCATAATTTCTTGTTTGTATTTATTGACAGTTATTTGCAGCGCTTTCTGTAACGGCTCATTTAACTCTACTAGTACGCAAGGCGCTTGGTATTTTGTGACGTATGGCTCTGAAAATGCGATTTCTTTTTGAAGTTTTGTCACTTCTGCTGCACTCAGCGTCTGCTTACACAATGAACAGCTTTTTCCTTCAAGTGGTTTTTTATAATTAGCACAACGTTGGTTTTTGCAGGTCATTCCGTAGGTACGCTTCATCAATCTATAACCAATTACAGAATTCGTAATTTCTCCCCAGACAAGAGTTAAACGTAAACGAGCATCTTTGATATTAGTAGGGATAATTTTCGATTCCGCCAAGGTAGAAAGTGGTTGAATATCTAATTCTGACTCCGCTTCAGTAAATAAATCTGTATCTTTTCCTAAAAATGTTAGTATTGCTTCTCCTTTGTCAGAATTTAGGCTTTCGCTACGGTATGCTATTAATTGCCCACTTTCATCTTGCACCATATATATGGCTTCGGGAAATACTTCTCGATGGGCTAACGGGAGCGACATACTTTCTAAAATTTCGCCCGTATGTTTATTAATTAGAGAAATTGACCTTTGAGTGCTGCTTCTAATATTAATTTCTTTATGAGGATAACCTCTTCCCCAAAGTTTCCCATTGCCACTTAAGAAAATTTTATTTTGTTGTAAAAGAGAATCTGCAACTGCACCGGCTGTTTTTCCAAAACGAGTATTGAGTTCTCCTAAAGTTAAACTACTTTCAATGCAACCACATTCTAAATGTTTACCTAGAATGGTTGGATAGTCAGGGTTAAATGCAGCAGATTCAACTTCTCCTGATAGTAACTTTTGGTTATGTCGAGCGTAGTATACATCAATCGGGTTTTGTCCTAATGGCAGATAAATCACTAGCCCGTGCTGTTTGCGTCCGGCTCTCCCTACTCGTTGCCAAAATGACATCAAGCTACCTGGAAACCCCCGAATTAGACAGCAGTCTAGTTCGGGTAAATCAATTCCTGCTTCTAGAGAAGAAGTTGAAATAATTACCTTGATTTGTCCACCTTGGAGTTTTTGAATAATCTCGCTACGGCGATCGCCCGTTAAGGAACTGTAGAAAACTGCTACCTTGCTGGTTAAATAACCTAATCCAATACGTTGTGTTTCTCGTTGGATTAACCCAAGTAGACCTTTGACAGCTGCACGAGAGTTACAAAAGACAATCCCACTCAAGTTATGCTGCAACCAGGAAATCACTATTTTAGTAGCTTCAACATTAGCTGCATTGTTTGGAGCAAGAGATAATAAGGTACGTCCTTGATGTGGAGCGCCACTATCCTCAATCAGGTGTAATCTTTGGGGTTGATGGGTTCTGCCGCTAAACCGCAATGCCATATCTTCAGGATTTCCAATGGTGGCACTAGAACAAATAAATTGCAGCCTTTGGGAATTACCACCAACTGCATCAACTGCTAACCTTAGTCGTCAAGAAAATACCACCATTGAGAAGCTTTATCCCGTAAAGAACGTAAAAGCTGTCCGGCTTTTGCTCCTGCCTTGTC
>NZ_JBIQNW010000161.1:0-2318 GCF_047228265.1 Nostoc sp. UIC 10607 | reverse complement strand
TTGGTGGCTTACGATTGTCAACTTTTTCCTTCTAAGCGTTCGCTGTTTCTGCGACATTGGATTGAACAGCCAGAAAGTAATGCTTTTGGGTTTCTCAAAAATGGATATCTTGTTGGCTATGGAGTTATCCGGTCTGCTCAGACAGGTTTTCGGATTGGGCCACTGTTTGCTAATGACGAACAAATTGCTGAAGCATTGTTTCAAGCCCTGCTTGCACAAAATCCGGATTTCCCAGTATTTCTTGATGTGCCAGATCCCAACTTCCAAGCGATTGCTTTAGTTCAACGTTACCAATTGCAGCCAGTCTTTCAAGTGGCTCGGATGTACAGTAAAGAAATTCCTAACTTACCTATTAATCGCATCTTTGCTGTGACAAGTTTAGAACTTGGTTAGAGACGGATAAACAATGTGGATGCAATGATTCCTAGATGATTTCCCAATTTCTCTAACTTCAAAAAAAAGTTGAAATTGCTTGTCTTTTTCTCATTCATGTAACAAAGCCAAATCAAGCTCCAAACCCAGCTTCTATAACTTGTTTAGAAGTTGGCTAAAATTTTTATTTGACGAGCTATAAAAGAGCAATAATGTAAAGAATAGTTACTAAATAACCTTCCTGTGTACTCGATAGTGATAGTTTCTTTAGCTTGATATATAAATCAGATTTGATTTTTGAAAAAACGACCTATTCTAAAGCTTATGCATAAAAAAATTGCTATTCCTATTTTAAGTCTTATGTTTGCAACGCTCATGCCTAATGTGGTAGGTGCTGAGACTGTGATGCAAAAAGTAAAAAGAACAGGGGTATTAACAGCTGGTACTAGTAGAGATGCGCTACCTTTTGCCTATGTGAATAGTCAAGGAAAGTTAAATGGCTATTCTGTAGATATGCTGACTCTAATTAAAGAGCAATTAGAAAAAGACCTGGGGAAAAAAATTAAACTGCAATTAGTTGGTCTTAGCCCCTCTGAGCGGATTCCTAAAATAGTTAATCAACAAGTTGATATTGTGTGTGATGCTAGTAGTTTTACATGGAAGCGAGATAAAAAAATAGACTTCTCTGTCAGCTACGGTGTGACTGGAACCCAATTGTTAGTTAAGGAAGGAAGTAATCTAGGTTCCCCTGAATCCCTTATTGGTAAGCAAATTGGTGTGTTGGCGGGAACCACGAATGAACAGGCGATCGCTCATGTACAACCCCAAGCTAAACTAGTGTATTTTAAAACGAGGGCAGAGGGATACACAGCTTTGCAAGAAGGTACTATTGATGCTTTCTCATCTGATAGTATTCTTTTAGAGGGATGGCTGCAACAGCAAAAAAATCCAGATGCTTTTAAAATTGTACCCGATCGCCCCTATTCACGAGAAGGTATTGCTTGCATGGTGCCAGAAAATAACTCGAAATTCTTGGATACAGTCAACTATTCTCTGGTCAAGTTCATGCAAGGATTCGTCAATGGAAATCAGCGATATGTCGCTATTTTTGACCGTTGGTTTGGAGCGAATGACACTGTAGCGCTCAATCGGGATTTACGTGATTTGGTAGTGGAAACTATGCAATTGGTCATAGAATTTCATGAGGAAGTTCCCAAAAGTGACCTGTAAAATAATCGGTTTTCCCCACAAAATCATTGGGTTCAGGAAAACAATGAGCAAATATCAATGCAGCACAACAGGAAAAAAATGAACTACCCCGCCCATCTATGAAGCTCAGGGCAAACACAAGTAAAAAATGAAACACTTGCTGAATAAGGATCTTGATGAAAAAAAAGCCTAAATTATGAAACGTCCAAACCCTTGCTATTAAGGGATTCTTGTACTTTAGATGCGTTTGCCATGCTATGAAGATGGACGGGGTAGTTCATTTATATTCCGGATCAGACTGATGCTTGGGAGTGTATGTATAAAAAAGAGAACTACATTCCCAGATGATTAACCAAATTACCACCTTAGAATCGTGTTGGCATATTTCTCCTGAATGGGGTCAGTCCATGCCTCCCCTAGCAGTGAAAATGTTAGAAAAAGTTTTGTTGTCAATCTCAGATTTGTCAGGCTACTGCTGTGGTGTTCAGTGGGAAAGACAGGAATGGATTTATGCAATTGTTTGCCAGAATGAAACTCTCTACTTAGCTGAACAAGAATTTCATAGAACCAATGTACTAGAAAAGTCCACTGTTTCTACTCCAGCTTTTAAATTGGGGGACATAGTTGAGGTTGATTTCGGTGAACAGCCTACACGCCGTGTTATTCAAGGAATTTTTAGCCTCAAAGATAATTGGCTTTATGGGGTAGAGTGGCGCTCTCCAATTTTAGAAGAAGTG
>NZ_JBIQNW010000160.1:0-2388 GCF_047228265.1 Nostoc sp. UIC 10607 | reverse complement strand
CCAGCTGTTTGAGTCGATGGGGGATATTATTCCCCGCACCTCTCAGTTAGATCCGTGCGTACCCGTTTCCGTGTACACGGCTCCCGATGTTCTTAGCTTGCGCCTTTGCTCATGTGCTTGTAATCGTGGCAACTCTCATGAATTGCTTCGAGATTATTTTTCTTCCAGTTGGCGTGATTTCCGTCGATGTGATGCAGATGAATCCGTTCTTCATCGATGAATTTTAGACCGCAGGATGCACATCTATGGTTTTGCTTCTTAAGAGCAATAGAGGTTTTGCCGTCATAGAGTTTACTGTTACGTTCGCTCCAGTAGGCTGTATCTCCGTCGTAAGGTGATTTAATTCCCTTGACAGAAATGTGTTTGTTTTCGGAGTAAGGAACTGCTGGGAATGCCTTTTTTATTAGCTCCTGGCAGGTGTGACGATTTTGCTTGGTTTCCTTGTTGAATACCTTGAAAGCTCTATGATTGATGTGCCATAAAGAAAACTTTGACCCATCCATCTTGCAGAACTTATGGTAGTTTCTCCAACCTCTAACTACCGGGGCTAATTTCTCAGCTTTTGTGGTAGCACCATAATTCGAGTTGTTGACGATGAGCTTTACTTTCTTACGAAAAGCTTTGAAGTTGTCCATTGAAGGGATACATCTAAACTTTCCGTTTTTCTGGACTTTGAAGTGCCAGCCGAGGAAATCAAACCCATCTGTCGCGGCGGTAACTTTGGTTTTCTTTTGGCTTACATTCATTCCGCGTTTGCGGAGGAACTCGCTGATTCTTTCAAGTATCTCTGTTGCATCATCTTCGGGTCGGAGTATTATAACCATGTCGTCCGCGTATCGGATTGATGGCTCGGTGATATCACTGGCTGAGGTTTTATCAGTGATTCTGTATCCCTGATTCCCATGGTACCTGTGTATACTCTCAATCCCGTTGAGCGCGATATTAGCTAGTAGCGGACTGACCACTCCCCCTTGGGGCGTTCCTTGTTCAGGAAATTCTGGGTTAACTCCTGCCTTTAGGCATCGGAAAATACCGAGTTTTAAGCCAAAAGGGGCGATGAGTTCGTCCATTATTGCTGAGTGGTTAATCCTGTCGAAGCACTTTTCAATATCGAGTTCTATAACTCGTTTCTCTATTCCGTTGACTCTAGAGTTAAGGTTATTAAAGATGTGCCTTTGTGCATCGTGGGCAGAGCGACCAGTTCTGAACCCGTAACTCCTGGCATGGAAAGTGGCTTCGTGTGCTGGTTCAAGTGCATATTTTGCGAGGCATTGCCAAGCTCTGTCCGCGATGGTTGGTATCTTAAGCATTCTGGTAGTCCCGTCCTTTTTGGGGATGGGGATTTCCCGTAAGCCTTGATGTTTCCAATTTCCACTATTCATTTTCAGTAGTTCTTCAAGGTTGAAACGTTCCATGAATGAGAGGGATTTCTTACCATCAATACCAGCCGTTTTTTTGCCAGCATTTAGCTGAGATACAAGTCTAATTGCAAGAAATCGAGCCGAGGTGGATTTAAGAATAAGCTTTTGGAGTAACCTAGCTTTCCGCTTGTCTCCAACAAGAACCGCTTTGTACACGCGCCTTTGAAGGCGGAAAAGGTTACGGCGGAATTTCTTCCACGGTAAAGCTCTCCAAGATTCACTAGTATGTCTACTGTGCCTAATCATTTTCTCTTCTAGAGTTTGTGTATTCTGAACACCTCAGACCAATTACGGTCTGTCCTACCCGAATTGTGGGGATTCCTCCTCTCGTCTGGGCTACTTGGGAAACGAAAGCCCCTAGACCCACAACTCGTTTTTATTCGTTCCCTCGGTTAGATTGATGAGCCACTGCGTTGCGGTGAGGCAGTCCGGTCTTGGGGGTTTCCCCCATGAGGAACTGCCGAACCCGATGGGGGGTTCCCCCCGTTGTAGCATGTGGCGTTGTTCCGTTAGATGTAGCCAATTCGACTGCTGGATTCCCTGGACTCTTGCCGATAATAAAACAGTTTTCGGCGGGAATGAACTCCAGTAAAGTCAGGGGGTTTTGTGTTGCGCCCTGCTTGACAGTAAGTCGCTTTTCTAGGCTCTGTTTCATCGTGGGAACTCCCCATTAGCGCCAGTGTCAACCCGCAACGGTCGTCTGATTGCGCCCTGCTCCCAGCTTCACTCTACAAGAACCGAGCTTGTTCGGTGTGGGCAGGTAAGGAGTCAATTCTGAGTCTGAATGACAAGGCTTGCACTTGTATCTGACCGAGAGTTCAGTCTTTAGTGACAGTAATCTGCTGTCAGACTGGATTAGTTATTTACGGATTGGTTGCCGTGATTCACTAATCAACGAATCGCACTGCTCTACTGCCTGCTGCCATACATCCGCTTGCACAGCCGGTTCCAACTCGGCTTTCGCCAA
>NZ_JBIQNW010000159.1:0-2454 GCF_047228265.1 Nostoc sp. UIC 10607 | reverse complement strand
ACCCTCATCCCCAATCCCTCATTCCCCAATACCCAAACCTCATTCCCCATAGCCTTGCCCTCTGAGAATGACCTTGGAGGGCATTGAATTTACAAAGATGCCCAATGTATCAGCAAGCAATACAAGTCAGCCTCTAGCCGATTTAAATGGCATCAGCTTGCATAGGACTGCTAAACATTAAAAAATGGGAATTTGAGGGTTTTGGGGTTTTGGTAGTCACCTTTGGTAGTCACGAGGACTTTGGTAGTCACGAGGATTAATATTCTATTTATATAGAGGTCGTGACTACGGTATCAAGCTCTGATACAAAATGTCGTGACTACGGTATCAAGCTCTAATACAAAATATAGGGGTCGTGACTACGGTATCAAGATGAGGTAGTCATAGTTAAAAGCAATAGTATTCTTTGTATAGGGGTCGTGACTACGGTATCAAGCTCTGATACAAAATGCTGAGGTCGTGACTACGGCCGTCGGTCGATGACTGACTTGGTAGCAAGGTTGAGGTAGTCATGGCAACCATAGAGGAATACCTCGATAAATGTCGAGTTTATGTGAGACTTCTCTATGGTTAAACTACACGGGTAATACCTTTTTTTTTTGTTTTTGGGGGCAAGTCCGCGCGCGGGTAAATCGATGGGTCGTAAATTTTCCTGGGGTCAAAACCAGTTTCAAAACTTTGAGCTTGCGATCGCACCAAGGGGAATTAGCAATTACGATGGATATGAGGCGAGGTGAGAGACTATGACTATGACGATTGTCGAGAAATCTGGAAGCGATCGCACCGAGGAAGACGCGGCGATAGCCGCCGTCGTTCGCTTGCAAAGCAAGCAGTCCATCGGTAAGGTGATCAACTGTTAGCGATCGCGGACACCGCTTCGCGGATACAACATCCTGTTAGAATCTGGACAGAGGATAATCTAACCAGTTCAGTTAAAGACGACAAGCTAAATAACAGGTATGCTTGCAAGCCGATAAAGTTACGTAACAGGATAGCCACACGAAGATATAACCAGATGTGAAGAGATGAGTTTAGACATATGCAGCGCTAACAGGTTACGATAACTTGTTATGCACATATACAACCATTAGCTAACTAGTTATGCAGATGTGTAGTTGTTAATTAACCAGTTATGCAGACATGAAGCTGTTAGTTAACCAGTTAATGCAGATATGAGATGATGCTCACAGGTTGAATGCAGATATAACCAGTAGTGTCTGTTAATTTAAATTAACAGACACTACTGGTTATATCTGCATTCAACCTGTGAGCATCATCTCATATCTGCATTAACTGGTTAACTAACAGCTTCATGTCTGCATAACTGGTTAATTAACAACTACACATCTGCATAACTAGTTAGCTAATGGTTGTATATGTGCATAACAAGTTATCGTAACCTGTTAGCGCTGCATATGTCTAAACTCATCTCTTCACATCTGGTTATATCTTCGTGTGGCTATCCTGTTACGTAACTTTATCGGCTTGCAAGCATACCTGTTATTTAGCTTGTCGTCTTTAACTGAACTGGTTAGATTATCCTCTGTCCAGATTCTAACAGGATGTTGTATCCGCGAAGCGGTGTCCGCGATCGCTAACAGTTGATCACCTTACCGATGGACTGCTTGCTTTGCAAGCGAACGACGGCGGCTATCGCCGCGTCTTCCTCGGTGCGATCGCTTCCAGATTTCTCGACAATCGTCATAGTCATAGTCTCTCACCTCGCCTCATATCCATCGTAATTGCTAATTCCCCTTGGTGCGATCGCAAGCTCAAAGTTTTGAAACTGGTTTTGACCCCAGGAAAATTTACGACCCATCGATTTACCCGCGCGCGGACTTGCCCCCAAAAACAAAAAAAAAAGGTATTACCCGTGTAGTTTAACCATAGAGAAGTCTCACATAAACTCGACATTTATCGAGGTATTCCTCTATGGTTGCCATGACTACCTCAACCTTGCTACCAAGTCAGTCATCGACCGACGGCCGTAGTCACGACCTCAGCATTTTGTATCAGAGCTTGATACCGTAGTCACGACCCCTATACAAAGAATACTATTGCTTTTAACTATGACTACCTCATCTTGATACCGTAGTCACGACCCCTATATTTTGTATTAGAGCTTGATACCGTAGTCACGACATTTTGTATCAGAGCTTGATACCGTAGTCACGACCTCTATATAAATAGAATATTAATCCTCGTGACTACCAAAGTCCTCGTGACTACCAAAGGTGACTACCAAAACCCCAAAACCCTCAAATTCCCATTTTTTAATGTTTAGCAGTCCTATGCAAGCTGATGCCATTTAAATCGGCTAGAGGCTGACTTGTATTGCTTGCTGATACATTGGGCATCTTTGTAAATTCAATGCCCTCCAAGGTCATTCTCAGAGGGCAAGGCTATGGGGAATGAGGTTTGGGTATTGGGGAATGAGGGATTGGGGATGAGGGT
>NZ_JBIQNW010000158.1:0-2527 GCF_047228265.1 Nostoc sp. UIC 10607 | reverse complement strand
AAGTAAACTCAACGAGGTTGTCACCAACCCCGTTGGTCTTCAAAACCGTGCTTAATAGTTTCCCATTACACGGCTCCTCAATGACTCGGCACGTTGTCATGTGTACTTCACAACTGAACCATCCTCAGTTGTCTTTTCATCGTGGCAGTGTCGATGCAATATCTGGAGATTCTTGTAATCATCTTTGCCTCCCAGACTCTTGGGGGTTATGTGGTCAATCTCCAGTACATCTAACTCTCGAAGGTACATTCCGCAGTGGGTACATTTCCCTTTTTGTTTCTTTAAGAGTGTTGCCACTCTCGTTGTCGTTTCGGGGTGTTTTCCCATTCTTGAACTCCAGTAAATTAGGTTGCCATCGTAGGGACTGGCATCGCCTTTGACTTTCACATGACGGATAATCTTTGTTTCCGTATGTGACCGTAACCGCATCGGGTTTTTACCCTCCTGTCTGGTTGCGAATACCCAATTATCACCGCCTATGGATTGCCAATATTTCTTTGACACCCATCCCTCAGATTTCTTGGGGTGGCGATGTTGCGCCCAAGCTTTTAGCTTTGGATACATGAGATTATCTAAGTCAGCAAAGATAACCTTACTTACTGATGTTGAATAGTAGTTAGACCATCCTGTTATTACCGGATTTAGTCGGCTGATTAACGCCATTTGTGGCGCTGCTTTATGGTCATCGATGATACTTGCTATTCGGTCGTAATGTATCTTTTGCTTTTCTTTGCTTGGGGTGATGATTGTCTTGAAACCTTGTTTTGAGTCATATTTACTCACTTTCCACTGTCTTATGTTAAAACCAAGGAAGTTAAAACCTGGTTTTTCTGTACCATACTCATTTAGAGTGTGGGTTAGACGTGTTTTTGAAGGCTTCAATTCCAGACCCATGTCTATTAACCATTCAGAGATTATCTCCCTGCATCTTTGGACAACGGTTATGTCTTTATGGAGAATCACAAAGTCATCGGCGTATCGGATAACTTGAGGGCTTTTGAACTTTGTACCTTTTTTGTGATACCAAGTTTCCCTACCGGTTTGGGACATTTCTGGAAATGCCTTAATTATCCGTTCTTCCATCCCGTGAAGGGCGATGTTAGCTAGTAGCGGAGAAATGACTCCGCCCTGTGGCGTACCCTCAGATGTCGGAAACAACTGCCTTCCATCCATCACCCCCGCTTTTAACCATGCTCGAATTTGTCGGCGAATGGTGGGGGATGTATTTAATTTTCTTAGCAGTGCTTCATGGTCGATGCGGTCGAAACATTTTGCAATGTCGGCATCCAGCACATATTTTGCTTTTCTGCAAACCGCATTTAATATTGCCTCTCTTGCATCATGACATGAGCGCCCAGGTCTGAACCCGTATGAGTTAGGTTCAAATCGCGCTTCCCATTCTGGCTCTAATGCCAATTTGAACAGCGCTTGCAAGGCTCGGTCGTTCATTACGGGAATTCCCAAAGGTCGTTTCTCATCCGTTCCTGGTTTGGGAATCCAAACCCGTCGTGTCGGTTTCACCTTTGAGTTAGGTTTTAATTTGGCAACCAGATTAAGACGTGCTTCTGGGGATAGTGATTTAACGCCGTCCACTCCTGCTGTCTTTTTACCTTGGTTGTCTTGTGTAACCCGTCGAACCGATAGACATTTTGCTCCCCAGGAATTCATCAGCGTCTTTTGGAGTCTACGAAATGCTTTGACATCACCACGACGAGATGCTTTGTAAATTCGTTTTTGCAACTTAAAAACACGTCTTTCTAACTTACGCCAGTTGATGCGTTTCCATTCCACCATCGATTCATTCCTCTTTACCTTTCTAATTGGGTTAGTCTTCAGGGGAAGAAAACCGTTTTTAGTTGGTTTGGGAGCAACTTGTCGTGTATTAGACTTTTGCATTGCTACTCATAACTTTACACTCCAAATCACCGTAAGTCCGTCAGCATATCTCTGTCATTACAGCAAAGCATTAGCTTCTGACTCAATCTCTCCTAGTCGTTGCATACGGTTAGCACCTACTCAGTTATCGACCTTGCTGAGAGCAAACGAAAGGTTACTTCGTTCCGAATAACCATTGTTAGAACCCTTAGAATGATGCTTTCCACCGGGTTTATTGGGAGTGCAACTGGTCAACAGGGAATTTGCCAGCCCCCTTTATCCCTTGCCTTTTGGCTCCAACGCATTAAGCCTTATTTCGCTGGTTCAGTGTCACGATGGTTCGGCGCATCTTTGCTTTCGCTATTCATCGGTTCATGCTCGAAGGGGAACCAGCTTTAGGCTGCCAGTTGTTCCTCCTTTTCATCCCGCTTTACGGATTGATGGCTAGTCGCTACCGTAGGGATGATGCTGTTACCGTTGCACCTACGGAGAGGGACTTTTCCTTGGAGATTTTCCTTGAAATCACCCTCATGGTTATTCAGTTATCATCTGAGAGAGATTAAAGTGCGAACTCCACCCATTAAGGGTTATCTCTCAAATGTCACTCATCCCTGAATATTTCTATTCATTTCGAGTGAACGAATCGCACTCC
>NZ_JBIQNW010000157.1:0-2533 GCF_047228265.1 Nostoc sp. UIC 10607 | reverse complement strand
TTGGCAATTAGCGCAAAAATTCAGCAAGTTGTTGAAGTTTTGTCCAAGCCGCACCGCTTTGCAGAACTTCCTTAGCAAGGGCAATACCCTTAACACAACCGGCTAAAACATCAGTTTCCCCATGAATGGCTTCACCAACTTGCAATGCAAGAGCTGTATTTAAAGCGACAACATCTCGCTGCGCTTGAGTACCTTTACCTTGCAAAACTGCCTTCAAAATTTGGGCATTTTCTTCAACATCTCCACCACACAACGCCGCAGTCGGTGCAAAACTCAAACCCAATTCTTGAGGATTCAGCGTTAGAGAACGCACTTTTTTATCCTGGAGTACAGCCAAATCAGTGACATCTGCCAAACCAGCCTCATCTAAACGTTCGCGTCCGTGAACTGCGATCGCTTGCTGACATCCCAATTGGGATAAAGCTTGCACAATCTCCTCCAGTAAAAGCGGGTCATTCACACCAATAATTTGCCCCGTTGGTCGCATCGGATTTACTAGCGGGCCAAGCAAATTAAAAACAGTCCGCACCTTCAAAGTTTTTCGCAAAGTCGCGATCGCCTTCAGTGCAGGATGCCAACCTGGAGCAAACAAAAAGGTGATTCCGATTTCATCCACTGCGGCTTGCACTCTCTCAGGAGCGGCGTTGAGATTTATCCCTAAAGCTTCCAGTACATCAGCCGAACCAGTCTTGCTAGATGCCGAACGATTGCCATGTTTGGCAACTTTTACCCCGGCGGCGGCGGCAACAAAAGCGACAGCAGTGGAAATATTAAAGGTTGAAGCCCCATCTCCACCAGTTCCGCAGGTGTCAATTAGGGGAGACGCGATTAATCGCGTCTGTACAGGAGGTGGGGATTGGGATTGTAAGACCCTGGCCATGCCTACTAGTTCTTCGGCAGATACGCCTTTAGCTTGAATTGCCGCTAAAATCGCTCCTGATAGAACATGGGGAATAGCATCTGTGAGCCAACCTTGCATCAAATCTGTAGCTTGGGAAACCGTCAACGATTGCCGATTCAGCAACTGTTGTAATAACGCTGGCCAGTTGGAGAACTCAGGAGTGACGGGGATTTCAGGTGTAATTTGAGTTAAAGCTATCATATTGGTTATTTGTCATTGGACTAGTTCTGAATGGAGAATAAGTTTGTAGTAAGGACTTTAGTCCTGAATTTTTAAGCACTAAAGTGCTTACTACGAACTCATCTAAATTAATGACATGAACCACTAAGGAATAAGGACTTTGGCGACAGTTTGCACATCCTTGTCACCTCTACCAGAGCAATTGATCACAATGCGGGGACTGCCTTCTAACTGAGGACAAAGGGTTTCAAGATATGCGATCGCATGAGCAGTTTCCAAAGCTGGGATAATCCCTTCTAGTTGCGAAAGTCTTTGAAATGCATCTAACGCCTGTTTATCAGTAACACTGTAATATTCGGCGCGACCAAGATCCTTTAAATAACTATGTTCAGGCCCAACGCCGGGATAATCTAATCCGGCACTAATTGAATGGGCTTCGATAACTTGACCATCATCATCTTGCAATAGATAGCTCATCGCACCATGCAATACACCTATTTTTCCTTTTGTCAAGGTAGCAGCGTGTTTTTCTGTATCTACACCTTCACCCGCCGCTTCCACTCCGATTAGACGCACCGAAGGTTCATGGACAAATTCATTGAATAAGCCGATCGCATTGGAACCTCCACCCACGCAAGCCAGTAAAATATTTGGTAATCCTTGCCATTTCTCCTGAGATTGAGCGCGAGTTTCTACACCAATTACCGCGTGGAAGTCACGGACAATCATTGGGTAAGGATGAGGCCCGGCAACGGAACCGAGGATGTAATGGGTTGTTTCCACGTTTGTCACCCAATCCCGAATTGCTTCGGAAGTTGCATCCTTGAGAGTTCCTGTACCCGCCTCTACTGGACGAACTTCTGCCCCCATTAACTTCATGCGGAACACGTTGAGGGATTGGCGTTCCATGTCGTGGATGCCCATGTAAATCACACATTTCAAACCAAACCGCGCACATACGGTTGCAGTCGCTACGCCGTGTTGTCCTGCACCTGTCTCTGCAATAATTCGTTGCTTACCCATGCGTTTAGCTAGTAACACCTGAGCTAAAGCATTATTAATTTTGTGAGCGCCTGTATGATTTAAATCTTCGCGCTTTAAATAAATTTGTGGCCCTGTGCCATCTGGTCTAGCGTAGTTTGTTGTCAGACGTTCCGCAAAATATAATGGGCTGGGTCTTCCTACGTAGTCACGCAGTAAGTTTTGCAGTTCTGCTTGGAAACTCGGCTCGTTGCGATATTGATGAAAGGCTGCTTCTAATTCACTTAATGCAGGCATTAAGGTTTCTGGGACGTATTTACCGCCAAATTTTCCAAATCTGCCCAAAGAATCTGGTTGGACGGTTGCAGTTTTGATGTCTTGTATGCTTACCACTGGTTAAAATCCTTTTATGTTGAAATATATTTTTGAATTTCCTCTGTGTTCTCTGTGCCTCTGCGGTTCGTTTTTTTT
>NZ_JBIQNW010000156.1:0-2603 GCF_047228265.1 Nostoc sp. UIC 10607 | reverse complement strand
CTTTACCGTATATACCGTGCTGTCTCCTAAATCCTTTACCAGCAAGCTTTTTGAGACTTAACGGGAAAAGTCAGATCGTATTTCCCCATTCTTGAGAAGGGCGCTGTTCAACCGCACGTTCTAATTCCTGAATGCGTTGCTGGAGTTGCTGATTTTCAATCTCCAGTTTCTTTAACCCTTCCATCTCATCCAGCCGTTGCTGTAACTGGATGTTTTGCTCTTTCTGCTGCTTGTACAGGTTTTGCAAGGATTGGATTTGCTCACTTACTTGTTCTTCTGCTCTGGTTGTGACTTCTGACTGTAATCCAATCCTCAATTCCTGCTCTAAGCGCTCTAACTCAAGCTTGTGTTGTTCTTCGAGCGCTGCGATCGCTTCAGAATATTCTTTAGGGTAAGTCCGCCCACTCGATTCGGACACAATTGCGTCATTTAAACCAGTCAAATCAGCATTGTTGATCAACAACCTTTCACCATCGCTGAAGGTGACAATCTGCTGATAGTTATTCGGTGCGTCTGCCTCAATTACTCCCGATTCGCCATAACGAGGGTGCGAAAGGGAAGAAACAGTGACAGAATTACACAATTGCGTTTTGACTTTTTCTTGTTTTGTGCTACTGGTTCTAGTGGGTGACGTATTTTTTGGAACAACCTTCTGAACTGCAAGAGCAAAATCGGCGGCAGTGGGGAAGGGTTTTTCTTTCGCTGCGATCGCTACGACTTCCTGTAACTTATCAGGAGTTTTGATCAAACAAAGCAGGGGGCGAGTTTGAGAAGGTTTAGTGATTTTTACCCTCAGTTCCTCTGGCAGGGTATCAACTATTTTCTTCGCAGACAGCAAATCCCTGACGCGGCGATATCCCCCGTGTTTAGTTAACTCGTTCTCGCAATAGTCTTCAAAGCTCTTGTGTCCACCATCAGAGTAATAGTGGTTGTCTCGCATAAGGCGCAGTTCATCTATTGCTTGCCACTCGAATTTGTCGATGGCAGTGAAGGTTTCCTGGATGCTGGCGTTGACAACACTGTAGTCCAGCGTCGTTGTTTGTTCGGGTTCTAGTGTCAGCATATCTCTTGCTCACTATGGTAAATGCTTGAAAGTTGAGGTGTTGCAGTTTAACCAAAGTGAACCGAGGAGATGCTGAAGGGTGTTTGCACAAAAATGTGTCAGCATTATAATAAGCTCACTTTGTGATCAACGGATTGAGCAGGCGATCGCGTTGCTTGGCGGCGGGCGATCGCTTTATGCTGCAATATCCTCAGTTACTTCTTTATCAGTTTTAGGAAGTTGGTGTTTTGCTATAGTGATTCCCTTACTTAGTTTCTGTTGATTTTTTTCCGCCTTCTCCGCATCGTTATCTGGGATATAAATCAGTAAGTCTCCAGGTTGACAATCAAGAAATTGACAAATATCGTTTAGCCGCTCAGGTGACATCCGAGGCATGGTATCAGTTTTCCGTAACCTGTAAACAGAAGTTTCGGTGATGCCGATACCTTCGGCCAGGTCTTTATTTCTGACTCTTTTTTGGGCCATGATTTCATTCAGCTTCCAGCGAATCACTCTTTTATCCATCGTCATTACTCCACAATCCTAATATTCATAGTGGAAAAACGATTAATCTTCTTTTAGCGTCTACAGCTTTATTATACACAAGACTACTATTAAAATAATTGGCACTACTAAAAATATTCGTGAGATGTTGACAAAATATACGCCTCACGTATATTTATAAATATAAGGGCAAGGGCAAGGGAAAGCAAACTGCCTGCACCCGGACGCAATAAAGGGTTTGCACTATCTGAACCTTGACAGCACAATCCAAAGTGACAGCTTGAGGAGCAACCGAGGCACTGGCACAACCAGAGAAGGCGAGGGGTACACAGCATGGAAATGGATTTGCACTGAATAAGAAATTACCAGCAGGACGACGGACGGCAGTTGAAGCGTTTGAAGTCATACACGTCGCCTGATACGCTGTATCTCCTGTATTGGTATCGCTCAAGTGCCACTGGCTTTGAGCCGCAAATATATGGCTACGCCAAATCTTTTTGAGAGCGTTGTGCTGAACCACAACGTTCTTTGCACACATAACAAAAGCGATCGCTCATGTCTGGAAAACTCAGCGATCGCTTTTTACCCTTTTACCAAGGAACTCTATTATGACTTATACAACACGTACACAGCAAGCACTTTCTAGTTCTTCTGTTGACGAGCAAGCCACAGCCCAAGCAGAACTGTACACCCACCTAGAATCCCAAGCCGAAGCTGTAGCCCCAACCCAAGACCCCCTGACTGCTCATGACCGTCGCATCATTGGCGAGATTATCCAAGTCCAACCCGAATCCGTTCGTACTATCTGGATAGAAGGCGGAATCACAGTATGGGTGCAGTTCGTGGAAGGCGGACGGCTCCCATTTGATCGCAACTGGTTCGCTACAAGAGTTGCAGAAGTCAAAGCAATGCTACCAGAAACATCACGGGAACGGAATCGACGACTGGAGTCCGAGTTGAAAAAAGCTTGCACTATTTTTGGTTTGTATCACGGTGAGATTGATTATCTAGTATTCAGTACGAAAGTTTATCGCCAGGGCAAGTTAGTTGGCTTCGT
>NZ_JBIQNW010000155.1:0-2843 GCF_047228265.1 Nostoc sp. UIC 10607 | reverse complement strand
CCAAGGTCATTCTCAGAGGGCAAGGCTATGGGGAATGAGGTTTGGGTATTGGGGAATGAGGGATTGGGGATGAGGGTTATTTGCAAATTGTTTCTAAACTAGCTTCTAAGTGACTGCCAGGTATAGGCGATTCCCAATCTGAGGTTTCACTCAAATCTTGCCTTTTTATAATTGAACCTCGGCTATCATAAAAAATCATCTCTTTTGCTCGTGCTGCCAATGGGTTGCAGTTAACTGCATTGTATGATACTACTGCTTTTACCCCATCTTGAGCTTTCTTGTAAACTACTCGTTGCCAGTAAAATGCAGGTTGACTGTCAGAAACTGTTACTGTCACTCTATCGCCTACATAAGCGATTAGATCATCGCTTTCGCTAACGGCTACCCATTCTGCTTTTGCAACCATAGGAGCAAGTGCAATCGTAGATGCAATCGCTGATGCAGCTAATTTTTTCAACATAAAAATGCTAAGACTATACTTTAGTTTTAGCTACTGAGTAAAAAATATTGCACTAGTACAACTACCAGAACATCTGTGAAGAGTTAGCTAAGTGAGTAATTTTAAGCAGCTTCCAACCACTCATGAGGGATTGAACCTAGCCCAGAGGGAAAGACAACATGAACTTGCCAGTTTTGCAAACATTGGTTTAAAAATGGTTCACTTTCAGCTACCCCGATCGCTTGTCCAAATTTTTCAAATAATTGTTTATACCAATTATTCCAAATAAAACCAGTCACCTCTACACCTTGTTTCAACCGGAGTTTTAACCCTGTCCACTGTGGGGGTTGTGATGTTGGTACTGGATTGACTTGTGTTAACTCTTGAATAACTGGTGTTGCCATTTCCTCTTTCACAATGACATCAGTTTGCTCAACTATTGCCACCTTTGGAATAATCACAATTTGAGATTCCAACTTAGCAGCGAGTGCTTTTTCCCTTGCCAAAGTATCTCGCTCTACCCATGCTATGAAGACTTCCTCACGGCGATCGCTAACGGGAACCGCTCGACCATTGACCAAAATTAAATTCTTCTCATCGTCTTTTTGGAATTCTGGCGCGGGTGTACCGTAAATTCTGACTTGTTGCCCACGATTGCCTTCTTTCCTTAGCAGAGGGAATTTATACCCAATCAAATCAAATAGCCGTCGGCAAGCTTCCATCGGTGTTTTGATTTTTGCAAAATCTACATTTAGTATTAATTTCAAATCGTAAGAATTTTTCTTACCTTTTTCTAACAACTCAATTGCTAACTGATGATTGTTGCTAATTTCATCAACTTGCATAAGCTCATTGAATTGGAGCCAATATAAAGCATCAATCTTCTTATTAATAAAACTTTTATTGGTATCAGGAATAAAATAATCACCATCGCCATTTTTTAAAGCGGTAGACATTACATTTTTTTCTCTATCTGGTAAAAACTCTTTACCCGTGCCCAAGTAGTAATGTAACCGAATTAGCGAATACCAGTTTTTATCATCTTTCTCTACCAAGTCTGAAGTAACGGGAATATTGTAACGTCTTTCAATCTCACCTTTTCTGTGTTGTAACTGTTGTTCCTCAGTTTTACAATTCTGCTTATCTAACTTTAAAAACTGTTCATCTGTAATGCTTTCGGATACGGCTACACTCTCGCAATGTCCCGTATACTCTTGTTTACAATTATCATAAATTGCTTGTTTAGTAGCCTCTATTTCTGCGGTTTCTGACGACTCATTCTCGCTCAGTTCACAGATTATATGACCCTCCTCTTTCAAATCACTAATAATTTGCTTGGAATAGCTATTCATTCCATCATTAATAATAGCTCCCAGTTTTGCCCAAGTATTAATACAAATGCTCTCAAAATTGCCTTCTATCGATTCCTCAAAACCCAAATCAACGAGCTTTTTAATATTTGCTTTATTCTTTCTGTACTCGCCTGCTAGTAAGGCTTTAACGCTATTTGAGCCATTGCCTACCCTATTGATACCGACTTGACCAAGCCAGATGTAACGAGGGACTGGAGGGCGATAGCGTGATAAATGCTGTCTTACTCCATCGGTAGTTTGTACACCTTGGAAAATCCCAAAAACATAATCAAAATGCTTTTCTTCGATTGATACACCAGTTTCAATAGTTGAGGTAGTGAGAATCAAATCATAGTCCTTAACTACCTCATTTAAATTATCTGTACAGCCAAAAGCAGAATGACCAGGGGTAATTGTAGTTTTAGAGTCAATTCGTAAAATTCTCAGGTGTGGTAGCAACTTTCTATAATAAGCCTCTAAATTACGGGAACCCCACTTAGAACTAGCTCGTTGCCCAGATAAAGCAACAAAGCATTTTTTCCCATCTTCTAACTTTTGGGTAAGTACTTTGACTAACTGTGCTGGATTACTACCCTTTACTAAATTTACCTGCCAAGGCTCTACAAATTTAAATGTGTTCTCAACTAAAAAAGTATCAATCTCTTGCCCTATTAATCCTTTGATAAAGTCGATACCAATATCGTTTAGGTCAGCATCGGCAATGAAGATTTTCCCGCCATAATTAACAACATTGAGTAGCAGGCGTTTGAAATTTTTGATGATGGCTACGCGATCGCTTTGACAAGTAGCGCTGCTCAACAAATGCCAGATTAGCTGCATGATTTCATCCAAAATTAACCAGCAGCCTTTCCACTCATCAGGGTTAAATTTGGCTTGGCTTTTTGGATGTAGGCTATCAATTACTAACCCCATTCCAAAATGTGAGCCTTGATCAGTCTGTTTTATTTCGGTAACGAAAGGTAATCCCAGTTTTTTCACAAGCTGCGTAGCAAGCTGCACCCGATGGGTAATTACTAGCACTCTCCTCTCAC
>NZ_JBIQNW010000154.1:0-2892 GCF_047228265.1 Nostoc sp. UIC 10607 | reverse complement strand
ATCACCAGCGTCGTCTTTGACATGAGATTCCAGAAAAACCTCACGAATCAAAGCCGCCTGTGCTTCTAATTTTTTAATTGACCAAATTGCCTTCTGCCTGAGTTCTTCACCATCGACGGAATCAGCAGAGATGGTGAAAGGCAACCAATATTGTTTGAGGGTCAACATCACTATTTGAGGTAAGTTGCCTAAACCAAAAGGTTCTGTTTTCAGATAACTAATTATCTGCCCGTCGATAGTGTCTACCCTTCGCTTAATTGAAAGAATTACTTGTTGGCTCTGTTTCATTTTTGTTATGCAAAAGTTTGTGTGGATTAATCACAGCAGCGTCGCGGGAGCAATATCACTTTGCAGAATCAAAATGCAGAACTGAATTAAAGTCTAACCGAAATATTTTCCTTTACAAACTCAGTCATAATCACCACTAAGTTTATGTAGTTAGTGGATTTTAAATAACAAAATTGTATACCAAACTACATTTTCTCTAGGACTGTTCTAGGACTAGTCTGCGACTGCTCTAGGACTGCTGTATGACTAGTTTGGGGAATCACGGGGAGCAATTGCTAATTTCTCTACGACTAGTCTACGACTGTTCTAGGACTGCTCTAGGACTAGTTTGGGGAATCGCTATTTTTTGTCTGCAACAATTCTTCGATTAAAGAATAAAATAACCGTACCCACTACGCTTATTTTGGGTAACTTCAATTTCAGCCATTTTTGCATGGCGTTTGAGGCGAAAAAATGAAAATTTCGAGTAAAAAATTATTTTAGCAGTATTGGGTGAGATGGCAGAGGCGATCGCAATCAGCTCAAATTGACTACAAAAGAACGACAAAAGAACGACAAAACCAGATCAGGTTTCACAGATGGAATGACAACGCCCATTTCACCCAATCCCTAATCTTCAATGTTTAATCGGGCCACCAGGGGAGTAGAGCGTAGCTTGCCTTTGGCATCGCCTCTTCCCCAACACCTAACGTCTAACGTCTAATGTTCAATACAGTCAAGCTAGTGTCGAGGGAGTAGGAGCGATCGCCCTGCCCTGGTGGCCCAATAGCCTAAAAATATATTGGAGGTTTAGGGTTTTGGTAGTCATGGTCTGGTAGTCATAATAGATTTGGTAGTCATGATAGTTAATATCTATTTATATAGAAGGCGTGACTACGGTATCAGAGTTTGATACAAAATACGGCTATTCTCAGTGGTGACTACCAAAAACCGTATAAAAACCAGCATTGCCAAGCTAGTACAGAAATGAAGTGGTTGCCCGTAGCCAAGCCAAGAATTGAGATTGGGGATTTGGGGTTTGGTAGTCATGGTTTGGTAGTCACGATGAATTTGGTAGTCATGATGATTAATATCTATTTATATAGAGGGCGTGACTACGGTATCAGAACTTGATACAAAATGCCGCTCTTCTCAGTGGTGACTACCAATTTTGTATAAAAGCCAGCATTGGCAAAGCAGTACAAAATTGAGATGGTGGCGCGGTTATGCCAGTGGGGAGACGCGGCAACGCCGCCGTCGGGTAGGCAACGCAGTTGCCAGTCAAATATCAAATATAAGGTGAGATTTAATAACTTAAGTCTTGAAATATGAAAAGATAGTCAGATAAGGAAAGCGCTGAGTCAGCAGCGCAGTTAGGAAATTGGTAGGTTTAATACAATAATGCTAGTATGCTGGCACTAACTGTATAGACTGATCAAAAAGCGAGGTTAACAGCGATCTCTTTTATCGTTGTTAACCTCGCTTTATCACCCTTGTATTTGCGTAGCTTGCGGCCAAAGGCATCGCGATCGCAGTTCACCTCCTAGCCAATATTCACAACCTGTTATCAATCTCAAAACTAGTTAGTAAAAATGTCTAACCGGATAGATGCAATATGGAGCGTAGCTGCCATACACACCTGGGGAAATTGCCAGCCGTCTTAGAGATGCTCTCGCGCTCGGTAGGCGATGCCTTTGGCGGGTGTAGCCATCGCGGACACCGCTTCGCAGTTAAAGTAGTTATGCCTTAAAATTTTCAATAGGCATAACTCTTGTAACTACCATGACAGATCGCATTGACCAAATCATAGAGAAGCTTCAACAATTAAAGGAAATCAGGCAGCATCTGGTCAATGAACCAATGTCTGAATCTGGGGTCTGGATTCATCAGTATGAGGTACGCAAAAAATACAAAAAAGATGGTGAAATCTACTGGTATGTATACGCAAAATGGCAAGCTAATGAGCCAATTTTCAAGAGGAACCCAAAAGCTAGGCTAAAAGGGATTGTGAAGCGCGGTAAGAACCCAGAGTATACCTGTCACCAACACATAGGCAGGGTAGGCAGTAGCACAGGGCTAGGAACTGATTCAGAGGTCGCGGTCGCATATCAAGAGTGGGAAAATCGCAAGCGGTTAGACGCGCTTGATAAAGCACTTGATGAGATAGAAAACGCGCTCATAGGAGTTATGCCAGAAGAAAATAATAAAACATAACTATTAAAGCGATGATGTAACCGCTCGGTAGGCGATCGCCACCGGAAAGGGCGGGTACGCTATCACAGGGAGATGTCACCACGCTGCTAATGTTACGCCGCGAACATCACCACAGCGATCGCAGGGAGACGCGGCAACGCCGCCGTCGGTCAGGCAACGCAGTTGCCAGTCAAGACCACCAACGTCACCACAGCGAACGCGAGAGACGCGATAAATTAATAACCTGTTAATATATAAAACTGTTATAGCCTGTGAGCTTTGATTTATAACCTGTTAATAAACTTAATTAAATAGATAACAGGATAGCATATACATACTGTTATGAGTTTATGCACTATTCTAACCACTAGTCAGAACCCTTGCTGTGTAAGCATTGTGGGTACAGACAATCTTAACACGTTATGCAGACAT
>NZ_JBIQNW010000153.1:0-3171 GCF_047228265.1 Nostoc sp. UIC 10607 | reverse complement strand
GTCCCCAAGCTGGATTTATCGCCTTTTCCTGCACCCTCTTGACAAAAGTGCAATCATTCTAACCTCTCACCGATGTCCCTAGATTTTCTTACTCAGCACGCATCACCAGCAACTATGTTTTGTATGCCATCCTGACTTTTCCCGTTAAGTCTCTTTTGCAAGCTGCTAACCCTCACAAAGGTCGTGTAATTTTAACCAACCTCGCCACAGTACCTGGATACCAATAGGTGTGTTTGCTTCGATGTTCGAGATAGCCGCCAAGCCGAGCAACAGCTTCAACCACCCTTGGCGCTGAATTAGTACTGCAAGAAATATATACTTTTTATGAGTGCAGTACTTAACTTAGAAGCACATTAACGATCAGTTTCAGACAGCTTCAGATTTTCCATAATCGTCTTTAAATGAGGTTCAAACTGCTCGAAGCTGGCAAGCTGTTTGAATGTATTACTTTTTGCCGCTGGCTCGTAGCCTGTAGTAATAATGTACAAATTCCCATTAAATGCCATATAGTTCACATACTTTTCGCGCACCTGCCCTAAGCGGTCTATACTCTTAAAGCCATACTTTAACCCTGGCAAATCACCAATTTTGACTTCTTCTGGTTGTTGCACCTGAACTTTGTAGGTTGTGCCATAAGTCGAAGTACGTTCTTTTGTAATCGTTTGGTAGTAATCTGCGATTACAGCTTTTAATGCAGTCAGTGCCTTAGCTTTATCATTAGGATTGCTATAGGTGAATAGCCCTGGGACTAACCCAAGTTGTTCAAATTGGGTTTGCAGAATCGGATAGTCAGTATACGTCCGGCGTTGAAGTTCGACGCTTCCCACATCAAGTTTGTTGCGATAGACGCACAAGAAAGGATTTTGATAATGGCAAGGGCTGACATTCCATCCCACAGGAAAAGAGGTTTTACCTAGAACCGACAGCCACGGATTACCTAATTCTGTTTGAGTATCGTACAGAGGAGTACCATCACTCGCTATTACTACATAACGATATTGATGAAACGCAGTTCCTAAATAAGGCTTGAGTTGGGTAACACCATCAGCATTGCGAACTGTAACTTCAAAGTAGCCCCCTTCTGGCACCCAACCAATCCACCAGCCTTGGTTGTATTTGTCATAGCCAACTGTTTCCCAAAACTTGAAGCGCGCTCTACGCTCATCTTCCGGATGTATACTCTGGTTAACTTTGCGCCAAGTCGGTTGCCCCCAATTACGTAAAGCATCGCGTAACATCGGCAGTGGCATTGCTACCGGAGGGCGATTGAGATACCAACCATAGCGATCGCGCTCAGTCTTCAAGTAAGTACGAGTACAGCCATCATATTGCGCCGAAACCAGCCGTTCATCAGCTGCGTAAACTTCGTAGGTTGAACCGTCTAATTCTAAAGTATTGAGAACTTGTTGTTTCTCGATTCCCGTTAAACGATCAAAATCTGGAGTCAAGGTGATGCGGCGATTTGTAATCGTATCTAAAATCTTTTTTCCAAAGAATTGATTGGGATCATTTTTGAGTTGGTTTGCACGTTGCTGTACTTCAGGGTTCACTTGTTCTGGCGGACGACCAAAACGTGGACAGTTTGCCTGGGCTGGATGTGTCCCAATCCCTACATAAGCAGCGAGTAAGACAACTGGAAACAAAGAGTTCAGTATGTGCTTACGCATTTTGAGCTTCAGGATATATTTCACAAAAATTTTTTGAGGGGCTGTAATTATTGGTTTCCGAGAGTGACAAAACAGGGTTAATCACTCCCACAACAATACGCAGGGTAAGTCATTGTTAGCTAAACGTAACAACTCATAGCCATCAACTTTACCCATATTGCCACAGCAAAGGTGATCTACAGCTTCTAAGCCAAAGTTAAGCAACATATTAAGCTTACGTGTAACTTGATAGATGGGCTTGGTATCTCAGCCCATCCTACGGCGCTTGAGTGCAAACGTCTTATTTCTGTTTGCAGGTTGCGGTAAGTTCTACATTGTAGAAAGTTCCTGGTTTGGGATTAATTGAACGCAACTCCTGGATAAAAGCATTAAATCTTGCATTGCTTGTGCTGAAGCTGGCTTCGGCACAAGCAGATAAACCTCCTTCGATGGGAATAGGAGATCCGGCCTTGGGACTATATACAATGAATTTATCGACGGTACTAGTGCCGACTGCAAACCCGATAACTTGGCGAATTGTTCGCAAAGCGGCATTATCTAAAGAACCACCAATACTGCCAATACTGATATTAACCGCACGACTTTCAGCCACAGCGGGCGCACTAATCGACAATACTGCCCCGACAATCATCAAACAGGTGAATTTCTTCATTTTCCTCTCCTCCAAAAAATTGAAAAACTAATAATTAGGTTTCGACATGGATGAAGTAGATCAGAGATGCTAGCCATGTAAGCTTTTCAGACACGCTTGTGTGTGTATAAACGGCAAAATCTGTGAACCTATACCATGATTCTAAAAATCCCTACATCTTTTCGTAAAATGTGCTTAAAAACCTTAATTTTTCGTTGTCAGTTCTCGATAAGCTTAAGCTTTGTGACACAAATATTATTAGTGGGATAGGTTCTAGACAGAGAGTGTCCGCCTGTATTAGATGGTGTTCTCTGCTATTGTGATTTGAATTTAAAAATAAATAGGGGATAAATAGGGGAGATAATTGCAATTACAGAAAAAATTTTCAGCACCGATTAATTTGGGGGGATCACCCTGGCTCTGACCCGGTTGCGAGGTTACGGTCATCTCAGAAGTGTCTTGTATGTGCAGCCTGAACGAGAGCTAGAAAAACTCTTTGATGATTGGGATCGAGAATTGAAAGCTCAGGATGCCGCACACCAATTGCCCAAGGATGGTGTTCATGGTCCACAGTTTCAATGACTCCATCATCCCAAGCATGAGCAACAACCCGCCAACCAGGCGGTACTTTATCTACCGCTTGATGATGCCAAGAAACTACAGATATGTGAGAATTCTGTAAACAGTCAGCTAAAAGGCTTTCTACATCTATCCTGACGAGATGTTCTGTAGGTAAATGTCGTCCAGGTTCAGACTTTAGACGATGTAATGCAGATGTACCGTAAACATCTGGAATGTAAACTACCTACGCTCACCGCAAGCGGTGAGCGTAGGCTTTTAAGTAGCCCTGAACTAACCGTACTGAGTTCACAG
>NZ_JBIQNW010000152.1:0-3255 GCF_047228265.1 Nostoc sp. UIC 10607 | reverse complement strand
AACCCAACTCTTTGTGTCAACTATTTTTTCCAAAATTATTTGGACGGCTTTTCTGTCCCCTGAAACTCCCCATAGTGGCGGATTGTTGCCAATGTCGCATCTCCTGTGGCTTGTTGCTTTTAGGCTGGAGAGTAAAGCTTCATTCTGAAGAAGCGGTCTAAGTTTGGGCATAGGAGGAGTATCTTTGGCAAGCGTGATGCCAGCATAAAACGCATTTTTTAAAGCCCAACTGAAGTTTTCTAGGGACTTCCAGAGAATAAGAAATACAGCCAATAATAATGATAATCATTTGAAGGAGAAAGCGGTTGCCGACGGCAACCGCTTTCTCCTTCAATAAATATGCAAGATAAATCTCTACACTCAAGAACAACGAATGAGGGGAGACGTAATATTGCTATATATACATTTTCGCAGCTTTTGATCCCCTTTTTTCAGATTTTGTGAGAAATCCGCGATGAGGCGGTTGAAGAATTGTCCAAATTGGAAGTTGTTTGGGTAGATCAAGGCTATTCAGGAGAAAACTTTGCTCAAGCAGTCAAGCAAGTTTGTGGAGAACAGGCTCGAGTTGAGGTGATTCAAAGGAACTCAAAAACATTTGAGCGATTACCGAAACGATGGATCGTAGAACGCACATTCGGATGGCTCTATCGATTTCGGCGTTTGAGTAAGGATTCTGAGTTGTACACAGAGTTAAGTGAAGCCATGCATGATTTATGGCTCATTGATTCGTCTGTGACACAATCATTCTTTATTCTCGCTATCTTTGTAACAGTTCCTGATGATTTAGCTTAGCTTATTCCCTTAAGCCCTCGTTATTAAGTCGATTTAGGGTTTGCGATCGCACTTGGGTCATAATCGCTAAAACCATTTTACAGTAAGCATTTCACATTTGCTGATAAGTCTATTTATGTCATCCGGTATATATGCACGAGCCGCAGTAGCGATTAACTTAAACATTAGGAAAATACGCGAATTGGCTGGGTTTAAGTTAAAGGGAATCAATAAAAGCCCTTTGACTCACTTTTTGATGGTATTTATCTACAGCCTCACTGCCTGCGTTTTTCAGCCTTGGGAGTTTTTAACAAGCTCACTAAGCTGTTATGCCGCCGTCTTTAGGCAAAAATCTTTAGTAGAAATCAACCTGTATTAGGAAGTGGGCGATGCACATTGGATTTCTCAACCCTCAAGGCAATTTTGATTCAGGCAATAGCCACATCACGAAACACCCAGATTTTGGGGGTCAGCTGATCTACGTTAAGCAAGTCGCCATAGCCATAGCTCAAATGGGTCATAAAGTTGATATTCTGACCCGTCAAATTATTGACCCTGAGTGGCCAGAGTTTGCTGAAACATTTGAGGCATATCCAGGAGTCGATAACGTCCGCATTATCCGCTTACCAGCTGGGCCAAAACAATTTCTCCCTAAAGAGTTATTGTGGCCTCATCTGGTTGCTGATTGGGTACCCAACATCTTGAAATTTTATCAACAGCAAGGTGGCTTACCCGATGCTATGACTGCTCACTATGGCGATGGAGGACTGTGTGGCGCTCTAATTGAAGAGCAGACAGGCATACCTTTTACCTTTACTGCTCATTCTCTCGGCGCTCAAAAGATGGACAAACTGGAAGCCACCCCAGAAAATCTGCCAGAAATAGATGAGCAATTTCATTTTAAATATCGCATCTTAGCCGAACGCCTGAGCATGAATCGCTCGGCCATTAATATCACTAGTACGCGACAAGAACGCTTTGAACAGTATTCTCATCGAGTCTATCGTGGTGTAGTGGATGTAGACGACGACAATCGCTTTGCAGTAATTCCACCGGGAGCAGATTTCTCGATTTTCGGTGCAAAGGCACGTTCCGAAAATGAGGAAGCTACCAAAGAGTTGATTCAGGAGCGATTGGCACGGGACATTGCAGAAGCCCGTCGAGATTTGCCCGTTATTGTAGCATCCAGTCGATTAGAGCTGAAAAAAAATATATTAGGGCTAGTACAAGCCTTCGCAATAAGTCCAACACTCCAGGAACGAGCTAACTTGATGCTAATTACAGGAGGGTTGGACGATCCTTTACGAGAGGAGGCTAGTGACGGCATAGCTGAAGAGGTATTAGCCCCCATTCGGGAGGTAGTCAAAGAAAAAGACTTGTGGGGCAAGATCAGTGCCTTTGGCTTGTCAGATCAATCTCAAGAGTCACTGGCAGCAGCCTATCGGTTTATAGTTAAACGCCGCTCAGTATTTGCGCTAACCGCGCTCTACGAACCCTTTGGGCTTGCTCCTTTAGAAGCAGCAGTCGCAGGTTTGCCAGTCGTAGCAACCAAGAACGGTGGTCCCAGCGAGAGCTTCCGACAGGGAAATAAGGAATATGGCGTACTCGTTGACCCAGAAGATCCTGCTGATATTGCGCGGGGCTTGGAGCGGTTGCTATGTGATGCTCAGGAGTGGGAGTATTTTGCCCAAGCTGGTCAACAACGAGTTTTGAAGACGTACACTTGGGAATCTACTGCTGAAAACTATCTGACTTTGCTTGAGCGAGTTTTGTCTTCACCGGAAACCCGCCCTCGTGCTGAACTCCTTCCCATCCATCCCTACTTCCGTAATCCAGAATCGCAGACCGATGTTTTTTTGGAAGAATTGGGCGAACTCTACTTTGGAAGTAATCAAAAGGTGCTAAGTACATCTAGCCTTTAAATAAGCTTCAGGTAGTGATCCCAGCTATGAGCAGCCAGCGCAAAACGTGCTGACTGCTTCGGCAAATTGTTCGTTTTGTTCCATCAATGCCATGTGTCCACCTGGTTTTAGGGTGACTCGTTCAGAATAAGGCAATTCTGCTTTCATGCGATCGCTCGCCACAGGTTTTGTTGCTATATCTGAAGCCCCACACATTACCAATACAGGAACGTTAATAGTTGCCAGTGTGTCTGTTTCGTCGAATTTCAACATTCCCAGTGTGCCACGAGCCAGAACACTAGGTGAACCCAATGCTGATAATAGACCTGCAAAACTTAGTTGACCGCGTGTTTCAGTACCCGTAAATCCAGATAGTTCGACGGTGATATACAGCGAACCATTGAAATACGAGAGCCAAGTCATCAACCAAAAAACCGGCCACAGCACGATAGTCAGGTACAACACAGGTTCGAGTAGCGGTTTCTGCAATTTTCGTACCAGATTGCTAAGGCATCAAGTAAAAATAACTTGAACAATTAGGGAGAAATTTTGGGTTTGATAATATAGTTCCACTCACCATGAA
>NZ_JBIQNW010000151.1:0-3466 GCF_047228265.1 Nostoc sp. UIC 10607 | reverse complement strand
TTGGAAATAGCTAGCTACCCCAATAGCCCACATCAGAAAGGCTTTCGGCAATAAGAGAGAAAATCGATTGCTCTTAGAGGATGTCTGAAAAGTTTTGATGAAGTAAATTTAATCACGCAAGTTGCTTCAACATTAAACGAATCATCGCTACATAAATAAAAGCCTCTGTTGTTTCAGGCAAAATTTCGTAATATGCAGCTTAACCGACGACACCAGTTGAACCAACCAAAAGTTCTTTCGACAAGCCAACGTTTAGGCAACACAACAAAACCTTTCTGTTCCTCATGGCGTGTAACCACGCTCCACAGCCAGCGATAAACATCAATGACCCAATGGGAAAAATTCTGACCACGATACCCCCCATCAACCCAAATCTGTATCAATCTAGCCATGCGAGCACTCATAGAATCGAGTTTAGCCAAAACTTTTTTTGCACCTGCTTGTTCGCTTACACTACTTGCAGCCGTGATCACGACAACTATGAGTAAACCTAATGTATCGACAAGTATATGGCGTTTACGCCCCTTCGTTTTCTTACCTGAGTCGTAGCCAACTTCTTGAGATACCATCGTTGCTGTTTCAACTGTCTGACTATCCAGAATCGCCTCGGAGGGCGATGGTTCTCGATTTTGGCTTACACGTACCCACAATCGTAAACGTTCGTGAATTTGTTGCCATGTTCCGTCCTGTCGCCATTGTCGAAAATAGTGATACACGGTTTTCCATTTGGGAAAATCGCTTGGGGGCATTCGCCAAGCACAACCTGCACAAAGGATGTATAGGATTGCATTAACGATCGCCTGCATATCAACACTACGTTTTCGACCACCTGTTTTTGGCGCAGGAATTAGCCCTGATAGTAGTTCCCACTGCTCAGAAGTCAGATTACTTGGGTACGATGGATTCATGGCTCTCGTAACTCTGTCATACTTAAGTATTTTTTCTAATGACAGGATACAGTTACGTGGGCTTTCTTACTTTTCAGACATCCTCTTAGAACGCCAGTATTCCCCTTGGGAGTTCATTCCTTTTGGTGGTGGAAGTCGGCGATGTTTAGGATATGCCCTGGCTTTGTTAGAAATGAAGTTAGTCTTGGCAACCGTTTTATCTAATTATCAACTTGCATTGGTGGAAAATAAACCTCTTAAATTGCAAAGACGTGGGTTTACCCTTGCTCCTGAAGGTGGAGTTCGGATGATGATTAAAAAACGAATTACACAGATTGTAATGGCATAAGAGCGATTCTAAAAATTTTGAAAGTCATTCTGGATAAGAGTTAGTTCTTTTACTTGGGAGGAACTGACCGGGAGCATCCACTTTTGGAAAAAACATAATTCTGATACTCCGAAAACCCTACTATATGGTTCATCTAAAAAAGTAGATCCGCCGAAAGTGGATGCTCCCAACTGACCTTTTAGTGATCGCAATCTGTGCCGAAAAATCACGCCATCCATTCAGTCCACTGCGGCGCATCTTACAAGGAATAATTGCCTCAGATTAAATAGTAATATTGAGGTGTGAGAACTGGCATATTCCTGATAGTTACAAAAATCAAATGAGCGTTAAGAGTATTAGTTTAAAAAATATTACAGTCCAACAAAACAGCATATTACAGGAAATTTTTCATTTATCTTCAAATCCTAATTATGATTCCACTCAAATACAAAAACTAAATCAGACTTTAATTCAAACAGCAACAAGAATTGAAAAAATCTGTTCTAATCAACAAGCAACGCCATCAAATCTGACGAATTTATCCCGTAAAATCTACTCATGGGTCAAATTTTTGACAGATGAACAATATCTAAAACTTCACCTGAAAACTACTGGCTATTTATTGGAAAATGCTAAACAACTTCTTGGTATACATGGTCAAAAATCATTTAAACTAATGATTGAAATAACTAATCTAGCTGGGCTATATCAGGTTAGAAAGTCTGCTAGCACAGCGAAGATTATGATTAGTGAGGGATTTATAAATGCACCAAAAGCAGTTTTGCAAGCGTTAGTGGAATCTGCTCTTTTTGGCAAGAGTCAAGATAATACACAACTCATCAGGTCATTTGCTAGTACAGAAGAATACATTGCTGTATTGTTAGAGCTTGATTTGATTGCCGAGGTAGTGGCAGAAAATCCACAAGGCAAGTTTTATAATCTAAATGAGTTATTTGATAAAGTCAATCATGAATATTTCGCAGCAAGTCTTGCCAAACCACGTTTAGCATGGAGCCGAGTTAACACTTACCGTAAATTTGGACACTACGAGTCAGCCAGAGACAGAATAGTGATGAGTTTAACCCTAGATGATGCGAAAGTACCTGGGTTCGTAGTTGAGTTTGTATTGTATCACGAATTGTTGCACAAGTACCACGGCACGAAGTGGGTTAAAGGAAGAAGAATGGTTCACACTAAAGAGTTCCGTATTAGTGAAAACCAGTTCAAATCTTATAACGAAGCATCAAGATGGTTAGACAAATTAACAAGAATCGAAAAACCTAATTTATCTTTAGGTAAAAATTTGATTTAGGATCTCATTGACTTGCCCTGAAAAGTAATAAACGCAGCTATGAGAAACTTCGTTATAATCAACATCAAGGCAATTTTCGGCATTTTCTAACCTACCGATCGAGCCTTTGATTTCGACTATTGATATTTGTTCGCCTTCAGCTTCAATAATTGCTTGCACTCTCGATTATGTCAGGTTATTGGGAGAGAGTGAATCTATTGATAAGCCTGTATCTATAACAATATTTGACAAAGGATAAACTGACTTACATCCATCATCCGTACAAAATACTAAGCAGTTGTTTTTGACGTAAATATTAATAATTCTCATTGCATAAATCCATAAATTGCAATATTTGTTTCATATTAAACTTTTTTGACTGATTACCATAATATGCAATTAATCGGGTGAGCTTTGTCAGGACATGACCTACACTGCCACTAGCCAATCGCACACCACAGACCCTACACCCGTTCTCAAAGTTAACCCAAACTTACCACTGGGATAGATAGGTATTCCAGTAAGGCTCACCATCAGCAACGCCTACCTTGGAGACTAACCCACTGTAGAAGGAGCCAGCGCTGTCCAAGTCTTAGCTAGATTCTCAATAAAAACAGGTATTTCGCCGCGATCGCACTATTAAACAGATCATTTATACCCCTAATTTTTAGCACCTCACAAAATCGCGTTGCTCCCAGCCAACTCTGTACCCGAAGGATAGTAATAAAGTCCCAAGATGATGCCCTGTTGTGTACGCTGTTCTAAGCTAAAGCTAGGGTAGCCCCAGTGTTGCATATTGATTGGTGAATGAAGGGACAATGAAGCAGAGGAGCAGAGGAGAGATTTGTACAGATTCTTTCCCCTCTGCACCCCTGCCCCTCTGCCTGACAAGTGTAGGTTTTTTACAGTTAGGAGGAGTTATAACAGTAAAATTCATCAACAGGGGTACGAGGAAAAGAA
>NZ_JBIQNW010000150.1:0-3477 GCF_047228265.1 Nostoc sp. UIC 10607 | reverse complement strand
TGATTTTTGCGATGGCTGCGCCCGCCGAAGGCATCGCTTGTTTTTTACCGGATCTGACAAAACCGCATTGCTCCCGTCATTATTTAGCACGCTTACAGACGCTCCTAACGTCGCTACCGCTTCGCTATCGCAAAACATTATGTTATTCCAAATCAGTAGATATGCTTAAACACTCAATTCGCTTATTACTTCATTATTTAAAGTATAGGGAAATACCAGTGTTTAACTGATTCATCCCGCATTTATGCAACGCCTAATTTTTAAATGTTTGAGAAGTTGAATAATATCAAAATACACAAACCTACTCTTTCTTCTCCTCTCCCCCCGCCAAATTACTCAAACTCCTACTAGTGACATCTGCACTCAATCCCCAAAGTATCAATTCCAAATAATTAGAAAAGGGGTCAGCACCAAAAGTCATCCCCTTTTCTACATATAAAGCGCGTATCCCTACTAACGATAATCCTATTAACAACGTTAAAGATAACAGGGGCCGCACAATCCAAAGTGTTGTTTCTGCTCGCAACTCATTAGATACTCCTGCGATCGCTATCAAAAGTTGGCGCAACCACGCAAACCTGTCTGATTTAGTTTTCTGCCCAGCAGCAGCCAATATAGCCGCAGCCGCTTCATTTGCAGCTGCTGTCAAACTAGGATCGGGTTGTTGATCTGCTCCCATCATGACTTTGCTGAGTTGGAGAAGACTCTCCTGTATTTGTTGCAGCAATTCTTTAGCTTTATCATCGTTCTCAAATTTAATCCAGTTTCGAGCTTCACTAATTTTGGCTAATAGCCCGTTTTCACCACCCACATCAGGGTCTTGTTCCATACCTTTTAACTGCTGTTCGATTTTTCGGAGGCTAGTCAAGCAGTTAAGACGCTCTTTTATCTTGACTAAATCTGCGTTCACTGTTTCTAAATCCATCTGAGAAACAGAATTCCTAATTTTGTTGACCATCGGACTTAGGATTTCTTGGTCTTGTTGGTCAACTTGAGCAATCATGTTCTCTACTTCGTAGACTTTCGCCAAAGCATCCGATTGGGGAATCCCCTTCTCTTGCATATATTTGAACAATCTGCCTAAAACGATACCCACCAATAAAACAAAAATTGGCATCGCTGGGCCAGTACGCATACTTAAATCCACTGGAATCGACAGTCTCCCCTCTCGACCTTCCATTGTCAAGTAGACTGTCCCCGTATATTGGTCGGGGGGAATTTGCGATCGCTCCCACTTTAAAGGCAAGCTAATAATTTTATTAGCAGCTAAAGTTTGGGGACTTAGCGGGGGTTCTACCTCGGTTTTGGTAATTTGATAGTTAGTTTGTTTCCCTTGTAAAATTACTTCACCACTGGTAAGAAACACAGTTGCTTGATTGGAGTTATCTAAATAAATTAACCGTTGATTTTGGAAAGCGCTGGCGGGGAGTAATAGATGAGCTAAACCACAGTCCCAACTGCATTGGACTAATTGCAACTGAACTTGTTCTGAATCTTTTACAGGTACTAATGCAGGTCTAGCTTTTGCTTTCACTGTTAAAGGAATCACCAAAGCCTCAGATCGCTTTTGACTAGGTAAAAGTATTTCAATCTGTCCTTGATAAGTTCCTGGTAACTTTACACCACTCAGCTTCACCTGAAAATCTTTTGGTAAACCCGCTTCTAGCTTGCGTTCCCCGATTAACTCTACCTGCTGACGACCAATTACCTCATCTCCTTCGGTTCGCTTCAAATCTGAGGGTAGGAATGTCCAAGCAGTGATATTCCCTCCAGAAGTTGTTAACCGGATGTTGCTAATTAAGGCATTCTCTTCCCCCAACCAACCTTTAACTTCTAACGGCTTGTCTTTGGCATCAACTTCAATTTTGACGTTAGTTTGAGCAACAGCAGGAGCAGGGCAAATGAGTAAAATCAGGAGTGCAGCAGTAATCCAGCGTTTCATGAGTAGATCAAGCAGTTAATTATGGGCGAGCGCACGAGCTAAAGCAATCTCATAAGGAGCATACAATGAATACACTAAACCCAAAGGATTGAGGTTTTGCTGAAGCATTTCTCGACGCACTGTCAGCATAGCTTGTCCTAAAGGTTCTCCGCGAAATACTCGCTTCAGCAGAGTAATGGCATAGAGTTCTGCAAATAATTCTGGTACAGGGCATTCCGTACCAATTACGCCACTAGCACCGGCCGAGCGAAAGTCATCAATTAAGCTGATGTAACTCTCCGGCCCATAATCCCCAGTAGCGCAGCCGTTGAGTAAAACTAAAGGACGATGCTGCCAGTTTACCTCGCAGGCTTCAAGAAAATTACTGGAAATTTTGTCATCGCTCAGTTGCAAGTAAGGCAGATTTTCGATTTCATCTATACCGCCGTGACAATAAAAGTACACAATATCTAAATCAGAACTGTAAGTTGCCCAAATATTCTCCAGTTCCATGATTTCTTCAGCTACTAGCATTTTCACGTAACCAAGTTGTTCAATTTTAGGCAGGTGGTTCTTCCAAAACCTAAAATCCCGCCAGACGTTGAAATTGATATACAAAGGTTGATTATTGGCAATTTGCCATACAAGGCTAGGCGTTTGAGAAAGTTCGCCACTTGTCCAAGCTGGTAGTTGCTCTATGGCATAGCGATAGCCCCAAAAAGCATGGGGACAAACAACTTTATAATTATCTTTAAAAGGGCAATCAGTACAGTCTATGTCATGATTGAGAAATTCTTCGCAGACATGAACTTCCTTACTGGTCATGACCTTACGCTCATACAGTAACGCCCAAGGGATTGTTGTCTTTCCCAATCCTAAAATTGGGTTAATCGGGTTGACTTGGATGACACTATCGGGTTTTAAGGCGGCGCGTAATTTTTCGCCACTGTCTTCACCTAACGTTCGACCTTTGTTTTCGGGGAGTAATGAGCGATATAAATATCGTCCAGCATCAGCTAATTGAGGTAGCCAAGTATTTAGCAGCTTCATATCACCTTGGGTTTTAAACTGATAACCCTCTTTTGTCGCCGCCATTGAGTGCAATTTTTGCCGGACTCTGGCGCTCGCATTTCCTAACCCAGATTGTAAATTAGTACTATAAGATACTAGTTCTTGATTACCCTGTGTCCTGTCCAGAAAACGTAGGTCAGTGCTACCATCTCGTGTATCAATCTGTACATCTACAGTTAAGAATCGCTCAGGCAGCAGTGCTAGCTTTTCATGAGTCAACAAGTCGATGGTAGTAAAGGTAATGCTAGCGGTTTGAGGTGGGCGCAGTGACTCTGGGATTTCTGCCCCGGCTACGGGGATGATGAGGACTGCAAGTTGCTTTGACTGAAGCAGATATCCGCGATATAACAAGTCCACCTGAATGTAGCCTCGACCTTCAAATAAGTTAGGTTTAGCGGTGAACTGTACACCCGGATTTCTCACAAAGCCTGAAAAAAGAAGAGTCAAAAACTGCCAAAATGACTAATATACCTGAATTCCAGCAG
>NZ_JBIQNW010000149.1:0-3737 GCF_047228265.1 Nostoc sp. UIC 10607 | reverse complement strand
TGCTGGAATTCAGGTATATTAGTCATTTTGGCAGTTTTTGACTCTTCTTTTTTCAGGCTTTGTGAGAAATCCGGGTAGAGCATTTTCTTAAATATGGCGATACCACAGCCGCGATTAAATCCTTTGATGATTGCCTAGACGACGGAAATTTTAGAGTTCAAAACCCCACATTCGCTGCTAACTTCTTTCAAATTTGGGCATGGGATGAACTTGACAACACCCTAAATTCTTGCAGTGAGCCATATAAGGCAGGGGAAAACCTTAAGAAGATTTTTAAACAGTTTGGACACAATAATATTGGCTGGATTGTGTCGGGTCAATCGGTGATGACCAAACAGATCCCAGGCTTTACCAATGATGATAGGTCACTTTTTACCGAGATTATTATCGGCATTCCCAAAATCAGACATTATCTAAATACTTATGGAAAGGGGAAAAATAGCGAGTCCAACCTAGCTAAATTGACTCGCAACTTAGACGCTATCGAAGAATACATTGACCAGAAAAATGGTTTAGTTACCGACGATGCCAGATTATTAAGAGTGGCTTTAATAGTCGATTCCCGTTCACCTAAGCTCTACTTTTTACCTAATTTAGATAAAGTCAGTTTTAACTATCAAGAAATAGAGGAGGCAAAGCGACTGGCAAGACTTGCCAAGTCCCCTGGCACAATTGGCAACGGGCTAGACAGTGAAAGCTTAAAGCCTTATACAGCAAGCAATAATCAAATGGTAAGCTTGCCACCAAAAACAACTATAGGGGGTAGTCACCAATCTGGCACAAGTCCCCACTGTCCCCACTGTGGGAGCGCAAATTTAAAGCTACAAAATGACGATAGATATCGCTGTCTAGACTGCAAAAAGCGCACAGTTAGCAATAAGATAGTCTGGAAATAAATATATGAATTTTGATGATATTTCAACAATTGTCTATCAGCCTAAAAATGACCATGAGCCAGGATTTATATATTTAATGGAAGCAGAGGGTTATCACGGCTTAATTCCTGGCTGTTACCTCCGTCGTTGCAAAATTGGGTTATCTCGTAATCCACAGGCTAGACTTGAGAACTTTCACCGAAATCAACCACCTTGTAATGTGAAGATTCTCAAGACTATTTATGTAGAGGATATGGCAGATGTAGAAGGCGAATTACATCAACAATTTAGCCGATGCAATGTTGAGTTAATCAAAAGTCAAGAGTGGTTTGATTTTAATCCAGTGCAATTTATGATGGTTAATTGGGAGTTTGAGAAGCGATCGCTACACGTCTTTAGCATTAGCGACTTGCCAATTAAGCTAATCATTTTCAGCATGATCGGGCTATTGTCCGTGGGTGCGATCGCTGGCAGATTTACAAATCAACCAGTTAACTCCGTGATACAGCCACAAGAGAAATTGACAAAGTAAGCAAAATTAAGGGAGGTTGTTAGCCTCCCTTTGGGTTTTAGAACGGTGTGTTACCAGTCTCGTTTACCTTGGCGAGATATCCCCGCCAGTACTGTCCATCCTGGCTTTTGGGCGGTAATCCAATCGCCGCGTCGAATTCACCGTCGAAGTAATCGTTAGTAGCTTGAGATTGTTGAGGGCTAGCAATTGTGAGTAACATGAGAATACCTTTTTATTTTTAAGTTGCGGGTTAGTATCCCGCTTTTTCTGTGGTTTCTTTAACCTGTTACAGTTATAGCTAACTTGTTAGATAGCGTCAATAACAGATTATAAATTAACAAGTTATTGACACCTATTAACTTGTTATATAAACTGGTAACAGCTTAAAAATAAAAGGGAGCCGATTAGATGTCAAAAGCAGTTCAAGAGCAAGTAGAGAAACTGTTTGAAGCGGTTAAGGATTTGCACTCATTAGAGGAAATTAAGCCACACTGTGAACAGTTTAATGAGTGGTTAAATACCAATACCAGCTACAGCATTAAAAGCTTAGGCACTGTTCTTAGTCGGGCTGGCTTCTATAAAAAATTTAAGTCGTTGCCTTTAGAACAAGGTAAAAACGCTGACTCTGAACCAAAACATGATGCACAAGGTAACGTAACTGGTTATGAGTTAAAGCACTATGTTTTATTGTTGTGTGGTCTGGATAAAAGCCATTGGGAAGAGAGAAACAAGTCTACACGAGTAAGCGATCGCCTTGAAAATGGTCAGGAAATCAGCCCAGATGAATATCTAGAGGTAACAGGTAAGCTGTTAGAGTCCCAAGACTTGCATGAGGTAGCAGTAGGGTTAATTGCTGCCACTGGCCGCCGCCCTCATGAAATTCTCGCTCGTGCTAAGTTTGCGGCTGTTGAGGGTCAAAGCTATCAGGTAATGTTCACTGGGCAAGGTAAAAAACGGGGTGACAAGCCAGTGTTCCCCATTGCTACCCTTTACCCTGCTAGTTACGTCATCGAGCGGTTGAACTGGTTAAGAAAGGAGCCAACAACTAAAGCACTATTAAAAGAAGTGGCTAACGAGAATCCTACAGACATCTCAGCACAAAACCGCGCCATTGATAGCCGCCGCAACGGTTCACTTAACCGGGTAGTTCGTAGTTACTTTGGGGATAAGGGAGATAAAGCACCGATTCTAAATTTCCGACATGGTGAAGAACAAGATAACAATAAAGCCCTCCGGGCCGCATATCTAGCACTGGCTACCGAGCGCGATTGTAGTGGGGCGATTGGTTCTAAGATGCTATACGCGGCTAGATTAGCCGGACACTTTGTTAAGGATGCTCCCACCGACCGAGATTTACAAAACCTCGTAACCACTTTGGGGTATGTCGATTACTACCTTACAAAACCTGTAGGCTTCCCAGATGCACCAGAGAAAGAAAAACTTTCAAATGTTCGGGTCAACTCTTCAGATTTAGAAGCTATTCGCCACTTGCAAGAGGAATTAAATTTACCCAACCAACAATCAGCTATTACCTACTTACTTGAATCATTTAACAGCCGGCTGGACACTGCAAAGCAATTACAGTCAGCGCAACAGAGAGTTGCCCAGTTAGAGCAAGTCAATAGCGAATTAGAAACAACTAACCAACTACAACAGGAGAAAGCAGCAATGGAAGCCAGCGCACCACAGCAACCACAAACAATTACTCTCAATGTCGCCGAGTTAGATTCTTGGCTAGAGAAAAAAGTTATTGAGGTAGTGAACAAGTTAACTCAAGGGCAAGTCATTACCCCCGCTGCCAATGTCACCACCGCCAAGTCTATCCCTGTCAAGATTGCCCCAATTAAAGAAGAGATTGACTGGCAAGCCAAAACTGATGCCGAGGTTTGGGCAAGCAAAGCAACCTTAGCAGCTGTAGAAAAAATCCGCAGGTCATTCCAAGCTATCTGTCTTTACAACGATACTGTAGCGACTGGGGACAGTGATCGCCTTGCAATTACTAACCAAGCCTTGAGAGATTTATCAGGCTGTAACGGCTTGCTGGTACGTGATTGGATTCAGTCCCATGAGGATGAAGTGATTAGCCATAATGCAAAATTCGGTATGGAAAACAAGAAAGACCCCAGTAATCCAGCCAGCTATGCCAATAAGGGCAAGGACACAAATAAAATTCTCTTGCTGATAAATGAAGAATTCCTTAATGGGGAAGGCTTTAAAAAGTCAGCAAAAAGTTGATACCCTCACGCTCTCACTGTCATCACTGGAGACGCGATCACCCTCATCCCCAATCCCTCATTCCCCAATACCCAAACCTCATTCCCCATAGCCTTGCCCTCTGAGAATGACCTTGG
>NZ_JBIQNW010000148.1:0-3856 GCF_047228265.1 Nostoc sp. UIC 10607 | reverse complement strand
AAGCTGGATGCACCGAAAGATGCACGTCCAGATTGAAATGGGAGGTGCGAGGGATAATACCCTCCATCGACCCAACCTGAGATCACTTTTTATGGTGATTACCTAAAAACTTGCAATTCATCAAAATCCCTATTAGGGATTGAAACAAAAATAAAATAGTTGTAACAAATAAAGCTAAATATTTGCAATTCATCAAAATCCCTATTAGGGATTGAAACAAAAGTTTCTAGTAGATGGCGAAGAGTGTACTTATTTGCAATTCATCAAAATCCCTATTAGGGATTGAAACACGGTAGTAGTAGTAATGTATGCCCTTCTCCCTTTGCAATTCATCAAAATCCCTATTAGGGATTGTTGTGAAAAACACCTCTGTTTTAGTACCAGCTTATTATCTGGTTTTTGAAAGTTAATCAAATTAATAATGCATATCAAAGTTAAACAAATGGCAATAAATATTTTTAAAATTTTTAAAAGTCGATCAACCTTGATCACTTGAATGGATTGATTAATTTCTGCCTTTGTAATATAGATTCTCTAGCCCCTGTCAACTTCTGCGGAAAAGGAGCTTTAAAGCTGACATGAATCGGCCATATCAGCCCTAAATCATAGCTCCCCAACTTATTGGAGAAGTCGGATAGATGTACATTAGTGTCACCTTATGTTTTTTATGCTAACTTTGACCTCTTGTCTTTTGACATATATTACTAATTCACTCACAATTTAGAAAACTTTCCCTATCTATAGAGAGATGCTTTCCTCTCTAATAAAGTTTAATAAAGAGAAAATCTACGAAATTAGTCTTTCCATTTGACTATGATAATGAAGTTTTTGGAAACTGCGATCGCTAGAATATTATTCACGAATTGTCAATAATTAATATTCAATAGTGAATAAAGAAAATTGGATGGCATTAGAATCTCCATCTAAAGATTTTGGGCTGTTGAATTTGAACTCAGAGAAACAAATAAGAGTGAGTTTCAATAGAGGAATATAGGCATGGAATTTTTATCCAATTCAGTTGTGCTATCACGGATGCAATTTGCACTGACTGCGATATTCCATATACTTTGGCCCGTCCTGACTACAGGGATGGGGATTTATTTGGTCATTATCGAGGGGCTATGGCTAAAGACTCGTAATCCAGACTACTATCTCCATGCCCGTTTTTGGTCTAAGTTCTACATCCTGAACTTTGGGATTGGTGTAGCAACGGGTATCCCAATGGAATTTCAGTTTGGCACTAATTGGGCACCTTTCTCGGAAGCAGTAGGTAACTTTTTTGGCAGCGTTATTGGGTTTGAAGCCTCTTGGGCATTCATGCTGGAAGCTGCTTTTTTAGGCATTATGTTATTTGGTTGGGAACGCGTTAATCCCACTATTCACTATCTTTCAACAATTTTAGTTGCCGTTGGCGCGAACCTATCAACCCTGTGGATTTTGACAGCAAATTCCTGGATGCAAACCCCATCGGGTGGGGAAATGGTTAATGGAAAATTTATTGTCCACGATTACTTTCAAGCAATTTTAAATCCCTTCATGGTCAACAGTGTGATGCATATGTTCTTTGCCACACTGGAGACTTCACTATTTGTCATTGGTGGAATTAGTGCTTGGTATATTCTCAAAGAACGCCATCCAGCTTTCTTTTCGTACTCTTTGAAAATTGCTTTAGCAGCGGCTATTGCAGTTGCCCCATTACAAATATACATTGGGCATTTGAGCGGCGAACAAGTTTATCACTATCAACCCACAAAACTTGCAGCAATGGAAGCACAGTGGGAATCTTCACCTGCGGGACAGCCTGCTGATTGGAGTCTTGTAGCTATACCTAACGAAAAGGCGCAAAAAAATGACTGGGAAATCACTGTTCCGAATGCGCTGGGATATATTCTGGAATTCAAAAAGAATCTTTCCGAACCAGTACACGGCTTGAAGGAGTGGAAACCAGAGGATCGTCCTCATATGGTGGGTTTGATTTACTACGCTTTCCGCGTCATGATTGCCATTGGCTTTTTCTTAGCCGGATTAGTGTTATTGAGTACGCTGCAATGGTTGCGCGGTAAACTCTCAGCCGAAAATATTACTCAACAGCGTTGGTTGATGCGGGCTTGGATGTTCGCAGCTCCTCTAGGATACATCGCCGTAGAGTCAGGCTGGATTGTCCGCTGTGTAGGAAGACAGCCGTGGACGCTTTACGGGCAAATCCGCACAGCAGATGCGGCTTCTCGTCTACCCGCTAGTAATGTCTTAGTTTCACTAACTGGCTTTGCTACAGTTTACAGCTTTTTATTTATTGCGGTTTTGTACTTTGGCAGCCGCATTATTCGGAAAGGCCCAAATCTAGACTTGCCAGTACCAGGTGTGGAAATCACTAAACCAGCAGTAGATACAACCCCTGGAGAGTTCGTTCCAGATGAACGCCCTGTAGAAGCACAACAATGACTAATTCAAAATTCCAAATCAATAAAATCTATTTGGAAAGGGATTTTGACTAATTGACTGCAAATTAAATATGGAGCAGCATAGGATATTTTATGGAGACGCTAAACTATCTTCTCCCCCAAGTATGGTTTATCATTTTAGCTCTTTTTCTATTCCTCTACGTGATGCTAGATGGATTTGACTTAGGGGTGGGGATATTATCTCTTACTTCTTCCGATGATGAACGCCGCGGCATCTTAATGACTAGCTTAAGTAACATTTGGGATGCTAATGAAACTTGGTTAGTTCTCATGGCTGGAGGTCTGTTTGGCGCATTTCCACTAGCATATGGCACGATTTTAAATGCTTTATACATTCCAATTTTCGTAATGGTGTTTGGGTTTATCTTTCGTGGTGTAGCATTTGAGTTTCGTGAACAAGCAAACCGCAAATTATTTTGGAATTTCGCCTTTGGTGCCGGGAGTTTTAGCGCCGCACTTGGTCAAGGTTTCGCTCTTGGTGCTGTGCTGAAGGGTATTAATGTTGATGAGGCGGGGCACTTTATTGGTACAACTTGGGATTGGTTGAGCCTTCCATCGGTGCTGGTAGCTTTGACATTGATTCAAGGATATGTACTGATTGGCTCCACCTATCTTATTTGGAAAACGACAGGGGAATTGCAAGAAACTCACTATAAAACTGCCAAAATTGCTGCTTGGACGACACTAATCGGCGCAATTTTAATTACAATTACAACACCAATAATTTATGAAAATGCTAGGTTACGCTTGTTTCAACAGCCTCTAGTTTATATCTTTGCCATCATACCCGTGCTGGGAGTCGTTCTGATTTGGCAACTTTTACAGAGTCTCAACCGCAAAGAAGAAAGAGCACCTTTTGTCTGGACAATTCTACTGTTTGGATTGTCGTTTATTGGGTTAGGATTAATTGTCTTCCCTTACATCATTCCCAATAAAATCAATATCTATGAGGCAGCAGCTGATCCTAGTTCCTTAGTAATCATGCTTATCTTTATTGGCTTTCTCATCCCCGTGATGTTGTTCTACAACCTTTACCAGTATATTGTTTTTCGAGGTAAGGTAACTGGCAATAATTACGGGGAATGATAAAAATTGAAGTTTAACTTTTTTGCTTGACTTTTACTTTTGAATTGTTATAGTTCCCACTCAGATACGGTATAACATTATATCGCTAGGTGTAGGGGCACGGCACTACCCATTGGTGTAAACTTAAGCTCAAATGCATGTCCCACAGACGTTTTACCCCCCTTAATCCCCCCTTGTCAAGGGGGGAAACAGGAAATTTGTTCCCTCCCCTTGACAAGGGGAGGGTTAGGGTCTGACAAGTGTAGGTTTTTTACAGTTAGGAGGAGTTATAACAGTAAAATTCATCAACAGGGGTACGAGGAAAAGAA
>NZ_JBIQNW010000147.1:0-4291 GCF_047228265.1 Nostoc sp. UIC 10607 | reverse complement strand
CCCATTAAGGGTTATCTCTCAAATGTCACTCATCCCTGAATATTTCTATTCATTTCGAGTGAACGAATCGCACTCCCTGTCCACTGTGGCAGGGATTTTTATTTGAACTACTGCTTTAAGAGACTATTTATCGCCACCCAAGCACTGTTGCAACTCTGACTGCGGTTCCCATTCAGATGCGGTACAACACTACATCACGAGCTATAGGGGCACGGCACTGCCCCTACGGGTTTACCTCACGTAAACGAGAATGGCGATCGCTTCAGTCCCTACTACAAACTGAGCACCATTATAATTTGGTTAATCAGTTGTCACTATACTAAACGGTAACTCAAAAAATTAAAGCTGTAGTTAGTAATGTTCCTAGTTTGATAAGTAACGCTTAAGTTGTTGTTACTGCGGCTGAAGCTGTGCGTATAAACGTTCAAGTTGTCGTTAAGACACAAGAAGTTAATCTTCTCAATTTTCATCTCCTATGTCTAGATTTTTAACCACCTGCTACTCAATTGCGATTCAAAACGGTAGCCTTAAATAATCCAGCAACTCACACACTGCATCATGTTACCTAAACCCAAAAAGCACTGGACACCCTCAAACTGGGCAAGTTGGAAGCCTTTCGGGATTGGCGAACAGTACCCCAACAACTACTGGGAAGTCTTTCGGGCTATTTGGCTGTCTCGTGACAAACTACCCTATGCGTGGAATATTCTCGATAAAGGTGTCTGCGATGGTTGCGCTCTTGGAACAACCGGGATGAAGGATTGGACTCTAGATGGCATTCATCTCTGCAATGTCCGGTTGCGGCTGTTGCGGATGAATACGATGCCAGCTTTTGACCCTGTACTACTAGAAGATGTTTCGCAGTTACAAAAGCAAAAAAGTGCCCAATTACGAGACTTAGGACGGCTTCCTTACCCGATGATTCGTCAACGAGGGGAAAAAGGTTTTCGTCGTGTTACCTGGGATGATGCTTTAGGGATAATTAGCGATCGCATCCGCACTACCACACCAGACCGCCTCAGTTTTTATGTTACCAGTCGCGGTACTGTCAACGAAACTTATTATGCCACCCAAAAAGCTGTGCGGGCAATGGGAAGCAATAATATTGATAACGCGGCCCGCATTTGCCATTCTCCCAGTACAGCAGGGCTGAAAGCTGCTCTGGGTGCAGGGGCTACTACCTGTTCTTATAAAGACTGGATTGGAACTGATTTATTAATCTTCATTGGTTCCAACGTTGCTAACAATCAGCCTGTTACCGTTAAGTATCTCCATTATGCCAAGAAAGCTGGCACTAAGATTGTAGTTATTAATACTTACCGTGAACCAGGAATGGAGCGCTACTGGGTGCCCTCAATTGTAGAAAGTGCCGTTTTCGGTACAAAGTTTGCCGAAGACTTCTTCTTAATCAACATGGGCGGGGATATAGCATTTTTGAATGGCACTATTAAACATATAATTGCTAACAACTGGGTAGACCAGTCATTTATAAATTTACATACAGTTGGCTTTGCCGAACTCAAAGCATCATTAGAAAGTCAATCTTGGGAAGAATTAGAGCGGCTTTCTGGTACATCCCGCGATGAAATGTACGCCTTTGCCAAAATGGTCAAAGAAGCTAATACAGCCGTATTTGTTTGGAGTATGGGCATTACTCAGCATGAATGCGGTGAAGATAACGTGCGAAGTATTATCAACTTAGCTCTCACCAAAGGTTTTGTCGGTCGGGAAGGCTGCGGTTTAATGCCAATTCGCGGTCATTCTGGGGTGCAGGGTGGCGCAGAGATGGGATGTTACGCCACAGTATTTCCTGGTGTTAAACCCATTACCCCAGAAAATGCTGCCCAATTGAGTCAGCATTGGGGCTTTGAAGTGCCCGCAAGTAAAGGTTTAATTGCTCCAGAAATGATTAACGCTGCACATCAGAAGCAATTAGATGTGTTGTTTTCCGTGGGCGGGAATTTTTTAGAAGTGCTGCCAGAACCAGATTATGTGGAAGCGGCGCTGAAGCAAATACCGCTGCGGGTACATATGGATATTGTTCTCTCTAGCCAAATGTTGGTGGAACCTGCTGATACTGTGGTGCTTTTACCTGCGACGACTCGCTATGAAATACCAGGAGGAGTCACAGAAACTAATACCGAACGCCGGGTAATTTTCAGCCCAGAAATTCCGGGGCCGCGCATTGGAGAAACGCTTCCAGAGTGGGAAGTGTTTTTAGAATTGGCAAGGCGAGTAAAGCCAGATTTGGCAGATAAGCTGGCTTTTGCTGACACAGCTGCTATCCGTCAAGAAATTGCTCAAGTTGTCCCCCAATATGCTGGTATTCAACATTTACAGCAGGCTGGTGACCAGTTTCAATATGGTGGATCACATTTGTGCTTTGGTTGGAATTTCCCGACAGCAGATGGGAAAGCACACTTTGGCGTATTATTGCCACCACAAAGAGAATTACCAGAGGGCTATTTTCTATTAGCAACTCGTCGAGGCAAACAATTTAATAGTATGGTGCAAGAACGCAAGGATGCAATTACTGGGGCGGTGAGAGAAGCGGTGCTAATGAATGCTGCTGATGCGGCAGAGTTGGGTTTAAAAGATCGCGATCGCGTCATTCTTAAGAATGATTTAGGCGAGTTGTTCTGTCAAGTCTACATTGCGCCAATTCAGTCAGGTAACTTGCAAGTACATTGGCCAGAAGGGAATGTGCTACTAGATAAAAGTAAGCGATCGCTTGAAGGTGTCCCTGATTATAATGCGATCGTGCGGTTGGAAAAAATCTGAATCAAGTCTCATTTTTCCAATTTATTTCAACCACATCTATCGTAGGGGCATAGCAATGCTCATTGGTGTCAACTTAACGTAAAAACCAGTCTATAACCAGCTTTTAGGATTGTCTCGTTCCCAGTCGGAGACTGGGAATGCCGTCCTTGGGGCTGCTGCCTCTCTTGCTGGCGGCAGAGCCGCCAAGAGCAGCATTTCCAGCCCAGAGGTTGGAAACGAGATTTGAAAAAGCTTTTAGCTTAAGTTGACACCTATGAGCAATGCTGTGCCCCTACAGCCTGATTTATTTACCTAAAAATAGCTGTAATTTGCTACTTTCAGTTATCTCCAATTCTAGAAAATATTGAGAGTTATTAAACTGAGCTAACCCATCGCTTGCACCGCACTCAACATAAAATTAACCCGCTGTTCAAACTCCAGCTTTTTGATCAATGCGACAAATTTATCCGTTTCAGCAGGTAGTTGATAGTCGGAAGGTACTTGGATGATGGTTCCATTGTCCATGCCTTGTGCTAGCAGCAGCCAAACCTCTAATTTGGCATTAGGACTTAGACTATTATAGGTTTGGCTAATATTGTTAGCTGCACCATTAATAATGTCGCGCTGTGCTTGCAGTTGCTCTTCTTTAGATAAATCTAGGATTTGGTCAAACACTGCTTTAGCAGGAGTTTCAACACTTTGAGGAGGTGCCGGGTTTAGCTGCTCTTTAAGATCCAAATAACCAAACCAAAGTAAGGCTAGCTGAGTATCTACATCAAAGCGTTGAAAAGTTTCTAAAGCTGGTCTTGTTGCTTCATCAACTGTGTAAGTCATAAAAAACTCCAACTAAGTTAAGGCTATTGTGATTTCCTTAGTTACTTACTAAGAAAATTTGCTTTTAGTACTTCATACAACTTAACGGACAAATGCAGATAGATAACCCTACTTAGGGTAGGGATAGGACTCATTACATAAGACAGATATAGATAACCGAAGTTGCTAGTTACAAAAATGGCTGCTTCGATGTATAGGAAAGCTAAATAACGTCTGTGACTGTAAGCGATCGCTTGAAGGGATTGCTGATTATAAGCAACCATTCTGTATCTAGCTACAGAGGTAAACCAGAATCAGCCTGTAGCATATATCAACAATACAGCAGATAACACTAAAATAATTACTTACTAAACTGTTCAAGCCTCCCCCACAAACGCTTATTGTGGGGGTTTTTTGCTGTCTATCTGACTTTTGCCGTAAAGTCTCAAAAGCCTTACTTACAAATAATTTATAGGGGTTCTCGTTTACGTGAGGTACACCCGTAGGGGCACGGCACTGCCCATTGGTGTCAACTTAAGCTAAAAGTCTTTTCAAATCTCGTTTCCAGCCTCTGGGCTGGAAATGCTGCTCTTGGCGGCTCTGCCGCCTCCCTTGCTGGCGGCAGAGCCGCCAGGACGGCATTCCCAGTCTCCGACTATTGGTGACAACTTAAGGCGATGGTCAAAATGTCAAGCAGGATATGGAGATAAGTTCAAAG
>NZ_JBIQNW010000146.1:0-3241 GCF_047228265.1 Nostoc sp. UIC 10607 | reverse complement strand
GCCAGCAACATGACTGAACTGTCAGACTGCTGAGTTGATCTCAGCCAGAACCTTGAAAACTGCATAGTAACGCGAAATTAGCAGGCAGACACAGACATTCTGAATGAATGTTGAGTGAATGCAAATTGTGAAACACCAAATGAATTGAGTGGTCAAGCTAATAAGGGCTAACGGTGGATACCTAGGCACACAGAGGCGATGAAGGACGTGGTTACCGACGATATGCTCCGGGGAGTTGGAAGCAAACATTGAGCCGGAGATTTCCGAATGGGGCAACCCTATATACTACCTGCTGAATATATAGGCAGGAGAGAGCCAACCCAGCGAATTGAAACATCTTAGTAGCTGGAGGAAGAGAAATCAAAACAGAGATTCCCTAAGTAGTGGTGAGCGAAAGGGGAAAAGCCTAAACCAATTGGTTTACCGATTGGGGTAGTGGGACAGCGATATCGAATCTGGAGGCTAGACGAAGCAGCTAAATACTGCACCAAAGAAGGTGAAAGTCCTGTAGTCGAAAGTTGAAGGATAGTAGCTGAATCCCGAGTAGCATGGGGCACGAGGAATCCCATGTGAATCAGCGAGGACCACCTCGTAAGGCTAAATACTACTGTGTGACCGATAGTGAACCAGTACCGCGAGGGAAAGGTGAAAAGAACCCCGGAAGGGGAGTGAAATAGAACATGAAACCGTTAGCTTACAAGCAGTGGGAGGACTATTCAAAGTCTGACCGCGTGCCTGTTGAAGAATGAGCCGGCGACTTATAGGCACTGGTAGGTTAAAGCGAGAATGCTGGAGCCAAAGGGAAACCGAGTCTGAAAAGGGCGATAATCAGTGTTTATAGACCCGAACCCTGGTGATCTAACCATGGCCAGGATGAAGCTTGGGTAACACCAAGTGGAGGTCCGCACCGACTGATGTTGAAAAATCAGCGGATGAGCTGTGGTTAGGGGTGAAATGCCAATCGAACCAGGAGCTAGCTGGTTCTCCCCGAAATGTGTTTAGGCGCAGCGGTAATGATTATATCTGGGGGGTAAAGCACTGTTTCGGTGCGGGCTGGGAGACCGGTACCAAATCGAGACAAACTCTGAATACCCAGAGCACACATTGCCAGTGAGACAGTGGGGGATAAGCTTCATTGTCAAGAGGGAAACAGCCCAGACCACCAGCTAAGGTCCCCAAATCATCGCTAAGTGATAAAGGAGGTGAGAGTGCACAGACAACTAGGAGGTTTGCCTAGAAGCAGCCACCCTTGAAAGAGTGCGTAATAGCTCACTAGTCAAGCGCTCTCGCGCCGAAAATGAACGGGGCTAAGCGATGTACCGAAGCTGTGGGATTAACTTATGTTAATCGGTAGGGGAGCGTTCCGTCGTAGGTAGAAGCAGTAGCGGCAAGCAGCTGTGGACGAAACGGAAGTGAGAATGTCGGCTTGAGTAGCGCAAACATTGGTGAGAATCCAATGCCCCGAAACCCTAAGGTTTCCTCCGCCAGGTTCGTCCCCGGAGGGTTAGTCAGGGCCTAAGGCGAGGCCGAACGGCGTAGTCGATGGACAACGGGTTAAAATTCCCGTACTGATTGTAGGTTGTGCAGAGGGACGGAGAAGATAATTGTCAGCCGGATGTTGGTTACCGGTTCAAGCGTCAAGATGTTGAGAGACGGCGAAAACGTTTCGAGTTGAGGCGTGAGTACGACCCACTACGGTGGGGAAGTGGCATAGTCTAGCTTCCAAGAAAAGCTCTAAACACGTTAACTTACAGTTACCTGTACCCGAAACCGACACAGGTAGGGAGGTTGAGAATACCAAGGGGCGCGAGATAACTCTCTCTAAGGAACTCGGCAAAATGGCCCCGTAACTTCGGAAGAAGGGGTGCCCACCTCAGACGTGGGTCGCAGTGAAGAGATCCAGGCGACTGTTTACCAAAAACACAGGTCTCCGCAAAGTCATTAAGACGCAGTATGGGGGCTGACGCCTGCCCAGTGCCGGAAGGTTAAGGAAGTTGGTCAGGGGGAAACCTTGAAGCTAGCGACCGAAGCCCCGGTGAACGGCGGCCGTAACTATAACGGTCCTAAGGTAGCGAAATTCCTTGTCGGGTAAGTTCCGACCCGCACGAAAGGCGTAACGATCTGGATGGTGTCTCAGAGAGAGACTCGGCGAAATAGGAATGTCTGTGAAGATACGGACTGCCTGCACCTGGACAGAAAGACCCTATGAAGCTTTACTGTAGCCTGGAATTGTGTTCGGGCTTGGCTTGCGCAGGATAGGTGGGAGGCGATGAAGTATTCCTTGTGGGGAGTATGGAGCCAACGGTGAGATACCACTCTGGCGAAGCTAGAATTCTAACCCATGACCATTATCTGGTCAGGGAACAGTTTCAGGTGGGCAGTTTGACTGGGGCGGTCGCCTCCTAAAAGGTAACGGAGGCGCGCAAAGGTTCCCTCAGCACGCTTGGAAACCGTGCGGCGAGTGTAAAGGCATAAAGGGAGCTTGACTGCAAGACTGACAAGTCGAGCAGGTACGAAAGTAGGCCTTAGTGATCCGACGGCGCAGAGTGGAATGGCCGTCGCTCAACGGATAAAAGTTACTCTAGGGATAACAGGCTGATCTCCCCCAAGAGTCCACATCGACGGGGAGGTTTGGCACCTCGATGTCGGCTCATCGCAACCTGGGGCGGAAGTACGTCCCAAGGGTTGGGCTGTTCGCCCATTAAAGCGGTACGTGAGCTGGGTTCAGAACGTCGTGAGACAGTTCGGTCCATATCCGGTGCAGGCGTAAGAGCATTGAGAGGAGTCCTCCTTAGTACGAGAGGACCGGGAGGAACGCACCGCTGGTGTACCAGTTATCGTGCCAACGGTAAACGCTGGGTAGCCAAGTGCGGAGCGGATAACCGCTGAAAGCATCTAAGTGGGAAGCCCACCTCAAGATGAGTGCTCTCACCACGTAAGTGGGTAAGGTCACGGGAAGAACACCCGTTCTTAGGCGGTAGGTGGAAGTGCAGCAATGTATGTAGCCGAGCCGTGCTAACAGACCGAGGGCTTGACCTCATAAATCATTTGGTTTCGCGTTACTGTGCAGTCTTCAGGGTGTCTGACCCAACAATATTTCCTGGTGTCTATTGCGCGGTGGAACCACACTGAACCCTTCCCGAACTCAGAGGTGAAACGCTGCTGCGGCCACGATAGTTTAGGGGTAGCCCTACGCAAAAATAGCTCGATGCCAGGATTCATTTTTATATCAAAGCCCCCT
>NZ_JBIQNW010000145.1:0-4905 GCF_047228265.1 Nostoc sp. UIC 10607 | reverse complement strand
TTGTGACTGTAACCATAAGTTTGCCGGGGCGGCACGTTTATGCTTTCAAAACGCCTGGGCAAGTTTCGGTGAAAAATTAGTTTTGATGTATGGGTGGTAGGAAGTTAGAGGGTGTATTGGCAGCCAAATCTTCGACATCATCGAACCACATACACTGCCACAGAGGCTTATTGCTTTGATTAGAGAGCGGAGCTATCAATTGTTGCCGCCAAAAGTCAACGCTTTCAGTTTCTTCATTAACTACTTGATTGAGTTGCAGTCCACCTAACCATAGATGACAGATTGAGCAATATCCTGGACGAGAATACCTTGATAATGGTGGAAACTCTTGCTGGCAGTGAGGGCATTGCTCAATCAGTGACTGATGCTCATGGTGAGGGCATTCCTTGATTGTGTTGACTAACCACAGCAGTGGATTGTAAATTACTCGATTATTGGTACGCCAGGTGTCATAGCATACTGGGCACCAAGCTTGATGTAAGCGCAGAATGCTAAACTCGAAAAAAATACTTGCCCACTTTAATGGCCACAGACAAGATAAATCTTGACGCTGGGTTAATTCTTCTAGAACTTGAATTAGAGTAGTGGCAATGTTAACTCTGGTTTGGCTTGCTGGAGTTAAAGAATCTTGAACTCCAAATAAATGATTAATGATGTTGATGGAACTAGCACTGCTTGTTTTGTGCCCCATCAGTGGAACAATTTTAGACAAAATTAGTTCTTCAGCAGTTATGGTGTGATAGTCGGCAAGGCGAGCAATATATCCACTTAAGCTCTCCATATAAAGCGTACCAACACCAATTGGCTCTAATGGAAATAATTGACAACGTTGTGGAATTGTTGGTTTTTCCAGATTCCAAAACTCATCTTCGGTATAATAATCAACTAACATCAAGATTAATTCCTACAGGATCTCTTTTAGCCAGACGTTTCCCAACACGACCTTTGATTTGAGATGGTTGCCTTACATCTTCATTGGTCAAACTGGGTGTTACAGTTGCAACTTCGTTGTGCCATCGCTTCTCTCCAGCTTGTGCTTCCTGTTGAATTTGCTGCCGTCGTGCTTTTGAGTATTCGTTTTGTTGGATATACTTCGCATTGAGGGTTGTCGCATTCTCTGCCAAGGCGTTTCGTAACGCTTTTGTCAACCAAGTTTTGAGGAGACCAACGCTGCCAACTGAGTAATCCAAAAAATATTCATATTGTTCTACCAAGCAAGGTTCTTCAACCAAAGGTAAATGTGCCTGAAATGTTCTGAGAACCCTCATAAACTCAGCTATATCCTCTTTGTTGTCTGTCGAATAACGAGGTAAATGTATATCATCGCTGCGTCGGCTGACTTGACCACTGAGGTGACAGCAGTTGAGTAAATCATAAGTACCGAATAAAATATGTACGACACCAGTAACATTAGCGATAGATTTTATCCAATTCATCTGATGTAACATTTGTTTTCCTCCAGCAACCATCAGCAAATGTTGGGCTTCATCTATCATTAATGCTGTTAATTGATGGTGTTGCATAGATTGTTCTAAAGCACGACGCACTGTATCAGAACTTTTGGAAGCAAAGTATGTAGCCGAAAGAGTGTTTGCATACTTTTGATAATTTGATGTACTATTTGTAGTGATTGAATTGAGCGAGATTTTCTCTAGAGATTCTAGAACCCGGAGGTAGTAATCTTTATAATTAAACTTTCCTGCTTCATTAGCAATTGCCTCTATACCTGCGACTGGGATCTGACAAATATTACTGTTCATAGATGCTAATGCACCTTCCATTAACAGTTTTTCAGTTCGTAGTCGTAAAGTAGTCTTCCCTACTCCTGCTGGGCCAACAACGAACAAGACACAGATATCTGTTGGTTGTTGAAGATTCATCAACAAAATATCTAAAGCCTGTTTTAACCGTAAATGTCCAATTGTAATCCCCTGAAAATAGTTCAGCCGCTCGGTTGATGATTGAGTAAGGAGTGCTTGAGGAAATAGACGTTTGTATTTTATTGCCATAACTCCTCTTGAGTATGGGGTTGAATTTTTTCTAAATCTATTGCTGAAATATTTAATTTATCTGTTTGTGATAAAACTTCAGTAGGATTGCTTGTATTAATGTTAATTGGATATTCATCAAGATAAGTTTTTGTCTGTTTAATATTATTTTGATACAGCAATTGACGCATATCTAGTGCAGCCAAATCGTGCAATCTTTGTGCCTGTAAAGTTTCTTGAGCTTCTGCTGATTCTAGATACTGTGCAAGTTCCTTAGCCCTAATTGTTATCTTTTGGTTGTACTGATTTTTCTGTTGGCGCAATTCAATACTTGCAAGTCGAATTTCTCTTTCTGAATGACCTTGTAAGGATGAGTAATATTCAGAAATACACCGCACCCAATTACCTTTGACATAAGCATAAGCAGTCCCGACATCAAATGGGTCGTATCTAACTGGGACTTGAGTTCCTTCAACTTCAGGATTAAGAAAGGAATCATCAATTGACCAGTAGTAAATAGAATTAATTTTTATACCAATTCTTGGTATTATTTTTGCACTTCCCTTCGGAGTTGAAGGCAAGGTAAAAATTTTAAAGTTTTCATCATCTAAAATTTTTTCTCCATAGCGCATTCCACTTTGATTAAGACCTCTTTCAAATGCAGCATTAGGAGAGAGTCCTAACGCCGGATGCTCTCTACAGTCATAAATCACATAAGCATATTCACAAAAATATTCATATAATTCTGGCAATGTCCAGACAGCTTGTACTTTTGGGTTATTTGCTTTATTTACCAAGCGAACCTGTTTAGTAATTTGAGTATTGCCTTTTAGGTTGTAAAAGAATTCTGTGTTGGTTGTGCCAAAAAAACGTTCAATAAGCGAACCAAATCTTGGACTAGCAACGGGGCGTTGTTTTTTTGTGCAAGCAAATGCCGCCAGAAGAGTTTCAAAGTAAATACTGCCAAACTCTACACCATTATCCATTATTAATGTTTCTGGAAAACGTCCAAGTCGCTGCACACAAATTCGCAACACCATCATGCAAGAGCGATACGATGGTGGATCAAAAGTTAAATAGATGGCAAAAATACGGCGGGAGAAAGCATCAATAAGAATCGTTGCCCAAGGTCTGCCTAAACAACGTCCAGTGCGAGAACAAACTAACTCAATATCTAATTCCGTATGGTCAATGTGGCAGATTTCAAATGGACGACTGCCGTGGTTAGGCGTGGAAAGCGTTAATTCGTGATAAAAAGGATTCTTTTGGTAAGCTGCTCTACTACCTTGTCTTTGGCGAGTTTGCCGTACTGGATCTCGTTGATTAATACGCTTACAAAAAGTAATCCGACTGGGGCAAGGGTCTGTTCTTCCTGCTTTTTCCCACTCTCTAACGAGAATACCGTAAGTTGCCAGTTTTCCTCGCTGTTTGAGATTTTCATAATGCTGTTCAATAATTCGGTCGATGAACTCCCAAGTATCGGGTGAAAAGCGGTCTACTCGATTTCCTTTGTCTCCCCGATTGGGTAGCAAACCAATATAGCCCCAGCCATAATTATTAAGAGCCTTATTAAATCTGGATTTCCAGCTACGGATTGTCCGCTCAGGTACAGAACTATTAATTGGCGGTCTTCCATGTAAATATGGCTCAATGATTTTATAGCGGTAGTTAGCCACGGACAAATCTTCAGGACTGGCGCATTTTAGCTGTTCCCAAATTTCTGTTGTTTTTGCAGATTTAGGTTGAATATGAGTAATTTCTTTTTGTGCAATGAGTGCATCAAAGTTTGCATGAGTTAACCCAATCAGTTCATTTTCGCTTTGGAGAGCAATTTTTGTGTCTCCAATTTGAAGTACACACCAACTTTTCCCATCCCAAACAAGGGTTGAGCCAACCGCCACATCAATTCGTTGTCCGCTGGCGATAGTGGTAGAAATTCTTTGAGCAATCATGACATTATATGCCAGTGCCATCTGTTGACTGCTGAAAAGATGAACTTGTTCTGGTTCACTCAAAGCTGCTGCTTTGAGGTCTACATATAATTGCTTTGTTGCAATCAAGGCATAGATATCGTCTACCCAATTGGTACTGGTTGATTCTAATAGTTCTTTCAGAGTCATTCCAGGGTTAGCTCTCACGCACTCAACAACCGTTGTTCTTACCTCTGAGTTAACTGTATTTTCTTGATTGAAATAAGCTTTCAGAAACTGATGGTTGCGGTAAGCAATCCAGTTTATTTCTTGATCTGTACGTAAATGGTAGTACAGTAAAAGTGGTTGAACTTTAGTTTCTGCTGGTGGAGCGTGCCATTGACCGTCTTCGCTCTGTTGATAGCGTGTGGGTTGTTTCTGAGCTAATGTTTTGAGACGTTCGCTCGGTTTCCATTCTTCAAATCCCACACAGTTACGGCGTATGATCAAGAAATCAGGAGTATGAGATGTCACCACACAACGTCCGCTCTTTGATTTGAATGATAGGCTTAAGCGAATTGGTTGGTCATAGTATTCCAAAACATCTTCGTCATTTTCGTATTCGACGATCGCTGGCAGTTCTACTTTATGAGATTCAAACTGAATTGTTTTCCCCATTTTGCGGCTTGGATAGCTACCGCAAACATTTTTCGCTCCCCCACCTACAATCCTTACAGGTTCTGAACAACGGATTTTTTGCACAAACTCTTTTGTCGTCTCTGTTAAACAAAGGCGGCGACACCAGTCTTCAAACTCTTGGTCGCTGAGCATACAGAAAAACCGTTATTTTCGGCAGGTTTATGCTTTATTTTTATACTTTCGGCAAGTTTATCATTTCAAAACTCAACTTTTTCTATTTAGCCAATAAACGTAATAATCTACTTTTCAACTCTTACTGCGGCAAAGTTATGGTTTCAAAAATGGCAAACTTATGGTTACAGTCACAA
>NZ_JBIQNW010000144.1:0-4957 GCF_047228265.1 Nostoc sp. UIC 10607 | reverse complement strand
TATCATTTTCAATAAGACTATTTTGAGTATTTTAACTGGTTGACAAAATGCACTTTATCTTAACCTCTCACGGATGGAAATTGAAGGCATATTTACAATTATGTAAGTTAGAACTGATTAGTAGAAGAAAGTTTAATTCTTCATTCTCTTACAGCTTCACACAATTTCCTGCTAAAAGTGATTATATAATTAGTCAAAGCCAAAATATGTATGAGATTCTCAATAGAAGCGCTCCATGCCATGCAGGTTCTGTAAATAAAGAGAAGCAAAAGATTAAGTTACGATAGATTTATACAACAAAGCTGTCAATAGTCGGTATGACTAATACTCTATAGATTTGTAATACATGGGAGTCAAACGTTATCGCAATTCCAAAACAACTAATAAACTCGCAAATCAAGTCACCCCAAGTTTTCTTGATTGACCATGAGAATAATAATCGTGGTTTAACCGATACCAATGAAGCATTACAGCTAGCCGAAAGCCTAGAGTTAGACCTAGTATTAGTGTCTGAAGGAAAAGAGGCTCCAGTTGCAAAGATTCTGAATTATGGTAAGCTTCAGTATCAAAAGAAAAAGCGTCAGGCACAAAGTGCTAGACCAGTAGTAAAAGAAGTTCGGTTTGGTTTGAATATAGGTGTAGCTGATTATAAGTTACGTATTGAACAAGCAGTTGGGTGGTTGAGTAAAGGCGATTCGGTGAAGTTTGCCGTTCGTTTACGAGGTCGGGAACATCAATATCGTGAGCAAGCTGGAGAACTATTAGATCGGGTTGTAACTGATCTCAACTCTGTAGGAAAAGTTCAATCACTTGATAAGCGTTCACTAATTGCTTTAATCATTCCTGCCTAAATTACTTTTTAAGAGATATCTTAACTCTAGAAGTGCGATCGCTTCAGAATTCCCAATGCTGTTTCAGTTCCTGTAAACTCACAAGGGTAATTGCAACTCAAATGTTTCTATTTAATTTCTCTAGGGAGTGAGAACATATTTGGATAATCTGGTCAAATTCTTTCCAGGAAATAGCCTGACGATGCTCTATACAAATAACATCAGGCGGGGATTTGGCTTTTATCCAGTTCGTGAGCGGTATGGTCAAGGTTGGTGGAGTTGAGTTCATGCCTTTGAGTTGCAGTTCTTCAACTGGATACTGCCAAAGGGAGAAAAACAAATTGAGATTAAAACCACTATCGAGCAGATGTCCAGTATCCAGCAAAATAGAAAACACCTTTGGTTGATTTAGGCATCTGATGAGAGACACAATCTCATCAGGATGTGTTAAAGCCCCAGCACGTTTGGGACTCAAGGGTTCAATCATGATGCGAACCCCTAACTTTGCTGCTCGTTGAGCCAAGTTGGAGAAGAAATCCACCGCTCGTTCTAATGGATTATCTGCTAGATTATGTCCAAAGCCGCAGACTGTCACAATTCTAGGGGCATTCAGTTGAGCGGCTACCTCCAAGGTATGTTCTACATGAATTTTGGCTTGATGACGATGTTCGGCATTCCGATGAAGCGGATGGAAATCGTGCATTTGATATGCCTGCACAGCAGTAATTGGGATCTGGGCAGATTTATACACGTCTATCTGTATATCCTCCAAATTAGCAATCTCTAAACCGATGCCCCAACGCCGGATGGCTGCAAATTTTTCTGCCTGAGTTCCATCTGGTAGAGACATTTCCACATAAGCGAGCGTGGCTTGGTTCATTCTCTACTAATAACCATCAGATATCAGTCAATCACTTCTATATTTATTTTAAATTATATTCCGGATCAGACTGATGCAAGTGAGTGTATGTATAAAAAAGACAACTACTTCCCAGATGATTAACCAAATTACCGCCTTAGAATCCTGTTGGCATATTTCTCCTGAATGGGGTCAGTCCATGCCTCCCTTAGCAGTGAAAATGTTAGAAAAAGTTTTATTGCCAATCTCAGACTTGTCAGGCTACTGCTGTGGTGTTCAGTGGGAAAGACAGCAATGGATTTATGCAATTGTTTGCCAGAGTGAAACTCTCTACTTAGCTGAACAAGAATTTCATAGAACAAATCTACTAGAAAAGTCCACTGTTTCTACTCCAGCTTTTAAATTGGGGGATATAGTTGAGGTTGATTTCGGTGAACAGCCGACACGCCGTATTATTCAAGGAATTTTTAGCCTCAAAGATAATTGGCTTTATGGGGTAGAGTGGCGCTCTCCAATTTTAGAAGAAGTGTCTGCCCAAAGCAGAACAATATGGCTTGCTGATGTTGATTTAGTCAATGTTAGTGTATGACGATTACTCAGTTGCAACAAAAGAGCAGCCCCAAGTTAACTAACAATTTGGGTTATTAATCTCAAGTTACTAGTTTTATTAGCTACTTTTAATTAGTTGTCTGGGAATTATAAGTATTATATAGTGATTATTACTACAGATGCTTCCAAAAATTCCCTTTGTTGCAATTAGCGTTCTGCTTGTAGCTCAAATGTCGTTACCCGTATTTGCCAAAAATCTTACCGCTACAGTTGTAAGCGTCGGTGACGGTGACACCATACGGGTGAGAACTGGTAACAAAACTGTGACTGTCCGCCTCGCTTGCATTGATGCACCAGAGATGAAGCAAAGCCCTTGGGGACAGCAATCATCTGCAAGACTTAAACAATTGCTGCCAGTGGGACAAGGAATTACTCTACGTACTATTGAAACTGACAAATATAAGCGCTTAGTTGCAGAGGTGTTTGTCGAGAATCGCAGTGTCAACGTGAGTATGGTGCAAGAAGGGCAAGCTGTTGTTTATCGTCAGTATCTCAAAGGCTGTCCAGAGTCACAAGATAGTTTGTTGCAGGGTGAAAACACCGCCAAACAACAGCGTTTAGCATTTTGGAGTCAGGCTAATCCTGTGATGCCTTGGGACTTCCGCCACAGAGCTACCCAAAAGACAACTTCACAACCGATCCAACCGCAGCAACAGAATAACTGTGATCCTGCTTACCCAGATTTTTGCATTCCAAAGAATTCACCAGACTTAAATTGCCGAGATATTAGCCAACGAAGGTTTAAAGTGCTGCCACCAGATCCTCATGGGTTTGATCGAGATGGTGATGGCATCGGATGTGAAAAATAACTACGACGAAACACAGCTTTCAGCTAGGCAGTAAAAATGTTTCATTAAAATCAAGATTGTGAAATTGACTCCGAACCTTTAAAGATTGTTGGAATGGGCATCACCATCAACATTATTAAGTTAGAAACCCAAAACAAGACAACAACGCCAAAACCCACTAATGTCAAATAGGAAAATGTTAATTGTGTGAATCCATCTAGCAGCTGCCACAACCGAAAGGCTGTGTAGAAAAAGCCAATAGGTACAACAATACTTGGCACTAGGGAGCGACTAAAAATACGTTCAGATATGAGTTGTACGGCGACTATCAACAGGTAACTTCCCCAAAATACCCATGAAGATGGTTGTTTCCAAGCCAGAGCTAACAAGCACATCGGTAACAAAACTCCAGCAACTAAGGCTAATTTGACCCACCATCGCAGAAATTGCCATTGCTGCTGGTTATACCCAATTTCTGCCGTAAAGGGTAAACGTCGAGCTTTCACACCAAAACCATAGCCAAGAGCTAGCAGGCTTATAATCAGAATAAAAAGCGTAAGAATTAATCCATTATTAACTGTCATCTGCTCGAAAATACCAATTCTCATACTCTTAGTTTAATCTGGCTTTAACATCCTCCCCGCACCTTGGCTGCCAATAACAATATTTCGCCTTTTACTTTTACATACTCAGTGTGCAATGTGTTGATTCAAGCTAGTCGAAGGTTGTTGAAGTCGAACTCCTTTGAATTTGCTCTATTCTTCGTAGTTCATTGCCTAAGAGCAATCCATATAATTTATTCAAATTAATTAGGATAATATACCTATATCACCTTTTACCCTTGATTTTTTTCAGTGCTGCAAGTCTTACTTCTGCATTAAGCAAATAACCAAAACCCACCTTTTCTAAACGCAGCACAAATTCCTCTCGTGTATTGCCTAATTTACTAGCTGTAGCATCCAAATTCCAATTATGCTCCGCTAACTGACTCAGCAAATAAACTCGGCGAGTCTGCATACCTGATAAGCGATAAGTCTTCAAATACTCCAATTCACCATTCTCTCGAATAATTGCTTCCCCAATATGATTTTCTTCGTTGGGGTTGAGGTCAGTAATAAATCGTTGTAACATGAACGAACCAGCAGTATAGACTTTTTGAGAAATTAACTTGCGTCCTAACAGTCCGTCTGCCATGAAACCCTGAAACGATGCCCAATCTGAACGCATATTTTGTACTGCTGCTCTCAAAGCTTTTAAATCATTAATTTTTGACTCATCTAAAGATACATTCATGGCCAAAGTTGTATCGTGCAGTAAAGCGTATTGGTACAATAACTCACCATAAAAATCTTCTAACAAGCTATTGTGCAAAAGTCGATAGTCCTCTGGGGTCGGTACTACAAAAGCTGATGCTAATGCCTCAGCAACAAATACTAATACCCCAACCTGTCGAGAGTGAATTTCAAATACCCGCAAGGCATCTTCAAGTCCAGCAATGTAACGTCCACTAAAAGAGCTTTCCATTCGGCTACCCAGCCCATGAGAAAGGGCATACTTAGAATATTCACTCCAGGCGATATCAGGGCCAGAAAAGAACATTGATAAAAAGCCTTCCATTGCCAAGTGCAGTGGCAAAAATCTCAGTTGATTACTAGATTCCCGCTTTACCATCCGGTGCATTAACCGAACACTGGCGCAACCATAGTTTAACTGTTTACCATCTCTTTGAAAAAGCTGTCCCCCAAAAGCCCCCACAGGACTACCGTCATTAGTCCAAGACAGCACTAGTCCGTGAGGGGAGCAATGCGGTTTTGTCAGATCCGGTAAAAAACAAGCGATGCCTTCGGCGGGCGCAGCCATCGCAAAAATCA
>NZ_JBIQNW010000143.1:0-5221 GCF_047228265.1 Nostoc sp. UIC 10607 | reverse complement strand
ATAAATAATGAACACTGAGACAAGAATTTAGCGATCGCACCTTTTTTAGCCGACCTCACAAAATCGCATTGCTCCCGGATAAAAAATGCCACCCCAATCCTGTTGATATTTCTGAGAAATTCAAACGGCAAGTTATCCGGGTCATCAAGAGCCATGTACATTGTTCTAACTGGTGGTTGCCCCTTGTGTGCATCTTTATCTGGATGCCTAAAGATTTTCTATGTGCAGGTGGCGAAATCATACTAATTTTTTTGGCCTCAGAAAAAGTTTGCACCCTAAGCATTAATTAACTCGAAAGGCATTTATAAGGTAAATACAAGGATTTTATCAAAATGTCAGAAATAAGGTTCTACAATGGCATTTCAATGGTATTCCAATGGCAAATATAAGGATTTATTTGCACCTTTAACACTGAAAATCACCGTTTTTTACAAAATGCCTCTTTTTTGCCAAAAATAAGGTAATGCAATGGCATCTCCAAGGTATTTACAAGGTAAACATAAGGTAAATCTAAGGATTTCGACCCCAAAAACCTCATTTACCACCCTGATTTTTCCGCCAAAAATTTCTGACCAAAACTTACGCACAGTACGCCAAAAAGTTTGGCCAGATTTTTTGAACCAAAATTAAAAAACTTTGAACCAACGTCAACAAATAATACTTAACAACTACTTTTGTAGTATCAAAATTGCACTCCACTTGTGAGTTACACCAAAGCTATGCTGTAAACACCACTTATTACATAGATTTTATGTAGTTTATCGGTATTGAAATAGTAGTTCTAAATACCTTGCTCAACTGGTAGCTGTTGGGTAGCTCAACTGGTGACACACCGCTACCAGTTGAGCAGTAAAAAAGCGAGTTGTTGAAAATTTGATGATTCCCCAACTGGTAGCAATACGGTGGCCCTACTGCTACCAGTTGAGCATAAGACAATTAGAGAAAAATTCTGGCGTAATGCTGACTGACTATGACTTACAGCAATTTAAGAACGCCTGTTGAATTCTCAATAACTTCAAAATTATTGAGAATACATAATACACTTATGTTGCAATTGTGCTTCAAAAAACTGCTCTCTTAACTGCCCAGCTAGTAAAAACTAAAGCCTCGCCTCGGCAGCAACGAGTTCGGTCTACGGGAGCGTGGCTCACAGGCTAAAACCACGATCCTGCTGTCTGAGCTTTTGTTGCTCCTCCCTGAGATGAGCTTCTAATTCCTGACTCCAATCAGGATTATGGGTTTTGAGCCTTTTACCCTGTGGCAACAATTCTAATACTGCACTAGCTGCGTTATTCCCTTGTTCATCATTATTGAATGCTACGACAACCCTATTGAAACTCTTGAGAAATTCCATAGGTAAGTTATTAGGGTCATCAGCTACTATCAACATGGTTCTAGTTGGTGGTAGCCCCTTGCAACTTGAGATCAGGTAGGTGGCTGCTGACATCGCATCAATTGGTGAAGAACACAAAAAGACGTTTTCTACCTTGTCCGTTGGTTGCCCTCCCAATCTCAGATAAAACCAACCATTTGCTGTAGAGGTGTTTTGGTCGTACTCCACAGTGCGATGATTTTGTCTAGGCTTTGACCAAATTAATGCGCCAGTTTTTTCACCATCTAAATCACGCTTGATAAACAAAATATTTCGTTGCTCATCCATGTAAAGCAACTGATTACCATGTAATCCTTGCACAATATAATCTGGTATATAGCGTTTCTCGCTTAAGTACTTGTGCAACACTTGCCAAACAACTTTATCCTCTGGTGGTGGGGTGAACTGAGGCTGTCGCTGTTTGCGTTCAATCTCTTGAAAAAACTTTTCTAACTGCTCAATTGGGAGTGGTTTAGCAGGAATCACCAGAATTTGATTAATGCGCTCATCATCACGTTCTGGCTGGTAGTCAATTTCAAAATGCTTCTGTAGTCCTGGGAATGTATAGGCAGGCCCCAAAGATGTACCGCTAAATTTCTGGTCATTCCATGAGTAAGAGATGCCTTTACTTTTACCGTTGCGTGTTAGCCCATGACGTACCTCAATACCCAACAGTTGCAATCGTTCTATTAGTTGGGGCATAGTCGGTTTATCTACTGTGGCGCGGTCGATTAATTCAATTAGTTGGGTTTTGATTGGCTGTTGTGGCGGCGTGTTTCTCTCACCCTGCTCGTATTCTAGTTGCTCTCTCTCCAGTCGTCGCTGTTGCCCTACGCTGGGGGCGCGGTTCAGTTTCTCCTTGCTATTGAGGGTCTGCTGCAACCCATATTCTAGTTCTAGCTGGCGAATGATTTTTTCAGAGCGCACATACTCCCAGCTATCACGGGTAATCTTGCCGTCATCCAAACTAATTCTACTGGCGCAAATATGTATGTGGTCGTGGTTGCGATCGCTGTGGCGGTAGATGGCATATTGGTTAGCTATATAACCCATTTCTGACATATACTTGTCGGCAACCTCGCACCAAGTATCATTGTCTAGCTGTTCGCCTGGGCTTAGTGAGAGCGAAACATGATGAACTACTTTCTCCGCTTCTGGATTAAGTTGTCGAGACAGTCGGAATTCTCTGGCTAATTCTCTGGCATTTGTGCCAAACATATTGCCGCCAATTAAGGATGACTCCTCTTTGTTAGAGAGATAGTCAAGGAGTCCACGAAAGCTTTTACCTTTGGTTTGGTTGCCAATCATTTTTACTCCCAGTCTTCCGAATCACCATCATCTTCTATGTCATCATCATCAGTAATTTCAGTTTCGATTTGGGACAGTTCCCGACCAATTTGTTGTAAGAGTTTTTGTAACTGTTTTAGTTGTTCTGGATCTGCGGGTGGTCGCAGTCCCATTTTAATAGCTGTATTAGTAGCTCTGGTGAGTTGATTAATATTGCTGCCGATGCGGACTAATTCTCTATAAGTAGCTAGGGTTATTTTGCTCAGTCGTTTGGGCAGTGGTTTTAGTAAAACACTGCGTCTGGTTAATTCAGCTATGCTTAGTCCCGCGTCTTGTGCTTTGAGCTTAATCATCTCGTGTTCGATTGCGTTAACACGAGCTTCCAATGTTTTAGTACGAAGCAAGTTTTTTGACAGTTTTGGGCGCATAACTGTGGGAGATATGAGAGGGGGTTTCCAAAGGGGGACACTTCCCACTTTGGCAAGCCTGTCGTCCGAGCGGAGCGAGGTTTGCCGTAGGCAAAAGACACGGCTTGCTTCTAGCCCAAATGCGGGGGTAGTTAGGTGTCATGTGCTACGTGTGTACGGGGGCACAGCGATAGGCTGAAGGCGGGAGTACAAAGGCGTAGCCGTGATGCTGACCATCCTACAACCTACAGAGGAGGATAGCAACGGCGTAGCCGGAATTTGAATCAAATCAAGCAGGAGATAAATTATGGTTCGGCGTAGCCGCTACAGAGTGGGTACAAATGGCGTAGCTGCTATATGAAAATTCTCTGATTCAGCGTAGCTGCCACACAATATAATAGTCCGGCGTAGCCGCAATAGTAAAAAATAATTCAGCGTAGCTGTTTTAAGTAAAATTATCTGATTCAGCGTAGCTGTCAATAGTCAGATTGTTTAGCATTAGCTTGAATAAAACTACCAGCGAAGCTGCCACACTAAAAAATATAAGGCGTAGCCGTAATACGAAGAGGTAATTCGGCGTAGCCGCAATAGCAGATTTTTGTAGGATTTTGAAAACCAATTGGTACAAATTATTTCAAATAGCCGATAATTATCAGTTAATCGGGATTCACGAGATAACCATGAGTGAACATCAGAATTCAGAAGTAATCACGAAAGAGAAGATTGATAAGGCCATCAATCTGCTGAAAGAACAGAAGCCGAAAGAGCGAGAAGATGTATCGGACAGAGAGGCCATCAGGAAAATGAGACGGTACATTGAGAAGCTGACTTCTAACAAGTACGGCTACACTTACGATGAAGTATCAGAGATGCTGAAGGGTTTAGGGATTAATTTGGCTGGCAGCAGAATCAAATATTTAATCGGTGAGTTGAAGAAAAGCGGTCGTCGCCGTGATCAGGCATCTGATAACGGCAGTAGTACGTCAGGTCAAGAGGCTACTGAAAATCAGAAAGAAGAAAAAGCCAGCAGTGAAGCTGAAGAAACACCTGTAAACAGTAAGAAGGGTAAGAGTAAAAAACAACTACTTGCAGCAGAGGCAGCAACAACATAGAAACAATGGCATCCTAGTTTTAGTCTTTGAACGGGTCAAGTTAGCCACATAATAGGAATCAATATGGGAGAAGCTAAAAGGCGCAAGAAGTCAGACCCCAATTGGGGTAAATCTGAAGGATTTAATCATCCCAACAAACCTAAAATCACCTACTTGACTGAATCACATCCCGATTATCAAACCGCCTCTGACATTAAAAATGCTCACTACGCTGGCAAATCTCGTGTTTACCTTGTCCGCTTAGATTATGCCGATGGTGAATATTTTGTCGGCGCAGTCAACACATTCTTAGTCGGTACTGAAATTACAGTCAACGCCATCTGGACTCCCTACCCCAACAGCCAACGCACAGGTCTAGAAATTCTAGACAGTATACGTCGAGATATTGGTTTAAAAGCTAAAGACGAAATGTTCCTTGCCGATGCTGTTCTGCTCAACTTTGAATCTGACTGAATAAATTAGCAGTTGGGTACTGGTGAGCGGACAAAGTTTCAAGCGCCGCAGTCGAGCGAACAAGGGGAGGGTTAATTGGTATCGAGCCGAGATGTGCAACGTGAAACAAGAGTTAAACCCTTGTTAATCCTATATCACAGGGCACTGGCACATTGTCAGTGCCGTAAAAAGCATTAATTGTTATGCAATTTTTATGTGAAATACATAAGTAGCACATTGTTTATGCCGCATAAGCGCAGTAATTCTTATGTGTCTAGTATGCGAAAAGCTTTATAGACACAAGGTAGAACACAGTTAACCGTCTTTGTCACGCATTTTGAGGCAATAGATTCAACCCTGAAGATGGGTTTAGATTCTAGACCAGTAAAGTACACTGCTTGTAGGCTGGCTAGTACTGTCTATCAATAATTTGTCTTTAATTGCCTAAGTAGTTGGCTGAGAAAATACTGTGTCAAAAAAGGCTATAAAACTAAAATCATCACAGAAAGAGCAAATTCCTATAGGGGGAAAGCTCATCCGTGAGAGGTTAAGATAAAGTGCATTTTGTCAACCAGTTAAAATACTCAAAATAGTCTTATTGAAAATGATAA
>NZ_JBIQNW010000142.1:0-5359 GCF_047228265.1 Nostoc sp. UIC 10607 | reverse complement strand
AGTCTCCAAGCTGGATTTATCCCCTTTTCCTGCACCCTCTTGACAAAAGTGCAATCCCTCTAACCTCTCACCGATGGTAGTGAACTGTACAGTTAGTTTTGTAGTATTAATGTAGCTGTTTGGTACTTCTTTTTGATGAAAGTGATTTTGAATTCACTTTGATCCTCACTTTTTTTCAAAAAAACTTTCCGCCAAAGAAGTTGAGTCGAGGGGGAGTATTATCTCCCGCCCCTCTCATTTAATTAGAGTCGATGCTCCTGTTACCAGGAGACACCTCTCCTTCAGAACGCGGACGTGCAGCTTTGGCTGCATCCGGCTCCTAGTCTGACACCTAATAGGGGTAAAAGTAGCGAGCCTGTGATGAACCGCCATGCAACGACTGAAAGCCATGTTACATACGAGTTACAGAAATAAAATAGCTCTTTCATCGGAAATTATCAGAATATATTTTCTCTCCACCCATTTGCGGAATGCTACTCATACCCCAGTGTATATAGGTAGAGTAGCCACTCTAGGTGCAACTTTATCGTTAAGTTGCAGGCTTTTCATACAAGCGTAGGAGACTACTATTCACCATAGATGCTGCGTCAGAAGCAAGCCAAGCTGTAAATTCGCCAATGTCATCAGCAGTAATCCAGGTAGGTTGACTGCGCTCTTTGCTGCTGCGAGTTGCCACCCAGCTATGAACAATGACTTCATTAATTCGGATAGTACTACCTTTATTTTCCTGCATCAATACCTGAGCTAGCATCAACTGTCCAGCAGCAGAAATGCTCACAGGGCTGACATTGGGAATCGGTACTTCGGCTGCGGCTCCTCCAATCAAGGTATAGCTAGCACCTTTGCGTTCTTGAAGAATAGGTAGAAAGGTACGGGCGGCGATGAAGTGACTCGTTAAATTACTATCTAAATATTGTTGCCATTCTGCGATTGAGACTTCAGTCAAAGGTCTGTTACCAAACCACCAGCCGCCAAGGGAAGCAACCACAGCATCAAGCCTTCCAAATTGTTTAAGCAGTTGGTCATGAATACTTTCGGCACTATCAATTTGACCAATTTCTCCCACAATGGGAATAAAGCGATCGCCTTGTGCAAGTTCACCTAGATAAGTGCGTAGTTCTTCTAGTTTTTCGACTTTACGGGACGGCACCGCTACTATGGCACCTGCTTTGAGAAATGCTCTCACAATGCCTTCTCCTACATTGCCTGCACCACCAAGAATTAATGCAACTTTGTTCTCTAGTTGACTCATGATTGCTCCTGCATCTATTGTTTTTACGAAAACCCACATTCAGCAAGTAAAGCAGTGATCACGCCGCCAGTAATCCGCCATCCACAGCCAGGGTATGTCCATTGACAAAATTGGTAGCATCAGAAGACAACCAGATTACAGCATTAGCAATGTCATCGGGTTTGCCCAAACGTCCGGCGGGAACAAAATTCTCAAAAGCTTTGGTATTACCGCCAGTCGCCTGACTAAGCATTTCCGTTTCAATTGGCCCTGGTGCGATCGCATTTATCCGAATTTTTTGTGAGGCATATTCTAGGGCTGCGGCTTTTGTCAGCATCACCACAGCTGTTTTAGAGGCATCATAAATCGATAAGCCAGGTGCTAAAGGACGAAAACCATTGATGGAGGATGTATTGACAATTGCTCCACCATTACCTTGAGCCAACATCTGGGTAATTTCATGCTTCATACAGAGAAAAACTCCCTTGACATTGACTCCAAAAACTCGGTCATAAGTTTGCTCTGTTTGCTCTGCCAGCAAGGCATTTTCACCCAGCAACCCCGCATTATTAAAGGCGATATCAAGCCTACCAAATTTATTGACAACAGCGGCAATGGTTGCTTCTATGTCTGCTTCTTGAGAGACATCAGCTTTCACAAATAAACCTTCACTTCCTACCTGATGAATCAAGCTAACGGTTTCACTGCCTTCTTCTTCTCGTCGTCCGACTACAACAACTTTGGCACCTGCATGAGCAAAAGCGATCGCAGTAGTCCGCCCAATTCCAGAAGTACCACCAGTAACAAGGGCAACTTTGTTTTCTAACGGTTTCATCCAAATCTCTCCATTTTCGCTAACTAAAGCAGTGTGCCTGATTTGGATTCTTCTTTACAAGAAGGAACTTTCTGGTGATATAGTTACCTCATGGTTCCCAACAATGAGCAAATACTCTTGGGCGCAAACTGTCCTATGCGGCAGATGCTAGATTTGGTAGGAGATAAATGGACACCGCCAGTACTCTATCTTCTATCTTCTGGTACTAAGCGATATACTGATTTTCAACGTCAAATTCCTGGAATATCAAAAAAAATGCTGACACAAACCTTAAGAAGATTGGAGTCAGCTGGTGTTGTTAATCGAACTGTGTATCCTATTGTGCCGCCCAAAGTGGAATATAACCTGACTCCCTTTGGTGAAAAGTTGATTGAACCGATTGCAGGTTTGGCAGAGTGGGCTTGGCAACACCAAGAAGAGTTGAAATTGGTTTCCGAACGTCAACAGAGGCATCACCGTGCCAAAACGGGAAAATTGTACGCTAAGGCTGAAACCATTATCACCTAAGCATTTCAGTGATACTTATTTTCCTTAATCCGCAAAGGACGCAACTGGTCAAAACTGGTTGCCTGCTTCAAATTCCACACATAATCGCCAGTGAGATTGATATGCTCCCAACCCAACGGTGACAAATGTTGCAAATATTCTTCAGGAATATCCATCCCCTGTTTCTGCAAATAATCAACGGCTTTTTCTAAGTACACTGTATTCCACAGAACAATAGCAGCAATCACTAAATTTAACCCACTGGCCCGATAGAACTGGTCTTCATAAGAGCGATCGCGAATCTCACCCAGGCGATTAAAAAACACCGCCCTTTTCAGGGTATGTTTCGCCTCACCCTTATTAAGTCCCACCGTCGCCCGTCGCCGTAGTTCTGGACTCTGCAACCAAGAGAGGGTAAATAAAGTTCGCTCAATTCTCCCTAACTCCCGCAAAGCTAAAGCTAAACGATTCTGCCGAGGATAAGAAGCTAATTTCCTCAACATCAAAGAGGCAGTCACCGTCCCCGTCCGAATTGAACTAGCAAGGCGTAGAATCTCATCCCAAGACTCCTGAATCAATTTCACATTAATCCTGTCACCTAGTAGGGGTGCTAAAACCGAATCAGGGGAACTAGGTTCAAAAGTATACAATTTCTTATCAGGTAAATCTCGCATTCTGGGTGCAAATCTAAATCCCAGCAAATGGCACATCGCAAACACATGCTCGGTATAACCGCTTGTATCTGTATAATGCTCCTGAATCTGTAAATCACTCTCGTGATACAACAAACCATCCAAAACGTGTGTTGCATCCCTAATCGTGGCGTTAATTACCTTAACGTGAAATGGAGCATACTGGTCGGAAATATGCGTGTAAAAAATCACGCTTCTATCCTTACCGTACTTGGCATTGATCTCTTCATTAAAACTGCGATGTCCACCTGCTTTAAACCGTTGGCCATCAGAAGAAGATGTTGTCCCATCACCCCAATAAGCAGCAAATGGGATCTGTGCATGAAAATTCACTACCTCAGCTAAAGCCTTGGAATAAGTTTCATCTCGAATATACCAATCCGCCACCCAAGCTAAACGCTCAAAAGACATTCCTTGAGTTGCGTCAGCCATCCGCGTTAAACCTAAATTAATACCATCAGCAAGCAAGGCACTTAACAAAACAACTTTATCTGAAACTTGTTCTCCTGAATGTAAATGCGTAAAATGTTTCGTAAATTGCGTCCAAGAATCAACTTCTACTAACAAATCAGTCAACTTAATTCTTGGCAGTAAACTATGAACTGTTCTGCTAAATCCATCAACCTCCTTTGGGACAGCATTGGTAAGAGGAGTGATAATTAACTGTTCGTTCTCTATCCTGACATCAACCAGTTTCTTTTCTGCCATTAAAGAAGAAACAAGCGCTAATTGTTCAGACAATTCAAGTGAGCGTTGTTCAATATAAGTAGTGAAATCTGTCGTTACTGCCACAGGTATCGTTTGAGAAGAACACATTGATTGCCATGCGTTATCTGTTAATAGATAATCCTCAAAATCTTGGAACTGCTTCGAGCCTGCTACCCAAATATCTCCAGAACGCAAGCCACTGCGTAATTCAGCCAAAGCACACATCTCATAGTAGTGACGATCAATAGTATCGCCCTTAACTACGTGTTTTAACCAACGAGGTTTAACGAAACTAATATCCGCAGATTCCGGTACTTTTCGACCACCAGATATATTTAATTCTTTAATGACTGACAAAGCTTTTAGAATCGGTAAACTGGCTCCAGTAGCTTTAAATTCAAACGCTGACAACAATTTTGGTGTATACCTTCTCAATTGTGAATAACGATTATCAAGCAGTTCAAGATAATCAAAATCTGCGGGTCTGGCTAGTTTTTCAGCTTCGGCAACACTACTAATAAACTTTTCCCAATTTAAGACTGATTCAATCGCTTCATAAGCATCAATTGACTCATCTCTAGCAGCAATCAACGCCTTACCTACTTGAGCATATAATCGGACTTTCTCATTAATTGCTTTGCCATCATGTTGAAACTTATCCCCATGCTGATGCTCACTTTTGTTAAACAATTTACCCATCATTTTATCGTGCATTTCTATGGCATAATCGACTAATGACGCACTCCATTCAATGAGAAAAGCAACTAAAATAGCATAGCGTCTCAATTCATCCAACCTAGATAGGTGAGCAGGTGTAGACTTCGCGCCAGTTCTAGTAAATTGCAGTAGACGATTTTGGTGTACTCGTTTCAAACATCCAGAGTCGAGATTGAGATGGCGAATAAACTCCAGTCGTTCCACTACTTTTAAAAAGTTCCTTGGATTAGCCTGACCTGGTGGTTGACGTAGCCAAATTAAATCAGTCAGTTTTTTATCAGGCTCTACAACTAATAACTTATCCAGCACCATCTTTTGTAATGTTGTCAAACTTTTAGTCAACTCAAGACATACTAGTTTTTGAGCGCGATGTCTGACCTCCCAGGCTAAACGTTCTACCGTAGAAATAGCTGGAATAATAATTTGCCGCAAGCGCATCTCATCAATCAACGCTCCCACAAGCGCCATCCCTTTATCTGACGATATTGCAAAAGGTAATAACCATTTTGAGAATTGCTTGTATGTAGATATATTAAAAGTATGAAATCCAAAATTATTTTGAATTTCTGCCAGATGTTCGCGTCGAGTTGTATCCCTTTGAGAATATTCGGTGATGATTGTCGGGTCAAGTTTTAATTGAGATGCAATATAAAACAGTACAGATTCTGGTACTATTTCTCCTAGACTCCA
>NZ_JBIQNW010000141.1:0-5461 GCF_047228265.1 Nostoc sp. UIC 10607 | reverse complement strand
GTCTCCAAGCTGGATTTATCCCCTTTTCCTGCACCCTCTTGACAAAAGTGCAATCCCTCTAACCTCTCACCGATGGGGAAAGCTTTACTATCACGAGTTTGATCCACAGCTGATTCGTAAGGCTTGCTTGGAATATTGGAAAACTCACAATTTCAACTGGTCAAGCTATACATTTCCTAAGTTGAAATTTAAGCCCAGCACAGCAAAAGCGTTCCTTTCAAAGGATTATCCACAAGACATGAGCGATGCGTTGTCCCTTAATGCCTTTGGGGAGTTATACCAATCTATTCAAGCTTTGCCTGAAGAAGACTGCTGTAGTAAAATTCGACGCTTCTCCATCGTCGTTTGCAGTATCGGGCAGACTATGTATTTGCTTAAAAGTTGGTTTGGTTTGAAAGATACTACTGTTGAAGAACACTTAGAAGCAGCAATCGAGTGCGTGCTGGCACTCTAGCAGCCACAACACATCTAGGCGCAAATCTGAAAAAAATTGGGGTTTAACTCCTTTAGTTGTGTCTTGTCTAAATTGTCCAGTAAAACTGTTTATCTATTTAATTACCGTTAGTGGACGTGACGAAAAACTGAGGTTTTGAGGCTGTTGGTAGGTTAACTCTCACCAAAGTGAAGTCATCCGCCCTTTGAAAACGTGTACTAGACCTAACTAAGCCATGAGGTAACTGGGCTGTAGTCTATAAGCTACAACGCTGCTCCCGCTATTTAGTTAGGTGGAGAGTTAGGAATTATGGTTAAGCCTGGGCTGTATCTAATGCCAGCCAGTTTTTGAAGATTTCATCACGTCCATCGTCACCGTCAACCACACGATAAACTCGTTGGCGATCGCCCGTGCCATCACGACAAATGTATTTCAATTTCAGCCCTATCTTCTTGAGCAATCTCCGTAAGATAACGATGGGGCTGTCATTGTCATTGAGGGTAATTCCCAGAACGGTTTTCACTTGCCACTTCACAGACAGAGCGTTGTTAGCCATCTGTACTAGGTCTGCATCAGTTCCCCGGAATTCCCGGTCATCGGCGATGAAATTGGGGATGTTGAACAGTTCCAAGGCATGAATTACCAAACCCAGTTGACCACCGTTAAAGTCTGGTAGCCATGCGCTCTTGCAGGCAAGCATCTTTTCACCCAGTTTGCGATCGCGGTCAGCGACTTTCGCTCTGCCCAAGGTCAGGTAAAAATGCAATCTCAATTGTGGGTAATAACCTTGATCGTCTTTTTTGACGAGTTCCGAGGTAACATCCACACCGTAACGCTGTTCTAGCTTATATTTGCGCTCAATATGGCGTTCAGTTGTGGTTTTAGCCCGTTGCTGTTGTAGCGCCTCATATTTGGCAGCAGTCATATCAGTTGTATCGGCAGCAGTTATATCCTGACATTCACCGTTGTAAACTTCATTTGTTTGGGCGGTGATTTCGTTGTTTAACTTTTTGCGAATTTTGTTGTCATGGACATCGACAATGTTATGGCCTTCGTTACCTAATTCCTCTAGCACAGTGTCACGGTAACGAATCATACCCGCATTGATGCGACAGGCCATTTTGCCAAAAACGTTTAAGGCAGTGCGGTTAATGTTGATTTCATCGCCGTCAATGATCAATGAAGCATTTTGTAGCAGCTTCAAGTTAGCTTGAAAGCGTTTATGCTCACAGGCTAACAGGGATTTGAGGTTAATTGCTCCGTTGCCAATCTTTCCTAAGCCATGACTGGCTACCCAAAGATGACGCGGTATCGCCTCTCGGACACGGGCTAAGGCTTGGCGAGTGGCATTTTCTGGCGCTACTCCCCGGAAGCATCCCCAAACACTGGTAAAATGCCCCCAAATGTCAATGCTGACCCCTGTGCCGATGGATGGGGAGGCCAGCACAATGTCATATTCCAGCAGTACTTTGTTTAATCTCGATATGCAGTTGTAAGCTTCGTGTTGCGGGTCGGCAATCGTTTCGGAGTCAATACGAAGTATTTTGCGATCGGGAAATTGTTTCTTAAACCTCGCCTCTAAGACTTTGGTTCCCCATTTGGATTTAGCTTTTTGGCAATCAACGGCAATAAAAGGCTTACCCCCGGTTTTGATGTGGGTTTCCAGGGCAGCTAACCAATTAACCGGGGTAGTTTGTTTGTAGTGGTAAATGTTCCAGGGTTGTCCCTTCCAGTTGTTGACGACTACCCAAGGGGTAACTTGGGTTTCTGCAAGACCCATAACCATTTCAGGCGATAAATCAGATAAGTCAGCATCAGCCAGGATGACTTTACCCCGTCCAGGAGCAAAGGCATTTTTGAACAACTGTGAAAGTTGGTTGAGGACTTCGACCCGATGCTTCTTAACTTCAGTGTTGGCAGAGAGCAAGTGCCAGATCACCTGCTCGGATTCGTCAATGATTACTAAGGGTTCTTTCCAGTGGGCAGCGTTAAATCTGGCTTGACCGTTGGGGTGTAAACTGTCTACACACAGCGCAAAACCGAGTAAAACTCCTGTTTCGCTGTTTCTGACTTCGGTGATGTAGGGGATGCCTACCCTGTCAGCGATCGCTTGGGCTAACTGTACCCTGTGCGATAAGAGGATAACGGGTTGACCGTTAGCGATCGCCTCAGCAACGATCGCGGCAAATGACTCGGTTTTACCAGAACCTTTAACGGATTTGAGCAAAATCAGTTTAGCGGTTTCCGGGATGGTCAATGCTCCCAGGTAACGCTGATTGAGGACGAGTGCCGCCTCAATTGAGAGTCGGCTGTACTCTTTGACCTGCCATTTTTCTTTTGTCAGTGCTAGTTTTATAATTTCATCAGTAACAGCTGGCCCCCTAGCGGCAATTAAGTCATCAATGCCTTTTTCCGGGTAACTCCACTGTGTCACTAGGACTTGACAGCCGCAGGCAGTTAACAGTTTAGCGGTTTGGCTAATGGCAATATTCACCCGTTGAACTGTTTCTGGCTTGGTGTCGTGGTCAAAGCAGATGATGAATTTACGTCCAAGGGTGGCGAAGTGTTGTAGCTCTGGAATTAGGTGTAAATTACCTGTGGGTTGCCCAAATTCATCTTTGGGATTGCGGTAGCCACTGTTTATCCCAGGAAGGGCGATCGCTGCATAGCCCAAAGTAAGCAATGCCCCTGCTTTTTTGGCCCCCTCACAAATCACAACTGGGATGTTGTACTTCCATACCCAATGCCAGAAGCCTAATGCCCTATCTTCATCGCTGATGGGCAAGTCATATCGGGCGGCTACACTCTCCCAAATGTAATCTGGTACTGCCAGGAAGAATGCCCGTGTAGGCACTCGCAAGGGATGTTCATACTTGATGAATTTAAAAACTTTGTTCAGGTCGCGCCTGGGGTGGTCGGGTTTCATGCCGCCCCACATCATGGGGCTATAATCGTTAAGCGGGTCAACGCCACTACACCACCAGTTCAGTCCTTCGATGTGGCGATACTTCTTCAGTACCCCGTCTCTGAGTCGTCCATCGTTACGGCGGGGGACGTTTTGACCATAAAACAGGTAATCGTAGGCGGCATTACCCGATACGGAAATGACGTTTAGCGCAATAATTCCAGGGTCAACAGCACTGGCTAACCATTCATTCCAATGGTGCGCTTCTATGTGAGAGGGACGGGATATGATCTCGTACCTCTCTGTGACTTCAAATTTTTGAAGCCCACAGCTACTATTTTTCACAGCTTTTCCCTCAAATACGTTGTTTTTCAGTATTTGGAGGGGGTTATCGCGCTGCCATACCTTATATCTACATAAATCGCTGTATTGCTCGAATTTTGCCCAATTTTGGTTTTTAAAACAAAGATTTGATGACTTTTTTAGCCAAAATCTGCCAACAGAAGCACATAAAAATTGCCACAGCTATCGATATAATAGTGTGAAGGCAGCACGGACTAAATCTCATATCAAATCAGTGGTTTTCTAAGCTACCAACTTTTCGGCCACTGCTTTGGTTTGTTTGAGATCCCCTCTCCGGCTCCAGTAAATGAAATATGAGTTTAAATCTCGGATAAAGCGTCACTACTTACTAGCTAGTGGCGCTTTTGTCCATCTATCTTTTGATACTTTTGTATATTTACCTCCGTGTACGCTTCATTTCAGTACTTGCCTGATCTTACAGAACAATCGAACACTTGACATCCAACTTGAATACGAATTCTCCGTAACGCTACTTAACAAGCCTGCTTGATAGTGGTTCTACGTTGGGGTGGTAGCCTTCTGGAGTTTTAGTCATGTATTGCCCTTAGTTTTCTTGGTTTTCTCTTCAGGCTTGTTTCCTTCTGAGTTAGTCCTTTCGCCCTCCATTTCATCTAGATATTTTTGCAATGCCTTTTCCACCACTTCTGAAATTGTAGTTTCTGTAGATGCAACAAAAACACGAAGCCTTCGCGCTAAGTCTCTCTTGACCAGTCCTGTAACACGAGAATAATCAGGGTTTTCTCTCCTGCCCAAATCATCAGTCTCAATAGTTTGCTCTACCATTCTCCCACGATATTTTTAAAACATTTTTTGGTTCACCCGTTATAACGGGTGAACGTTGGTCTATAATATCATTATCAAGCCAAAAAATGCCACCCAACAAAGGCTAGAGTTGCCGGAAAGTGATGCTATGGCTTGCCCTTAACTGGATATCTGGATTTATCGTGATTTCACTAAAAATCAACGCCAAGCCAGAAAAATCAAGACTTTAACAATCATCTGAACCATGACAGCTATATATTCCAATGCCAAAAACTGGCTAGTTCAAGCAGACTTGTTAGCCAAATCAGGGCTAACTGACCTCACTGCCGGAAAAGACTCAGGTGCAGGGTACGGCAAGGCAATCATCGGTGATTTTTCGATCATGATGCCTGCCGTATACTCACTTGTTCGCAACCGAAACATCATGCACCACGAAACCATCTCAAAAGATGGGGCATGGGTGCGTTATGTAGAAGGAACGCGGCTTGACTTAAAAGACATTCAATTCTTCTGGGGCAGTGCGGCTCTAGCGCAAAGTGACCACACCTTACTGCACGACGACAAAGCCAAAAAAGCAGAACTGGCACTAGAAAGCATCCTTGCAGACTTAGCAGTTCTGAATATTCCCGATGGGTTCAAGCTTTCGATTAGTTTGAGCAACCACAACCCAGAACGCTGGGCGACTGAGATTAAACGCAGGGTAGAAGGGATTCACACCTTTGAGCATCTGCATCCTGTAACTCGTTCCATTGTCATCAAGACAGTTGACATCGTGGTTACAGGCATTTATCCCGAAGGATTTGGAAGCATTGCCCACTGCTTATTCGGTGAAGGATCCCTGATACTTGACCCCTCAGAATTAGCGATCGCACTCGATATCGGTTCATCAACTTGGTTGGTGACTGTCTTTAATGGCAGTGGTCCCGGATTTCTCACAAAGCCTGAAAAAAGAAGAGTCAAAAACTGCCAAAATGACTAATATACCTGAATTCCAGCAG
>NZ_JBIQNW010000140.1:0-5492 GCF_047228265.1 Nostoc sp. UIC 10607 | reverse complement strand
AGTCTCCAAGCTGGATTTATCCCCTTTTCCTGCACCCTCTTGACAAAAGTGCAATCCCTCTAACCTCTCACCGATGCCCCCGTCCTTGAATGCCAAAGTCCTCTGCCATCACAATCTGGATGCTTTCAACGTAGTTGCGATTCCAGATCGGTTGCAGAAAAGAGTTGGCAAACCGAAAATAGAGTAAATTCAGCAGTGGTTCTTTGCCCAGGTAATGGTCGATGCGATAGATGGATGATTCGGGAAAAACTGATGCCAGAATTTGATTTAACTCGCGTGCTGATTGCAAATCCCGTCCAAATGGTTTTTCAATTACCACCCGCGCATTTCTAGCACAGCCTGATTTGCCCAATCCTGACACTACTTGTGCAAACAAACTCGGTGGAATTGCCAAATAGTAGAGCGGGCTGGTTGCATCACCAAGGGCTTGACGTAATTTTTCGTAAGTTTCTTGTTGGTTGTAGTCACCAGCAACGTATTGGAGTTGTGCCGAAAGTTTCTCAAATGCGATTGGATCTACACCGCCATGATGTTCTAAGCTACCGCGTACCCTTTGGCAAAGTTGCTCCGTCGTCCAAGGTCGTCCGGCAACGCCAATGACTGGGACATTGAGATGGCCCCGCCGTACCATTGCCTGAAGGCTGGGGAAGATTTTTTTGTAGGCTAGGTCACCTGTTGCCCCAAAAAATACTAGTGCGTCTGAATCAGGAGTTCCCATGATCAACCTCTTTAGGAATTAGCTTTTTCATGATGGCCGCCAAACTGATAGCGCATGGCTGACAAAAGTTTGTCGGCAAAGTCTGCTTCGCCACGGGAGATAAAGCGAGCAAACAGCGCTGCACTTAACACCGGAGCAGGTACAGATTCATCGATCGCCGCGATCACTGTCCAACGGCCTTCGCCAGAATCCGATACGCGACCGCCAAACTCTTCTAAATTAGGGCTTGTCAATAAAGCGATCGCTGTCAAATCCAATAGCCAGGAAGCAATTACACTACCCCGACGCCAGACTTCGGCAATATCTGCGAGATTAAAGTCATACTGATAATGCTCTGGATTGCGTAATGGTGTGGTTTCAGCATCGATCTCGCGCTGATTCTTGCCGATGTTGGCGTGGTGAAGAATATTCAAACCTTCTGCATACGCCGCCATGACACCGTATTCAATGCCGTTGTGCACCATTTTGACGAAGTGTCCCGCACCGATGGGCCCGCAGTGGAGATAGCCTTGCTCGGCAGTACCGCCTGCCTTGTCTCGTCCTGGAGTGCGGTCAATCGCTCCTACACCCGGAGCTAGAGATGCAAAAATGGGATCGAGGCGTTTGACGGCCATTGGTTCGCCGCCTATCATCAAGCAATAACCCCGCTTCAATCCCCAAACACCTCCACTCGTACCGCAATCAACGTAGTGAATGCCTCGCTCCTTTAATGTGGCCGCTCGACGAATGTCATCATGGTAGTATGAGTTACCGCCATCTATAATAATGTCATCTGGTTCGAGTAGCTCAATGAGCGTTTCAATGGTTTCATCCACCGAAGCGGCAGGCATCATCAACCAAAGGGCGCGGGGTTTAGATAACTTGCTGACTAGATCGGCGATTGAGCTTGCTCCGGCTGCAATTACACCTTCCCTGACCATTGCCTCCAATTTCTCAGTACGGCGGACATAGCCAACTACACGATGCCCAGCACGCATCAAACGCTGTGCCATGTTTGCGCCCATACGTCCGAGTCCAATCATTCCAAGTTCCATAGGTTTTTCGCCTCCTGGTTTTCAGCTTTTTGCGTTCAATAGCAGCAAGGGTGGCTGCTATTACTCTGTTGAGGCACTTACGCTCAGACTGAGTTGACACATATCTTGCACCTAGCCCTAACGAATGAAATTCGTGTCTATACAAACGAAGTCCGCCTACGCGGACTAACCGAAAATCAATGGTTTGGAATCCGCGCAGGCGGTGAGTGAGTCGCAGTCTACAGCGCTTCGGGCATCCTTCGGCGGGCGGTTTCCGTCGATTGCGTATCGCTAAAGCGAAAGCTCCGCTAACGCGTAGCGTGCCGGAGGCATCACTCCCGTACAGCCTGCGGCATCCGGAGGCATTACCCGTTCGCCCTTGGCGTTCCCGCAGGGTAGGAGTTTTGTCCGTGTAGCCGCGACTTCAGTCGCTTGGTGCAAGATGTGAATAAAGAAATATGTATTTCGAGACGCAAAGCGCAAGAAATACAACGTCCATTATAAATACCCTAAATTTATTTATGGGGATACATAGCTGCCCTCTGCCTTCGTACTTCTGCCTTCTTAACTCAGGCAGGAAGTGATACTAATTTATAATTCGTAATGACGCTCGCGGACTCGCTACCGCTACGCTAACGTGATTCGTAATTAAGACATATCGAAAAAGGTTTGATAAAGGCTGTTTACACATAGTCTTTAAGGATGGGAGACTTTCCTTTAACTTGAGGTAGGAGCCAGCCAGAGGGCTAAGTTTCGCACATAGGCTTTAATATGTTCAAGGGCTTGTGGGTTTTGCTTCATCCCATCTCCAGGGGGTTCGGTTACAAAGCTAGGTGCGCCCATATCAACATCCCAATTGTAGTCGGCGAAATGGTGGAAGCTTGATTCAGCGATCGCACGTCCTAAAGTATTTCCTTGTTCATCCTGCGTACTTTCAAAAGCAACTGCTAAGTTGAAGTCCCGACCGGAGACTGAGCTTGTACCCAAGGCAATTACTCGTGCATTCTTCACGTTTGCAGGCACACCTACGGCTCCTTCATGGGGATGAGCCGGAAAGAATTCAATCTCCTCAGAAGGTGATGTAGAATTCTTGAGTAAGTCATGAATAGGTTCTATGGGAGTAATTTTCTCGTAGTCACCATTTAACCCAGAATGGAAGTTGGGCCAGGAAATATACTTAGTGTAGATGTCATCAGGGTGGTGGTGCGAGGGATCGGGATCGGGATTCTTACTGTGAAAGTAATGGGCTGCGCCGACACCACCAAGATTGCAAACCGAACAACCTACATCCTGATGGTCACGGCTGACCAATAAACCGCCGCCGCGCTGACGGAAGGCACTGATGCTCTGACACTCTTTTGGAGTTATGCCATCCCCTACATCCACAGCAAACAGCCACAGTTCATCAAAATCTGAATTATCCAGCGTACTTAAAACTGGATCGTTTTTTTCAGCAGTATTTTCTCGATCCCTTGCTGTTACCTGGTACAGGGGTTCCCCAGTGTCACTTTTCAACGAAGCTAAATAGTCCTTTAGCAAAGAAAATCGCCCAATATACCAATCATCTTCATTGGTGGGAATTGTTGTCTGTAAAAGAATTTGAATCGGTTTAGTCATGATCTCACTCCCTAGGGTTCCTCTTGCAGCATGAGCTAATTACTAGATCAACGTGGGAATTGTAGCGAGATAATCTAAGCAAAAAATGAGGATGTTTAAAGAGCAATGCTTTTGTGAAAGCAGAGAGTCGAACTGAAGTTTTCTCAATCTTAGCAGCCGTTTGTATGACTGGTGCCATTGGGGGATGGATACTCCCGATTCTTATTAAAACTTAAACACAGGGATTTTATCTAGCGTGGTAAAATTCACTAGAGAAGACGACTCTCTAGATTAGCTAAGTAACCCTTGGGGTCTCTGCGAAATCGATACTGTTCAATTCTGGCAATGCGTAGTGTTTTTGCAATTGAGAGCGTAATTCGAGCCAAGTTATGAATATCAACTTGTGCTAAATCAGATGCGGTAAAAGAATGAAGTTTAGTAGCGATTGCACAGGCAAGTTTGACAGAACCACGAATAACGAGGGATGAGGGGGCAACCTTACGACCAGTACAACGACGTTGATGATGACGTAGCATACCAAAAGCATGTTCTAAGTCATTATTAGTTCGGGGAAAATCTTCAATTTCGTAACAATGAAAAAGTCCAGACCAGTAGTTATGGGTAGTTTTTATAAAGTTATCGATTGCGGTATTGAGTGTACCAGCTTTCTGTTTTTGTTGGGAAATTTCTGTTAATAGTTCCTGATAACTTTGTTTAACTCCAGCAGCATCAAGACCTATTTTATTATTGAGAATATTACTAGCTTGTATCTTCCCATTGATATGCAAATATAACAGGTGAAAATAAAGATGCAGTTGCAGATAATCCCTTGGCTAGAAGGTGTTTTAGGTTGACTAAGGGTGGGGGTAAAGCACTTTTTTTTCCATCCGTCCTAAGCTTTGCTCTATCAATGTGAAATTTTCTTGTAACTTTAATCCAGATGCTTCTAACGGTGGATGACCATCATTGGTTATAGAACTACGTACTGCCGAGCAATAATCTTCAATAATAGTCGCCAAATCCTTATCTTCATTGGCAACACTACGTTCAATATCTCGTAATCCTCTAACTTTTTTCTTTAATTCCTTTTTTGCATGTCTATCCGCCTCATATATGGGTTTAATTGCCTCCTTAAGGTAATGATAATGACACAAACCATGAGCTACTTTTGGTAATGCTACCCTAACAGCTTTACGAATTGATTGTTGTCCATCACTAACAACGCCATCAATTGGTACATCTAGAGTATTAATTACTTCTAATAATAACGCCACTAAATCTTCATTTCTTGATGATAATAAGGTTTTATACCAAGTCTAAATGAGCGTGCATAGAAATGTAGAATAAAGAACATGGAAGATAGAGACTCATGAGGAACCAATGGCACGCCCTTTCAATCTAGAAGTTCAAGAAAGTGCTGAGTATTTGTCAAAAAGCTTGAAAAATACGCGCACAGCATTTGAAAAAGAGCGTTTACAGATGCTGTGGTGGATAAAAACAGAACAAGTGACACAGCATCAAGAATTGAGCCGAAGATTGGGCAGAGATGGGTCAACAGTAACACGGTGGTTACAAAGGTATCGGCAAGGGGGATTATCCAAGCTTCTAGAGGTAAAAACTGCACCAGGGGCAACTCCTGTGATTCAAGGAGAAATGCTCTCAGAGTTAGTGTCAAAGTTAGAATCCCCAGAGGGATTTAGTAGTTATGGACAAATTGTCGAATGGATAGAGCAAAAATGGAATGTGCAAGTCAATTACAAGACAGTTTACAGTTTAGTCCGCTATAAACTAGGAGCGAAATTGAAAGTACCAAGACCCATAAGCTCATCTATTGATGAGCAAGCTATAAGCCTTTTTAAAAAAACATTCCCTTAGCCTTGGTAGCTTTACAAAACCTATTGGGTGGCGGAAAACGATTACGTTATCTGTGCCAGGATGAGACCAGATTAGGTTTGAAAACCGAAACTGGGCGAGTGATTACGGCTCGTGGTGTCAAACCCATAGTTAAGGTGCAGTGGCCAAGAAAAGCGTATTGGCTTTATGGAGTAGTTGAACCCATATCAGGATGGCATTTTTGCCAGGAGTATCCCATCGGTGAGAGGTTAGAATGATTGCACTTTTGTCAAGAGGGTGCAGGAAAAGGCGATAAATCCAGCTTGGGGACT
>NZ_JBIQNW010000139.1:0-5682 GCF_047228265.1 Nostoc sp. UIC 10607 | reverse complement strand
GCGAGGCTGGTTAAAATTACACGACCTTTGTGAAGGCTGGCAGCTTGCAAAAGAGACTTAACGGGAAAAGTCAGGTTAGTGATGGGCAACAATCAATTCGCAAAGCTGTTAGGTTAGCATTACCTAGAATTGCTCACGGTTTATGTCATTACCATTACCTGAAGGAAGCGATTAAACCCATATATGAGGCGGATCGACATGCAAAAAAGGAATTAAAGAAAAAAGTTAGAGGATTACGAGACATTGAACGTAGTGTTACTAATGAAACTCAGGAAATGGCAACTATTATCGAAGATTATTGCTCGGCAGTACGTAGTTCTATAACTAATGATGGTCATCCACCGTTAGAGGCATCAGGATTAAAGTTACAAGAAAATTTGACATTGATAGAGCAAAGCTTAGAACGGATGGAAAAAAAAGTGCTTTAACCCCACCCTTAGTCAACCTAAAACACTTGATAGCTAAGGGTTTATCTGCGACTGCATCTTTATTTTCACCTGTGAGTGTTGCATATCAGTGGGTTGATAAAGCTAGTGATATTCTCAATAATAAAATAGGTCTTAATGCTGCTGGGGTCAAACAAAGTTATCAGCAACTATTAACAGAAATGTCCCAACAAAAGCAGAAAGCTGGTACCCTGAAAACTGCAATCGATAACTTTATAAAAACCACTCATAGCTACTGGTCTGGACTTTTTCATTGTTACGAAATTGAAGATTTTCCCAGAACTAATAATGACTTAGAACACGCTTTTGGTATGCTACGTCATCATCAACGTCGTTGTACTGGTCGTAAGGTTGCCCCCTCATCCCTTGTTATTCGTGGTTCTGTCAAACTTGCCTGTGCAATCGCTACTAAACTTCATTCTTTTACCGCATCTGATTTAGCACAAGTTGATATTCATACTTGGCTCGAATTACGCTCTCAATTGCAAAAACACCACAAAGCAAGAATTGAACAATATCGATTTCGCAGAGACCCCAAGGGTTACTTGGCTAATTTAGAGAGTCGTCTTCTCTAGTAAGTTTTGCCACACTAGGAATTGAGCGCCTTGTAAGTTAAAACTAGAACTTTTATTACTTACCCTTTGTTGATTATTTTCACCCTGAACATTATTAATATCGCCATCAACTGAACCACCAACTGAAAAGCCACCGGGATTGTTAGTCATAAAACCTACCTGTTCAACGTTTGAATAAAAGCTAGGACGTTCTAATGCCGTCATCACCATATTTTCTAATCTGCGGATTTGATTATCTTTTTCTGCTAGCAGTAATTTAATCTCCCGCTCCGGTAAACCTTTTATCTGATTATAAGTGTCAAAATATTCTGCGCTCAGTTCAGACTTATCAGCCATCGCTACTGTTTTTGCACGAAGCAAGAACTTATCTTCGCCTCGCACTTCCATTCCCACAATCCGCAAATCTGCTTCTGGATGATTTTCGGCTAGCTGCTTAAAGGAAATAGCGATCGCTCTGGGGTCAACACCTTGATTATGGTACAGGTCGAGTGTGTCGAAGATTGGTTTAATGAAATCTCCAAACTCGCTATCTGCAAACACTTCTTGATTGTTATCGGGTTTGCGGAAAGGGTCAGGATTATCGTGTGTGGGGAGTCGCATATAAACGTATTCACACCGTACCCCATCAAATTTGGTGTCAGTGGTAATGCCCCAATCTTGAATGTATGCTCCGCTGAGAGTTGCACCTGTAAAGTCTGTGCCGTCAAGTTGTGTCTGTACTAATTTCGCTCTGGATAAATCTGCATCTCGTAAGTTGGCTTGGCTCAAGTCTGCACCAATAAAACTGGCATCTACTAAATTAGCTCCTTGAAAATTGACCCCGCGTAAGTCCTCACGGTCAAAGTTTTTTTCTGGTTTTTGACCTGTCACCAACACGCTTACCACTTGTGCTTTTTGCAGGTAAGTTGTGCCTGGGCGAACACGTTCAAGTTTTTTAGTTTTATTGAAACAGGTACGAGTTAAATTAGCTTTTCTAAAATCTGTACTTTTAAGTATGGCAGATGTGAAGTTAGCATCAGTTAAATTGGCATTGCGAAAGCTGGTACCACCACTCGCTGCAAAAGCAACAGCGATATTCCGAATCAAAGAATATGTTTTATCTCCCTTCATTGCTCTCCAAGCAATGTAAGCACTAAATAAAGCTCCGGCTCCAGCGATGGCAATGGTGATGACTCCAGTGATAGTAGTGGCGATTACTCCGGTGATGGCTGCGGTAATGGCTGCGGTAATGGCTCCGGCAATGGCGATGATGATGGTTCCGGTGATAGCTCCAGTGATAGTGATGGCTCCGGTGATAGCGATAGCTCCAGCAATGGCTCCAGTAATGGCAATAGTGATGGCTCCGGTGACGGCTGCGGCGATGGCTCCGGCTCCAGCGATGTATCCATACATACTGTTGCTAGGGGTGACAGTTCCGGTAATGGTGTTGTTTCCGTAGATGAAAGTTCCGGTTTCGGCTTCGCGTCCGCCTCCAGCGATGGCAATGACGATGGCAATAGCGATGATGATTCCGGTGATGGCTCCGGTAATGGCTGTGGTGATAGCGATGGCAATGGCAATAGCGATGGCAATGGCTGAGTTTAATCCTTGGCGAAGGATAACTATAAAAACAACAATTACTACTATTAAGGCAGTCCAGCCACCAATCTGATTTTCTAGACTTGATGAATTGTCAAATATAAAAGCTATTAACGCTCCAGTAAAGACTGAGAAAAATCCCGATATTCCTGATAGCAACAACGAAATATAGACTAAAAAAATAGTCCAATGCTTTTGCAGTCCAGCAGTAGTATGGCTAAAGTTTGCTCCTATTAAAGTAGCATTAGTAAAATCTGCACCTCGAATATCTGCACCAGTAAAATTTGCGCCCTCAAGGTTTTGACCTTTGAATGAACGACCTCTGAGATTTTGACCGGAGAAGTCTTGGGGCATGGCTAGGCTTATAAAAGCGAGGGGTTATGTTACATACAGCTTCAGTATGAACTTTTACGGACTGTAACACAAGATTTCTGGCCTAGTGCGCTTGTGCTTACTGTGATCGCCTACAAGCAGAATATTAAGTCGGCTTTTGTTGTTCTTGTGCGATCGCCTCCGGCGGGCGCTCGCGCCATCGCAGGTTTGGCTAAATGCAGAGATTAGACGTACACTCAGGTGATTCTGGAACAAAGTTGGCAAAAACAATGAGTCCTTAAAATTCCTTTAAGGTTTCCCGTAAGGTTTTTTAACCTGTTGTCAGTAGTGTAAGAGTTATGGTATTCCAATCTACTTTGCCAACTACGAGCTTGTGTACAGGTATTTTGTCAGGTTTTGCCAGAAATGCTGTCAACTCTGCTCTTAACAAAGGTATTTAACCCTCAAATAAAATCGAAAACTACCATGAACAAACAATCATTGAACTACAAAGCCTCAATTATTCCTCTATTAGGTGCAATAATAGTTACCAACGGATTTTTCTCCAAAGTATCGGCGCAAAATATTTCTGCTCCAGAGACTACTGATTCTGTTGCAGTCACAGTCAAAAACCAAGAGTTTCCACAGTGGGGATATTACATGGTGCGAAGAGATTTTCGCAGATGTGCTTCTCCGGTATGCGGTGGGTATTTTATAAAACAAGTCAACTTGAAAGCTACTCCTTGCTTAGATGGTGTTTTTCGCTCCGAATGCTATGTGTCTGCAATTGATTGGAGTTCCCTGAAAGTCTCGCCTTACGAACTAATAAAAATTCAAAATGATGATGGTAGCCGTGTGATTCTCAGAGGTAACATCGTTCCAATAACATTTTCTGGGTTCGGTGAGTTTGGGAATTTGAGAGTAAAAAAAGCCTTTTATGCCGCGACAAATGCCCCAGCAAAAGGTACTTTTGTGGCCATAAAAGACAATGGCATTCGCTGCATCACAACTCCTTGCTTCTCCACAGATAAGTTAGTTTTGAATAAGCCGAAGATTTCTCCAGTTTCGTCAATCGATTTGAGCCAAACGGGTGCAACGCAAAAGCAACTTGATGCAGCAACTAGCGAAATTTTTGGTAAAGGTTTGATTGCTGTAGGTATAACAGAGGTAATAGAAAACGCAGATCCAACCAAGAAAGATACTAAGTTTGTGGCTACACAATTTTATCTGAGAGTGGAACCGAACTAAAGAAATAAGGTTCTCTTTACTACTGGCTCATCCTAAAACTGTGCGATAAGCGAAGCTTAAGCCTTTGGCTATCGCCTATCTCAAAGAAGCGTTACGCACTTGGAAGGGAGTCAAGCCAACGGAAGCCGTGTTTGTGGCAGCTTGCAAGGAAGGGAGGAAGCCGGAGGCACAACAGGCCAAGTCTACTGTAATCGCTCACTTTGAGTGGGCAAGGCGGCAAAGGATTGTGATTGCGCTGTCTGGCGAAACTGTGTACACGCCCCAAGGTGAACGAGTGGAATTGCAAGAGATGATGCGACGGTATCCGATGTACGCGAGACTCCACCTTTTTCAGCGATTACAAAGCATCCGTGCGATGTATGGATTCAATTAACTCCTCAACTTCTTCTTCATCCAGACATTGTTTCACTTGGGTGCTGAACCACTCAAATTCTTCCGGTTCTGTGTCCGTGACTCGGTAGACCAGTAATGTCCCTGCAACGCGGGCAAGAGTAAGAGGTGATGGAGAAACGTGGCTCAGTAGATCGCACGCATTCTGGTATATTTCCATGACTGATAATTCGGACAAAGGAGATCCCAACTGAGCAGAAAGCTGTTTTAGATTTTCCTGAATAGATGAATGGAAGCCTGGATCTTCGGGATGGGAAAGAGGGTTACTCATAATTGTCGTTCAAATACCATTGGATTGGGACTGGAAGCAATGTGTTGAAGTAAGTTACTCTTTTTGGGTTAACTCGGAGACATCGTTTCTGTCTGGTTGTTCATTTGGCTGCCAGCGTTTCTGCTGTATGCGTTCTAGCAACTCCAAGGGAATATAAACGTTCATTTCAAAACCTTGTTCTGTTGCTTTGCGTCTAAATTTTGTAGCCTCCTAATGACTTTCTAGCATTGTGGCACAAACTTCACGCCACTAAATACTTTGAGATTTAAAAACCGACGGCTTGAAAACTCAGCAACGAGACGATTACGCACATCATACCCAACCCACACGTGGAGGCTGCGCTATTCTACCATGTTTGCCAGTGCCGATTGCAGAGCGTGGCAGTTCCAGGTATTCATCCCGCATTTCTCACAAGCTCCCCTGATCCCTTCGCAAGTGAAGTAATAAGTAATGAGTAATGATTAATGAGTAAAGAATCTTACTTATTACTTATTACTCATTACTTATTTAATTAATGAGATGTGGTGAGAAATCCAGGCCATCACGGCACGTAGAGCGTTTCCATTGGTCTTGCAAAGCTCGAATCAAAATGGCGTTTGGGAAAAAAAGCAATCGAAGGGATTAGTTTATTTACCAGCCTCATCCATCTTTAGCCAGTTAGCAAAGTTCTTTGCAGGAGATAAAATCTTTTAGGAAAAGTAAATTGATATATTGGTAGGTCTTTTAACAAGTGTTACAGATCAGAAAAATTAGTTCTTTGATACAGTTATTTTAATTGATTAAAGGAGAGTTCTCATTATTAGCGCTATATAGTTATGCCAACCGCACTCAAAAATATACAAACTAAAAATCTAATTTCAAT
>NZ_JBIQNW010000138.1:3518-5769 GCF_047228265.1 Nostoc sp. UIC 10607 | reverse complement strand
CGTGGCAGTGGTGATGGTGGTTATAGTGCTTACAGTGGTGGTGACGGAGGTGGTGGTGGTGATGGATGTGGTGGCGGATGTGGTGATTAAATGAGTTTGGCTACTAGTCTTGGGATATAAACAAACCTGTAGGCATTTGATAATCACGGGTTGTAAAAAAAGCGTTCCTTATTACCATGTTTCATAGTTTTTACTAATGCCCTGCGCTTTAAGCTCAACTTTATCCATTTTTGTCGCAACGGGAACGCTATCGCTGAAACCTTTATGGGGCGGTAGTTTTACTTTTTTAACTTCATCGATAATATGTGATGTGGAAAAAGTATTTGCCAAAAAGCCAGAGTTGTTGCCGGATAAAGAAAACCGAGTTTTGAATTTTGGATAAAGTCGAGTTAAGAGGATGTTTGAAAAGTCCTCAAGTGTTTACTGTTGAGTCTGTTAGAGCTAGTCTATGTTAAGTCTGCCGTCTGCCTGCCAAAGCTTTCGGTTATTGCTGTATAAAGTCGAATGGTCACAACACGGTTGGAAATACGAAATCTTCACTCTTTATGACAATATTACTGTTTTAGAAAGTGAACTTATTGGCACAGGTAACTTACAACCGAACACTAAGAGCTTGTCACGAAACAACCTTCCTTCTTTTTAGTTAGAAATGCTTTCTCAGTAAGCTTTTTAGGTGGCAAATTGTAAAAGTTGTTTCTTGACAGGCTCTAAAGAAAAACCCGTGTTTCGACTGGGTGAGTTGGTCGAGTTTCGGTTGTCATTAGATGGCTTACCGATTCGGATTAACCAGGGCATTTTAAGCTATGTAGCCAATAACTAAGGCTCTACTCCTTCATCAATCCAAGTATCAATTGCTGTTTTTACCTCTAATTCAGTCACAGCAGACCATTCTTTTTCGTTGATAGTTGTTTTAAATTCCGCTCTTTTACCATGACCAACTTTTTCCATTGAGTGTCCGCGATACACATTTTTAGGCTTAATCATTTTTCTTAATCATCTTTAGAGAATATTATAAACTGTCGCTCAATAAGAAGAGTAGTTTGATTTTCTATGATGGCTGCTGATCGAGGAGATTAGCATCTCATAAGAGATACCTTTGGACTTACCATTCCTAATAAAACCTGTCCTGACGCTAATTCCTGCTTGCTGCAAGCGCATGATCAGTGTTGGCATTTGGGGATTATCAACTCTAGCCCTATCAATTGTCTACTGAATCTGCTCTTTAATAGTACGCTCTGGTGGGGTATCGCGCTTACCTAGAGCAAATTCTGATTGTTCTCTTATTATGCGCCTAATTTGTCCGGTGCTGGGTGTGCGATTCAGTTTTTCTCTACTGCCCTGCACTTGCACTAAATCATAGTCTTGCTCAATTTGTCGCAGGACTTTTTCAGAGCGTAAATAATCCCAGGAATCATGCACTACTAGCCCCGTGTCCATCCTGATTCTGCTGGTTGCAATGTGGATGTGGTCGTCGTCAGTGTTATGGTGGCGAAAGATGGCGAATTGATTGGCATCAAAACCCATTTCCTTCATGTAGCAGTCGCCAATTTCACTCCACTTTTCATCATCTAATTTGTCCCCCTTGGCGGTGGATAATGAGACGTGGTAAACAACACGTTCTGCATCAGAATTTAGTTGTCGAGACAGCTTAAATTCCTGCGCCAATTCACGGGCATTTTTCCCGCTCATATTGCCACCGATTAGTTTAGCATCTTCACGAGATTCCAAATAATCCAACATCTTGCGAAAACCTCTGCCTTTAGTCTGCTTCCCAATCATCCTTTTCCTCTTCTTCCGAGTCGTCATCATCAACATCATCTGAGGCAATGTCTCGCCTGTACTGATGCAGCAGTTCTAAAAGTTCTCTTAGCAGTTCTGGATTAGCAGGTAAAGTTCGCCCAACTTTTAAGGCTGTGTATGGGTTGCAAAGAAAGGGAGGCTATTATAAGTTTTTAAATAATATTTGTAACTAATTCAAACTTTATAGGCTCATATTATACATCTCAAACCTTGGGAAGACTTAATATCAAGCACATCTCTGTAATCCTACGTAAGTAGGGGTTGAGCGCTGATAGCAGCAGTTTAGTCGTGAGCAACGTTGATAAACGGTGCAAACCCGCTTGGGAGAAGAACATCTCTCTGTTGCCACCATGAAGGAGCTAGCAGAACTCTACTATTATCAAGGAAGTTATGAGCAAGCTGAATCGCAAAGTGCTGTATCTGCAAGCTTCAGGACAGAGAGAACAGTTGC
>NZ_JBIQNW010000138.1:0-3420 GCF_047228265.1 Nostoc sp. UIC 10607 | reverse complement strand
GCAGGGAGAACAACATTCTTCTGTTGCGACTACCCTGAAAATCCTAGCAGAACTCTACTATTATCAAGGACGCTATGACCAAGCCGAAGAGTTGTTAGTGGAAGCTTCAGGACAGAGAGAACAGTTGCAGGGAGAACAACATTCTTCTGTTGCGACTACCCTGAAAATCCTAGCAGAACTCTACTATTATCAAGGACGCTATGATCAAGCCAAAGAGTTGTTAGTGGAAGCTTTAGAACAGAGAAAACTGCTGCTGGGAGAAAAACATCCTTCTGTCGTCACCAGCCTGAACAACCTAGCGTCACTTTATGATTCTCAAGGACGGCATGACCAAGCCGAGCCGCTTTATCTGCAAGCTTTAGAAATATGTCAGCATCTGCTGGAGACTTATCCAGAATATTAATTTAGAGGTTGTTTAAAAAGTCCTGTTGTTGATAGCAAAACGTTTTAGATCCCCCTAAATCCCCTGATAAATTGGGGGATTTTAATTCTGGTTCCCCTTTTTTTAGGGGGGTTAGGTGGGATCAAGAAGTGCCTAAAAATACAGCTAACAATTTTTTCAACAACCTCTTAGTCGTAACCGTTCATAGGTTTTTTTAGCTACTGCAAAAATACAGGTACACATCTTGGCTTATAAACATTGGCTAAGTAGTTGCATCAAGGCCATCACGGCTTTCGGATCGCTATACACAGATATTGCGTTGAAAGAGTTAATAGCAAAGGCACTTACTTTCCCCAGTTATGGACGACTGTTGGTAGCCAACCGAGAACTAGAGCGGGAAATCAGCGATGTCTACGACGAGATCCGTTTACTCAAACAGGCAGAAATTGCGAGCAGACAAAGCGAGATTCGCTACCGTGCCATTGTAGAAGATCAGGCTGAAGTGATTGCCCGATATTTACCAGACGGCACACTCACGTTTTTCAACCAAGCTTTTGCGCTTTATTATGGGCGATCGCCAGAGGAGCTAATCGGCAGCCACGATCAACCCATTATCTTGGAGGCAGATCGGGAGCGAGTTGCTGAATTTGTAGCTTTAATTAGTGCTGATAATCCCGTTGTGATTATTGAGAATCGCGTGGTTGTGGCAGGTGAGGTGCGTTGGACTAAGTGGCATAACCGAATGATATTTGACGAGCAAGGATGCTTTCTGGAATTTCAATCGGTGGGGTACAATATCACAGACTTCAAGCAAATTGAAGAAACACTTTTTCAAGAAAAAGAATTAGCCCAGGTGACGTTGCAATCGATCGGAGATGCAGTTCTTACCACAGATGCGTTTGGCAGGATTAAATACCTCAATCCGGTTGCAAAATTTCTGCTTGGATGTAGTGAAACATCCGCAGAAGGGTTGCTGTTAGAAGAAGTCTTTGGAATTGTGCATGAAGCGACACGGGAGACAGTTAAGAACCCAATTGAGCAAGCGTTAAAGGAAAATCGAACTGTGAGTTTAGCAAACCATACCGTCTTAATTAATCAGAATAATCAAGAAATTGCGATTCAAGATTCAGCCGCGCCCATTCGCAATCGTGAGGGACGAGTGATTGGCGCGGTTATGGTGTTTCGTGACGTGACTCAGAACCGCAAGTTGTCGCGTCAGCTATCCTGGCAGGCAAGTCATGATGCCTTAACCGGATTGGTGAATCGCCACGAGTTTGAGCAGCAGATTCAACAAGCATTGCACCTTGCCAAATTAGACTACCAGATTCATGCGTTGTGCTATTTGGATCTCGATCACTTCAAAATTGTAAATGATACCTGTGGTCATCTGGCTGGAGACGAATTACTGCGTCAAATTACTATCCTATTGCAAGAGAAGATTAGGAAAACTGACACACTGGCACGCTTAGGGGGCGATGAATTTGGCGTATTGCTCAGTCAGTGTCTGCCGGAGCAAGCTTTACGAGTTGCCAATGATCTGCTTGAATGTGTTCAAGAGTTCCGGTTTGTTTGGCAAAAGCAGGTATTCTCAATTGGAGTAAGTATCGGCTTGGTGGGTATTGACATAAATAGCGAGAGCCTTGCAGAGATTATCAGCACGGCTGATGCAGCTTGCTATACTGCGAAGAACCGGGGGCGCAATCGCGTGTACTTTGCTCAGACTGACGACCAGGAGCGACTGCAACAGCGCGGCCAGATGCAGTGGGCCAGCCGCATTTCTCAAGCCTTGGAAAATGATTGGTTTTGTCTCTATGTTCAACCTATTGCCGCTATCACCTCGACTGCTCAAAACGTTGACGATGGGGACTATTATGAAGTGCTACTGCGGCTCTGGGATGAGGAGAGAAATTTAGTGCTGCCGATGACGTTTATTCCAGCAGCAGAACGCTACGACTTGATGCACCTGATCGATCAATGGGTGATTCGGACTCTGTTCAAGAATTTGACAAGCGTTGTTGGCGATAAACAAAGCATTTATGCGATTAACCTTTCTGGTTCTAGCATCAACGACGATCGCTTCTTTGACTTTCTATATCAGCAGTTTACCCTATACTCCATCTCACCCCAGTCCATTTGCTTTGAAATTACCGAGACTGTGGCGATCGCCAACCTAAGTAAAGCCAGACAGTTCATTCAGTCACTTCAACGGATGGGCTGTCGCTTCGCGTTGGACGATTTTGGGGTGGGTATGTCGTCCTTTGCCTATCTCAAGTCTCTACCTGTGGATTACCTCAAAATTGACGGGAGCTTTATTCGTAACATTGTCAATAATCCTGTGGATAATGCGATCGTGGCAGCAATCACGCACATTAGTAGTGTGATGGGTATTCAGACTATTGCTGAGTTTGTAGAGAATGACGCGATTTTAGAGCGAATTACGGCACTTGGAATTGATTACGCACAGGGATATGGCATTGCAGCACCTCGCCCATTGGGGTAGATATAGCTAGCCACACTGTTGGCAAATGTGCTACATAGCTTTTGTTAATTCAAGTACTACGTAAGTTCAAGCTACGCCTAACGCCTAACCGATACCGAAAGCATGACTCTAAGATCGAGCCGTGAACATTCTAACGTTACAACCAACTCCAAAATCTCCCCAAAACAGACTATTCCCATTGACTCCACATACCCGCAAGTTATTCAAACCCTGCTGGCCAAGTGCCATGACGCTGGTTATCCTGTGCAGTGCGTTCCCGCTTCTCCTGTCGGAGACGCTACGCGAACGGGTTGCCGTAGGCATCGCCTAGCTTGCGGCTACTACCAAGTATCTCTGCACGGCGAAGATTTGGGGGATTGGTCGGAACTTGGGGTGCTGGCTGTTCTTTCGGGGTTACAGCAGGAGTTCTATCGGGGGCGGTTGCTGCTAGGGTTGGCGGTGGCGGGGTCAGGCTGATGGTGGAGCATCCGTGAGAGGTTAAGATAAAGTGCATTTTGTCAACCAGTTAAAATACTCAAAATAGTCTTATTGAAAATGA
>NZ_JBIQNW010000137.1:0-5774 GCF_047228265.1 Nostoc sp. UIC 10607 | reverse complement strand
CTATTCTAAGTACGCCTACATAGGTTTTTAGCGATCGCACCTTTTTTGTTCAACCTCACCAAATCGCGTTGCTCCCATGTTCTATATTCTTCAGGTAGACATAGGGTTAAAATTCTCCGTAATCGTGAGATATGCATATCTACCACACGGGTATCTCTATGAACCTCTGGTACAAAATGCCACAATTGCTGTAACACTATCAGTCATATTTTGGGAACCAATGGTTCCCATTCGCTGGCCAAGTGCTGCCTCATCACCTCAAGGGAGCAATCTTAGGCTGTAGAGGGGCGGTTGTAACAAGGGCACAGGAGAGGCGATCGCTTACCATAGGCGCACTTTCACAAAAATACTCTACTGAGTTATTCACCGCAATAGAGTATATAAATTTACTATAATCATCTTTTACCAGCATTCAGTTTATACTTTAGTAATTATTTATACCTCTGTATAAATACTGCAAATCTTGCCTACAGTTTAATGTAGGGTTTCTCCTGCGTCGGCACAAGTAACTTAGGCAACAGACTTGGACTTGGCAACTTCAGATATTTACTCTGAGGAGAACAATCTAGGATCATTAACCAGTGTAGACCAGCAATCGCTTTCATCGAAAATCCTACAGGGCTACTCTAGAGGAATGGCAACAGTCCTCGAAGACCTTTCCAAAATCCGGTACGTATGTGAATGAGAAACTATACCCGCGTACTGCCTCGGCTTGCCACATGAAAGAGAAAGAGTCTTTATCATTGCCTACCCCAATGGCTTATTCCACCGTCAATAGCCAACCCCCTGGGCAGACCAAATAGGAAATCAGATTACGCAAGTACGGTTCTCTCATGAAGACCGAAGCTTTGAACCCGGTATTCGTGAGGTGGCTTTTGGGATTCCCGTTGGAGTAGCCAAGGGAATCAAGGGCAATTATGATGCCCGTCGTGCTTATGGCTTGAGTTGTTCTCCAAGGCAAGCTGCGATCGCTTGGAAACGGATTGATTATTTGTGCAGTCTATTGTTCAGTCAGGAGGCATAAGCATGATTAACCTTGTCCAAACTTTAGAAACTTGCTGGTATGTTTCACCACCTTGGGGTAAAGAGATTCCTCCCTTAGAAGTTTCCCTGTTAGAGAAAGTCTACGTCACTACCACCAAATCTTTCGGTTACTGTTGCGGTGTCGAGTGGTCAGCTAAAGGCTGGAGTTATGAGATTGTCTCTGGCAACGATAATCTAACTGTTTTAGGACGTGAAATCATTGCTACAGGAAACTTACAATTAGTTACCAAAGAAAAACCTGTGTTCCACCTGGGTGAATTAGTCGAGTTCCGATTTCATGGCGACGGGCCACCAGCAAGGATTGTCCAAGGCATCCAACTGATTTGCGATTCCTGGTTCTACTGCATCGAATGGATGTCCCCAGGAATATCTGAAAACGGTGACGCATCTGGCGAAGAGAAAATGGGGCAGGCTTCGTACCCAACCGATCCTCCATCTACGCAGACAAGCACCCCCAAAAAGCCTGCCCCATTTTCTAAGCCGTTCCCCCGTGACGAGCTTTTTACTTTCAGAGATGCGATCGCCCTTGGCGGGACTTCGCCCATCGCACGAGTGACTGACTATGACTTGGAGAGGGTGCGATTATAGACAATCTACACCTCATACTACCGTGGCGAAATCCGAGGCGAGGCCATCTCAATTTCGCTGTACCCTCCCAAAAATTGGAAAGGCAAACACCTGCCTCTATTCGCGCCAACTCCAGAACTGCTGAAGTGGTGGAAAGCATCAGCCCAGGATACCGCCGCACAGGAAAAATACACCAGGGAGTTCAGGAAGACTCTGGATTCTCGTCAGCAACTAATTCAATTGTGGGTGAGAAAACAGAAAGAAAATCCGCAAGATATAACGCTATGCTGCTTTGAAAAGACTGGGGATTTCTGTCATCGATATCAAGTCGGTGAGGAGATACTGCAAGAGCTTTGGGGCGGGGAAATTGGTGCTGACCAGCTACAATTAACCCTTATCCAAGGCAAGACAAATCACCCTATTAGTTCGCCAAGTGAATTTGGCGGCGTAAAGGGTAAGGGGGAAGGAGAAAAGGTTTTAAATCCCAAACCCATTAACCTTTCACCTTTACCCAGCCCTCACCTAACATTTTTGGATTGCCAAACCACTACTGCGTATCCACCTTTGGTATCGTCGCTAATCGAAAAATGTCACGCGCTGGGTTATCCTGTGAAGTGCGATCGCTTGGAGTGTGGCTACTACCAGGTATCTCTGCATGGCAAGGATTTGGGCGATTGGTCGGAACTTGGGGTACTGGTGGTTTTGTCGGGGTTACAGCAGGAATTCTATCGGGGGCGGCTGCTACCGGGGTTGGCGGCAGTGGGGTCAGGCTGAGGGTGGAGTGTCTTTTGGGGGCGAGGGGTGGGCGGTTGGGTTTAGTTGGGAAAGCAAGCCTTCAGGTACGTTTTGTGTTTTATCTAATGGTCGCACATCTTTCCAGTTTGTATCCTCATCCCAAGTAATATTGAGAAGGTTAGCACCATCAAGGTCAGCGCCAGAGAAGTTAGCGCCATCGAGGTCAGCGCCATCGAGGTCAGCGCCAGAGAAGTTAGTGCCTATGAGGTTAGCACCAGAGAGGTCAGCGTCATCGAGGTCAGCGCCAGAGAAGTTAGCGCTTATGAGGTTAGCACCAGAGAGGTTAGCGCCAGAGAGGTTAGCACCAGAGAGGTTAGCGCCAGAGAGGTTAGCACCAGAGAGGTCAGCGCCATCAAGGTTAGCGCCTCTAAGGTTAGCGCCAGAGAAGTTAGCACCTCTGAGGTTAGCGCCAGAGAGGTTAGCACCTATGAGGTTAGCGCCAGAGAGGTTAGCAACAAAGAGGTTAGCACCTATGAGGTTAGCGCCATCAAGATTAGCACCATCAAGGTTAGCGCCAGAGAGGTTAGCGCCTCTGAGATAAGCAACAGAGAGGTTAGCGCTAGAGAGAAAATAAGCAACAGTTGCCGAAAAAGTCTTTAAACCACTACTGTTGCTATATCCAATAATCCGAAATAATCGTTCACTATCATAATTATCACTATCTTTTTTACCGCAAGGATAAAAAACAATATTATCTTTTAAATCATTTTTATTTTGAGCATAACGATTTAATTCAAAAAGTAAAATTATCACGTTTAAGCCAGTATATATATCTATCTCTCTCAACCCTAAATTTATATTTTTCACTTGGAACTTTTGCATTTGAGTTAAAGGAAAAATTTTAGTTTTTTGCCCATCAATAAATTTCCCTTGACACCAATCAAAATAGAAATCTTCTAATCGCTCAAATATTTTTAAGTATTTAAATTGCTTTTCAGAATCAAGCAGAGCCATTAAGTACTCTACAATTTCTCTTGTCAATCCACCGTAGCCAAATAAATCATAGATTTCTTCTGCCAGCTTGTCATCATCAATAACATATCTCTCACGTCTACTTTCAGAATCTATTTTTGTCCAATGTCTCAAGCTATCTTTTATTTTCTGAGCGCAGAGAAATTCGCCAAAACTCTTATGAATAAACTCGACAGAACCTTCTGTTGAGAAGGATGCTTTTGCTGGGCGTAAATAAAATGCTGCTAACGCATTTCTTAAAGGATTTTCACCACCAAGCTTCTTCTGTGCTTCTTCCAGTAACTCTCTGGCTGTTTTATCATTTTTGAGCCGTTCTTCAATTGCTTTGATTGAAGTCCATTCTCTTCCAGACTGAGTAACACATAACCCCGCTTCAATTAAAATCAGGCGCAAGTCTTCTGTATCAAATTCTGTAAGTTCTAGATTAAGCTTCTCAGGTCGCTGTTTTGTTAAAACCCAATCTAGTGTTTTTTGATAGATTATTATTTTAGCTTGAGCATCATTAGCACCTTCAAACATTTTGATATTTAACTCGTCATCTCGGTGCATAGCTCCCAAAAGATACAGCAAAAGTGGTTCTTGCGCTAATTCTTTAACACGCTCAGGGCAATTATCTGCCTTGAGAAACTTTTGAAATTCTGATGCTTTATCTTGTCCAACTAGTGTTCCCCAATTTAATAACCACTGCTTTTGTAGTTCGTCGTCCATTAATGCAATTTCTAACCTAACTAAGTTAGCTGGTAGCCGATTTTCAATTCCATGCAACGCTGATTCTCTACCAGTTACTATGAATTTATGCTTACATACTCTTTGCGCTTGATAGTTTCCTACTTGCCCAAGAAAATCTTCAACTCCCTTTGCTGTTCTTCCTTCAAAACGTAATTCATCAAAACCATCTAATATAAATAAATATCGAGTATTGCGATCGCTTAACCAATCATCTCGGTTAGCAAAATTTTCCCTGACAGCCGCACGAAGAGTATTTTCGATATTTGGCTCAAAAGTATCTATGTCTCTAAGCCTAATTAGTATTGGTGTCCAAATTGGGTGAAGTTCTTTTCTTACCCGCTCTGCAACCATTTTACAAGATACGCTTTTGCCTCGCCCTGGGCCTGCTTGAATAAAAATAACTTGCTTATTTGTTTCCGATTTATTCAGTTGCTCTGTTAGCCAATTCTCTAAATCAACAATTGACTTTTCTTTAGGTTTGCCATTGTTATCTAACAATTGAGCTTTCAGTGGCACATAAATTTCAGTAATTTTAAATTCTTCACCTATTACCTTCCATCTCTCCATTAGTGACGAGTCGCTGGGTGAGGGTGATATCTGCTCTTTCAGGTATGACTCAATGCTGGCGTATTTCTCATCTGCTCTTATTTCTTGTGCTGCTATTATCATCAAACTTAAGGTTTGACGCACATCTTCTGATTCGTAAGAGAAAAGCTGCTTGATATAATTATATGTATCCCAGGCTACCCATCCTGTTACCAGAGATGCAATCTCTGGTCTAATCCCTTTTGTTTCTAGGTAACTAGATAACTCTTGATTTAAAGCTTGTCCTAATGTTGAATTTGGAAACTGCTTTAGTGCTTCTTCAGCTTTACTATTGTCTAATTCTAACTGTCCCAGTTGGTGAAACTGAAGCTTAACTTCCTGCTCTTTTAACTCTGCATTCAGTTTTTCCTGTAACCAAACGTTTCTCTCAACTAAAGCATTAAAACTATTTATATAAGCTAATGGGCAAGCAAAAGCTACCCATTCTTCTATCTCAAATTTCTGATTTGTTCTTTCATGTAGCAATGTCAAGCCTTTCCGTCCAATTCCTACAAATGCTAACCCTGCCGCAACTACTGGTGCTGATGGTACACTCGCTAGCACGCCCAATGCGATCGCAAATTCCAAAGCAGCTTTAGTAACTTCTGCTCCCGACTCCACTGTTTCTCCACGCTTTACTGTTTTCTCAAGCAGTCCAGGAATCCAACGTTGCCAAATCTGCTGAATCTTTGCCATTGCTTAAATTCCTGTGTTAGGTGTTTTACTGGTGATCAGGGTTTATGCTTGCTACACTTGAGGTTAACGCTTTTACGGACTGCGACGCAATATTTCGCTTGCAGCGAGTAAACAACGCACTGCATGTATCACTCGATTGTTGGCAGTGGGTACAAAATCCTCTTGCAGCCACCTATACAATAAAAAACTGCCCTGGGGCAAGGAGTCCAGAGCAGCGCTGACAAAAAAATATGGGAGTTTTAAACTATTACCCCCTGCTTTACATATAGTTCGTTCGCTATGTAATACTCTTCAGTTCAAGTTTTGTAATTTACGCAAAAAGAGCGAAAAACTTTTAAAGCTGCACTATACAAGGATTAGACGCAATAAACCAAGCCCAATACAGC
>NZ_JBIQNW010000136.1:0-6263 GCF_047228265.1 Nostoc sp. UIC 10607 | reverse complement strand
CTGTTCGCAATAACTCTTGAGTGGCGCGACTCTCAACGGAGTAATAGGGATCGTGGCGTAGTAGACTGTCCATAATATCCCGCGTACACCGGACACTATCACCAATCATAAATGAGGCCACCACCCCCAACTCGTCTACCTAACAAGCATTACAGGTAAGCGAGAATACCTTACACCAAGCGAGGTGCGATCGCTGCTCGATGCTGCACTAGAACGCAAAGCTCGTTATGCTCACCGTGATTATACACTGATGTTGCTCATGTTTCGCCACGGCTTGCGGGTAGGGGAAGCTGTAGGGGCTAAATGCGGTTTGCGCTGGGATGCCCTGATGTGGGCCGAACGTCAGATTTTCATCACCAGGGAAAAGGGCAGTGACTCTGGGGTGCATCCCCTGAGAGATGATGAGTTAACTTTGCTCAAAGAACTCAGAGAGATGTTGCCTGATAGCAAATATATATTTGTTTCCGAGCGTGGTGAGGTGATGTCTACTGATGCGGTGCGAAAGCTGCTTGGGCGACTGGCAGCACAGGCCGGGCTTGATATCAAAGTTCACTGCCACATGATGCGCCATGCCTGCGGTTACTATCTGGTGAATCAGGGGTATAACACTAGGGAAATCCAGGACTTTCTGGGACACCGCGATATCAAGCACACTGAAAAATATACCAAGCTTAACGCTCGACGCTTCCTGAATTTCGATTGGGGTGATTTGTAAAATTTTAACAGTAGTCGCACGCAATTCATCGCCACAAAACTAGTCAGTAAATTTTTTATTTGAGCGATATATCCTCAGTATAATATTCAACAAACTTCTTCTATCTAGAGAAGTAATTTTTTAGCTAAAAAAGAATTCTACAGATTTGTAGAGTATATTCTACAGATTGATTTGTTTGACTAAATTTTCTTATATAAATTTCTTAGCAAATAATTGTCCGAGGAATTCAGTAATCAAAGGAGATACAAATATTTTTGATGCTAATGACCAAGCAGCTAGAGGATAAAGATATTTTGTCTGTGAACGATGGATGGTGTTATTAAACGTATATTGATTTGTGATGATGTGGCTGATAACTCAATTCTTATGAAAGCGATTCTAGAAGCAGAGTCGTGCCAGATTGAAATTGTTGATTCGGGAGCAGAGGTGCTAGCCTTTCTTGAAACAAACCCTAACCCTACTGACCTGCTAATACTAGATGTTCAGATGCCTTTAATGGATGGATTTGAAGTTGTTAGACGCATCCGACAATCGACTAAATTTCAATTTATTCCTATTTTGTTGGTGACAGGTATCGCTGAAGATGATGCTCAGAAGGCTCTTGATATAAAGATTGATGGATTTATCCAAAAGCCTATTGATTGTGATGCAGTAATCGCTCAAGTCCGAGCAATTTTAGACTAAAATTTAGAAAAGTATTTTAAAATTAAGAGGTAATTTGAGTTGATTCATAATAGTAAAGATGGGTTGGAGAAAGACTGTTTATGAATAATGGGTTCAAAGATTTAGAAGCTCTAGAAGAAATTTTTATAGCTATAGAAGTTCCTGACTTGAATGATGTAGTAATCCTTCAAGGGTCAGCAATTGTTGATTTAGCCGAATTTCAATTAACACCTCAAGAAACTATGAAGTTTAAAAAAATATTTGAAAAAGTGAATACCAAACTTGCAGAGTCATTATACAAAGAGTTTCCTGCTAGTTCAATTATCTCTGAGATTCGAGTAAAATCGCAGTGATGTCGGGAATTGGTAGTTTGACGACATCGGCAATTAGGGGGCAGGGAGGAAGCAGCACGACAAAGCGCGATGGCGTACCCGCCCTCTGTCAGCGATCGCCTTCACTAATTTTTTATGACCTAGGCACAGATGAGGAATAATGGTTGCTCTTTCTCAATCTCGCCAAAACTCGCCAATCACTGATAGGATTTTGGCGAGTTACGATATTTGGCGAGATTTATGAATAAGCAGTCAGCAGCAGATTACTTGGGTGTCAGTGTTAGGGCTTTAGAGCGCTACGTTCAACAGGGGCGAATCAGCGTCAAGTACGAGAAAGGTAAAACTCGCCCGACTGCCAACTTTGACCAAACCGAACTGGAAGCATTCAAGGAAGAACTAAACCAACCGACCGTAAAACCTGCCTTTGAATCTCGCCAAATAGCGACAGAGCAACAGCCACAGACAGGTAAATTAGTGCATTCTTCTGGCGAGATTGCGGAGTTTGGCGAGATTGGGGTAATTGATAAGTTATCCTCAATCATTGAAGGGCTGCTGGGCAGAGGCGACAATCAGCCAATAGTGCCGATCGCTGATAAGCTACTACTGACTATTGCAGAGGCACAAGCGCTAACTGGGTTGTCTAGAGAATTCCTGCGAGACGCAATTACGGCAGGTGAGTTAAAAGCCAAAGTAATTGGCAAGGGTTGGCGAGTTAAACGCAGTGACCTACAAGAGTACGTTGACAAGCTGTTTTGATTCTCGCCAAACTGCGACTGTCGTTATCTCGCCAGTAGCGTAGAGCATATTACGGTATTTGAAATAGTGGCGAGATTTGACGTGATTGCACGCTCCGCGCAGTATCGAAAGCGATCGCAACCAATGACCAGATGGAGAAATGATTAGTCAACGTCTTGTGAAAATGTTCCATTCCAAGCTCTTGTTGTTATCTGCCCTAGAACTTTTGGAAAAACAGTTAATGGATCTATAGCTTCTATTGGACATCCTTGCTTATAAACTCCATCAGGCTGATAAAAGCGATCATGCTTTGCAAGCCAAAATATTCGCCGAGCAAAACACCCACTTCTACCAGTGTTAGGAGCTTTCTCTTCTAGTTCTGCATAGCCAATGATCTGATAGGTATGATACTTAACCTTTCCCTTTCTTCTACTGCAACAAGTATTAAAATACTCTCTAACATAAGGAATAGCATCGATATTGCTTAACCAAACAATCTTTGATTCAAACTGAATATCCGAGGGAGTTTGAGATTTTACACTCATAGTAAAACTTCCTTGTGTAGCAATGCTGCTTTTAGCATTATAGGTATCACCGTGCCAAGACGGGAAGATTCTACGCGCAAGGCTTCAAGATGTGCCCAGCAAGCATCTTACAAATTGTTTTTCTACAGCACCCGTAAGCGGCTGTTTACCCTCATTTGATTGGTGCAGAGTACTGTACATACTCTGTGCTAAAAGAATTGCAAATATTGACCCTAGCGCAAAGTATATTTCCTACTTTTTAACAGTTTAGCTACTTCTGTTATTAACTCTGTAGCGGTTGAAGGTTTTTGAATATAAACTTGAAATCCAGATATAAGTGCTTTTTTATCTGCCTTATCTTCAGTATTTCCAGTAAAAGCAATTGCGGGAATTTCTCTAGTTTGTGGATGCGTCAGTGAACGAATGTTTTGTATTAACCAATACCCGTCCTTCAAGGGCATAGTAATGTCTGAAATTAAAAGATCCACATTGAATTGTTTAATTACCTCTAATCCTGTTAAGGCATTGGATGCTGTAAGTACTTGAATTCCATAGCTTTCAAAAAGCTCGGTCATTACCAGAAGCATATCCTGGTGCTCATCTACGACAAGAATTGTCATTCCTTGGAAGATATTTATATCTGTTCTATCCTTTTCCAGATCCCTATTAAAAAACTTATCTGACACGAGAGATTGTCCCCCTTAATTGTATACTCAATTACAAGTCTTTTCACTTAGAGCCAGCGCTACAGTTTGACATTGAAAGCGGGGAAAATTAAGAATTTTAAGTATTTTCCTCACAAAAACTACACCCTGTTTGATGAGAGCACGGCTCTTTTTATGCCGCAAAAAAACGACCATCGTAATATCTGTGGTCGCAACAAATTAACTACTTGAGATCATGTTGTTATAAATACTTATCTGTTTGATTATCCCCCAGGAGGGGATTATCTGTGCATTATATTTCCTTAAAGGGGTGTAACATACCCTCTTTTAACTTCTAGGCAGCGACATATCCCGTGTCTGACTCTGCCTGCACCGTTTTGGGTAGCTCATCAACGAGTGGATTTGTGGCAGTGGCAGACACCGCCTATCTAAGCGAAGCGGTTAAGAGTTGCGCCATCACCTAGAGAGAAATACCTTTAGTCGGGGTAAAGACAAGATACGCGCAAAATTTATCACTATGTAAAGTTTTTGTAACAAATTTATCGCGATCGCCTTTGTCTATATGAGAGAAAAGTCTGCCTAGTTTGGCTTTCAGCCTAGTGAACACTTCGAGCTTATCTGTCCCAACTTAGAAAATATTGCCGAAAACAGAAGCTGAAGGCTCTTGTCAAGGAAGGCTCAAACCTTATTCTTCCGCTCAATTGCACTCATAACATTGCCTAAAATAAGCCAAACTAGGTAATGTTTGAGTGTTTGAAAGACATCAATACATGGCTACTTTACACAACTTTACATCGTGATAAATTTTGCGGGTATCTTGTCTTTACCCCATGTATAGCAAAACAGTGAGAGGATGTAAATCTACTGCTAATTCAATTTAGCTTTGGGAGGAAACTCCAAGAACTGAGGGGCGTGTCCGCCAATGTGATCCCACGTTGCCTTGGAGCCAACGAAAATGTGCATCTCGATTTGAACACCTGGATCTCCATCGACGCTTCCGAGGGTCACTCCATGCACCTTGCCGTCGGCTGTACCACACAGCGTGGTTCCACAGATTCGACAGAAGCACAAACCCCATCCAGGTATCGTCTCATAGAAGGTGAGATTCTCTTCACCACTGAGCCAGGAGAATGAACCTGGCTCAACTTCAGCGTAAGCAGAGCCTGCCCCGCTAAATGCCTTTCTACAGCGAGAGCAGTGGCAACTGCGCCCAGGCTTAAGCGGTGAATTAATCTGGTACCGAACCCGTCCGCAGAAGCAACCGCCAGTCAAAGCCATGATCTCTCCCATTGTTGTTTTATGCCGCCCAACTATTTATTATGCGGAAAATTTTTGAATATCAGTGCAAATCAAATACTTCTAAAGTCCGTAAATTTTATAGTTGGCTTATCATTTTGGCTCGTTATTCATGCAGCATTACACGAATGGGCTAATACGTGGAATTGATGGCGAAGATTATTGATTTCACGTTGTTAGACCAAAGGTGTAATCCCCTGTTCGGTAGTAAAAATCCCGCAAAACTGGCAAAATTACCTATAGATAATAATACCTTTGCCAAAATAAGAGCCTACAAAAATTTTAAATTGGTATTAGCCCTTATCATTCCGGATTACGAGGTTCTTATGTCAGAAGGAGAAAAATTGATCGCCATTAAGGCATCTGATGCACCGACAAGAACTAAGCCCTCAAACTATCCTGAACCGTTTGCATCGCGTATGGTGGGCAGGGAGAAACACCCACTTGGTGACCTGTTTGGCATCACGAACTTTGGTGTAAACCTAACACGCCTAGCTCCAATGGCAATTTCAGCCCTTCGTCACGCTCACACCTTGCAAGACGAGTTCGTGTACATCTTGGAGGGGCATCCAACGCTTTGTACCGACGAAGGTTATACACAACTCTCCCCAGGTATGTGTGCCGGCTTCAAGGCTGGCACTGGTAACGGCCACCATCTAATCAATGAAACAAGAGAGGATGTTCTTTACCTCGAAATCGGAGACAGAACATCCTCTGACTCAGGCAGCTATCCCGATGACGACCTGATGGCCAATTTAGAGAATGGCTTGTGGAGATTTGTCCACAAAGACGGCACACCGTACTAATTTTGTCAGAGCCAGTAAACGATCGCCACGGATAAAACCGTACCAATTGAAGTCTCGGAAATTTAAGAGCTTCAAACCCAAGATGAGCCGTATTAAATGGTTGCACCAAATAATCTATAGGTTAATTGGTACATCGAGAATTGTTAAAAATATCGAATTTCAGAATGCTTATCTTGCGCTGACTGACGTTCTGCATCACTAATCTCACGTCCTAATTTTTTAGTTAGCAGTTCCATCGCCTGGGATGGTGTCATGACATCCAGGCTATAAGTGCTGGCTTTTAATACATCAGCGATCGCAGCATAGAGTCTGCCAGTCAGCTCGGCCAACTCCCGCAACTGATTGAAGGGTTAGTAACACGGCTAATTCCTGCGTTCGTCCGCCAGCTTCCGGCATTAGCGATCACTGATTTTTGATCCGATCTCACAAAATTGCGTTGCTCCCGATGATACGGGAGCAATGCGATTTTGTGAGGTCGGCTAAAAAAGGTGCGATCGCTAAATTCTTGTCTCAGTGTTCATTATTTA
>NZ_JBIQNW010000135.1:0-6304 GCF_047228265.1 Nostoc sp. UIC 10607 | reverse complement strand
GTAATAATCTACTTTTCAACTCTTACTGCGGCAAAGTTATGGTTTCAAAAATGGCAAACTTATGGTTACAGTCACAAAAATAATACTTTAAATTCGTAGGCTTAGTGAAATTTTGCCGCAGACTAGAATGGCACGCTTGTTAATCGCAAAGCCCTGATATAACAAGATTTTGAGTGTGGGGAGTGTGGGGGCACTGACTCGCTCACCTATCCGGTAAGGACACATCAGTGCATCAACAATTAAATGTGTCCCAGTTTCAATTAACAGTACTAGGCGCACTTTTGGGAAAGCCGCTCGCGTTCCTGGTCGTGTTCCTGGATATCCAAAAACTCTGGCATTCGATGGCGTATCCGGGACATCGAAAACTGTCCCATCTACTGCCATCAATCGCAATCCCCCTAAAAAAGCACCTCCGGTCTCAATTGTGGCTAGCGGTTTGACTATTAAATGAAATAGGCGGCTCATTACCCCTGCTCCTACTCGCTGTCGGGCTTCTGTTATTGATGATTTACAGGGTATTCGCCAATATTTTCCCACTCTCACCGACGCTTCACTTAACCCATCCACTAAGTTTTTTAGCACTGAACTCAAAAGATGCTTTTGACCATAAGCTCATTGCAATGACTAGACAGACCACCAGATGTGAAGGTAAAGCCCGCTTCCGTTCTTCATTACTATGTGTCTGTATGATCACTTGCGAGATTGCTTCTGCTGGGATAGCTGTTTCTAACGCTTTGAACACCGTACCTGGTTCAATCGCAGATGAAATCAGCGAGAATTCTTTGAGTTGCATTCAATCTCATTACACTTGAGTGATAACCCTCAGTTTATCTGGTTTTTGGCTTAACTGAACCGTATTGAGCCTCGTATAACGGCAAGCCGTTAAGTTCGTTTAGCCAAATCGGCAATTATTGCACGCAGTTGAACCAGATCACAGGGTTTAGCTATGTGCATTTGAAACCCAGCCTCGATCGCCCGTTGTTGTTCTGCTTTACTGGCATAGCCCGTCAGCGCGATCGCCGGAATTTGTCCTCCGGCTGCCGCACTGAGCGATCGCACCTGTTGAATCAGGAAGTAGCCATCTTCATCAGGCAAGCCGAGATCAGAAATCAGCACATCATAGCGGTTAGGGCTTTCCCTGAGAGCAGAGAGGGCTGCTCTGGCAGTCGTTACGGCCAGCACCTCTGCCCCGTAATCCTCTAGTATTAACTGCAAGGGTAAAAGCACATCGACCTGATCATCCACCACCAGGATATGCAAGCCTTCTAGAGAGGGGAGATTTTGCGAAGCGTCCAAAGATGTTTCTACCGTCGGTTCGACAATCGGCGGTGAGGTTGGGGGCGGGACGTATAAAGGCAACCGCACGGTCAGTGTGGCACCTTGTCCTTCGCCCGGACTTTCAGCCAGCACAGTGCCACCATGCAGCTCGATGAGATGCCGCACGATCGCCAAGCCTAATCCTAGCCCTTGATTGGTTTTGGTTGTACTGGAATCGGCCTGATAGAACCGCTCGAAAATATGTGGCAATAACTCTGCTGGAATACCAATTCCTGTGTCACTGACTTGAATTTGCGCCTGCTGGTCAACCTGTGACAGCGTGATGTCTACTCGTCCACCCGCAGGCGTAAACTTGATCGCATTCGAGAGCAGGTTCCCCAGCACTTGCTGCAATCGTTCGGCATCCCCCAGCACGGTGATCGAACTCAACGATGACACTAACTGAATATTTTTTGCCACCGCCGAGAAGTTAACGCTATCGAGAGCAGCTTGAACCAATAAGCTCAAGTCGATCGGGTGGCTATTCAATTGCAACTTGCCACTCGCAATCCGAGAGGCATCCAGAATATCTTCAATTAGGTAATTGAGTAGCCTACCGTTCTGCTCAAAGGCTTCTAAGGCGTGATCGACTGTTGCCTTGTCGCAGTCGCGGTTGCGGAGCAGTTGTACCCATGCCAGCAGCGAGTTGAGCGGATTTCGCAGTTCATGAGACAGATTTGAGAGAAATTCATCTTTGGCACGATTGGCCGCTTCAGCCTTCTGGCGCGCCGTGCGCTCGGTAACATCTAAGATCACTAGCAAAATCATGTTTATGTTGTCTTCTCGGTACAGTTTGCAGCCATTGAACAGCATGTTTTTTTGCCCAATCTGCTCGAAATCATGATTGACTTCAAAATCCTGCACCGCAAGCTCATCCGCCAGAATACCGTTCAACATCGATCGCAGTTCGGGAATATCCCACTGCCCATTGCTTAATTCAAACAGCAACGTGTTGATGGTTTCAGCTTCACAAACCTGAAATGTCTCGTAAAACGCTCGATTCGCGGTATTCACCCGTAAATCAGCGTCCAGCACAACCAGTGGGATTTGCACCGTCTCAACGATGGCTTCTGTATAGTTGCGAGCGCTCTCTAGGCTGGCAGTGTAGCGTTTGAGGGCATTAATATCCTGTAGCAACAGTGTCACACCGTCAATTTGGTTTTCAGTGGTGCGATAGGGGCGAATGCGGATGCTATACCAGTATCCGGCTTCTGTTTGGATTTCCTGTTCTTTCGTATTGAGGGTCTCCAATACCTCCAAAATCATCGGTTCTAGCTGGGAAACGTCAAAATTGCCATGCAGGTCAGTGAAGGGTCGTCCGATATCGGTGGGGATGAAATTGAACAGTCGCTGGGCGGTTGGTGTAAAGCGGCGAATCCTTAAGTCATTCGTCAGCATCACAATCGGGATATTAATGCTGGCGATAAAGTTGTTGAGATCACTATTGTCTCGATTTTGTTGCAGATTCCGACTCCGCAGTTCTTCATTGGTCGTCGAGAGTTCTTCATTGGTGGCTTGAATTTCTTCCTTCGCCGTTTGCAGTTCTTCATTCGTGCTTTGCAGTTCCTCATTGCTCGATAGGATCTCTTCATTCGCTATACGCAAATTTTGGTTGAGTTGGTTTTGCTCCTGCATCATCGCTTGCAGATGCGCTTGGGCCGAGAGTTCGCGTTGGGTGGCGGCAGACAACGCCTGACGAAGCGTTACAAGCTCACGCGCTAAGTCCGCTGGCTCCAAGTTTTCTACCGTTGCGGAACTGGTGAACGTGTTAGAGGCAGGGGCAGAGGGCGAGATGGGATTAAAAAGCACCAAAAAATAGAGGGCGTTCATCAGGGCTGGGCGAAATGGCAGCACCTCCAGATTCAGCCGCGCTCGCTCACCCTGTTCCATTTGAATGTCTTCCTGCCGCACCAGCACGTTCTCTGTCTTAGCCTGATACAGGGCGGTGCGAAGGGGTGTTACCAGCCCTTCGCGTGCCATAGACAGCAGGTTTAGCTCCGTGGTGCTAGGGGTCAACTTCAGGTAAAGATCGAGGTCTCCGCGCATCTGTAATATCTGCATCTGTTCATCGACCATGACCGATAGCGGCATATAGCGATTGGCGATCAGTTGGTCAACTTCTCGGGCTAAATCAAAGGGAATGGAACGCTTTTCTGGGATGCGCTGCGGATTATGGAGACTGGGGACGAACCCAGAAGTGGCTGTAAACGCAAATAAGCGATTAGAGAAGCTCAATTTTCGGGCATAGATTTTGCAGGCTTCATCAACGGGCGCAAACAAATTTGAGGCAGTTTTGATGCTTTCTGCCGTACCCAACACCAGGCAGCCCGTTAAGTTGAGGCTGTAATGAAACAACGCCATGATGCGCTCTTGCAGGCGATCGGATAAATAAATCAGCAGGTTGCGACAGCTAATCAGATCGAGATTCGAGAACGGGGGGTCGTCGCCTAAGTTATGATGGGCAAACACACAAAATTCGCGAACGGTACTGCTGATTTGATACCCTCCCCCTGCCTGAGTGACAAAGAACCGACTTTTACGCTCCGGTGAAACGCCTGCCATCTGGCTTTCTAGGTAGAAGCCCGATCGGGCTTTGCTAATGGCTGTTTCGCTAATGTCGGTAGCAAAAATCTGAATCGGCGGGACGGTGGCGCGATCGCTGAAAAACTCTAACAAGCAGATGGCGAGTGAGTAGACTTCTTCCCCAGTTGAACAGCCAGCCACCCAAATCCGAAGCGGCACATCGCTGGCTTTATTTTGGCTGATCCTGGGGAAAACCTGGGTTTTCAATTTCTCAAAGACGTGCGGATCGCGAAAGAAACTGGTCACATGGATGAGAATTTCTTCGTACAGAGCTTGAATTTCGTCCCCGTGCGTTTGCAAATATTGCGCGTATGCTGCCAGACTGTCCAGCTTATACAGCAGCATCCGCCGCTGGATACGGCGCTCCAGCGATGCCGGTTTGTATTGGGTAAAGTCAACGCCAGTTGTCGTGCGGAGGAGGGAAAAAATTCGGCTCAGGGGATCACCCGGTTTTGGGGGTAACTCCTGGATGATCTGCAACGGCTCTGATTGCCCCAGAAAGGGGTTGCGACTGAGATTGCTCAGTTCTGTAGCAATGCCTTGCGGCGGCAACACAAAATCCACCTTACCAGTTGCAATCGCCGTATTGGGCATACTGTTAAATTGCGCCGTGGCATCACATTCGGCAAAGGTGACACCCCCAGCGATCTTGACGGCTTTCACCCCCTCAGCACCGTCTCCATCCATCCCCGACAGCACAATGGCGATCGCTTTGTTGCCGCGATCGGTCGCTAACGACTCAAAAAAGATGTCGGCGGGTAAATATTTGCCGTCACTTTTCTGCCGGAGCGCGAGCCGCAGAATGCCATCGACCAGGGTCATTTGGGCATTGGGCGGAATCACATAGACCGCGTTTGGCTCAACCCGCATCTGGTCTTGCACCTGACGTACAGACATGGTAGTCACTCTGCCTAAAATTTCCGGCAGCAGGCTTTCATGGTCAGGAGACAAATGCTGAATTAGCACAAACGCCATGCCCGTATCCGTTGGCAAATGGCGCATCAGTTCCGTAAATGCCTCTAGCCCGCCAGCAGAAGCGGCAATTCCCACCACTGGAAAAGGGGCATCGGTTTGGGATGACTGATTTGGCTCCGAGTCTGGTTTGACGGGGAGTGAGTCGGATGGCTCCTTGGGGACGGGTGACTCAGCAGACATAAATTGTATGGGAGTTCAATGCTCCTTTCAACAACACTGAACTAAGCAGGAGTCGAGTCAATACGGTTCGGTTAAAGGGGAAAGGGAAAGGGAAAGGGACTCATGTTTTGAATACATCCTTTCCCCTTTACCCCTTACCCTTTACCCAGACCACAAGGAAAGTGAAAAATGCTTATCCGAACCGTATTGGGAGTCGAGTGAGCGCTTGAGCAGGCTCAACAGCAGACCGTCTCAGTTCAACCAAGAAACTGATCTGTTGCCAGATTCCAGGAGGAAAAGCACCAGGTCACTTCAATGATACGACGTAAGTACACTTAGGTCACAACCCTCAGTCTACCTGTTTTTGCGATCGCTCACTCCTAACTATAGATAGTCAAGCAACTTTCTTATAGAATATTAAAGAATTAGGTATAAATTATTATCGGCACTGTACAGGATAACGTTAATTTCTGAGATTAGATACAAAATTTCACTTTATGCACGAATTGCCTGGCTAGCTCAAAGCCTTGTCTGACAAGTAATTTCACTTTAGGGAGATCCAATAAATAAATCAGCCCAGCCCCTACGGGGTTCAGCAGTCGCTCATGGGGGAAACCCCCAAGACCGCGCTGCTTCACCGTATCAATAATATTTTTGGCAAAACCGAGAGATTTAGGCGCTTTCGCCCTCAAGGCGAAAGCGACGGCTGGGCTGATTTATTCTTGGCAAGTGCCTTATCTGCGAATTGCTGTGGCTGAAATCCCTATAAGTTCGTTGCCGCAATTTCACTTTATCTGCGAACCCCCACTTATTATTTATTACGTTGAAAAAATTTCACTAAGGAAGCAAACTCACAATACAAACAATGTCAGGGGAGCAAAGCATAACAAAGTTCTAAATGGTGCCGAAAGTAATACCCTGTTGTTTGAGCCACTGACGGTATGCAATAGAATAGCGATCGCTCGGTAAATGTACTTCTGCTTGCAAATATAAAGGTAAGCGTCGGGGTTGCTGGGAATTGACAATGGCAATATCTTGACTAGCAACAAGATTTTGAATATTTAGATAGACTTCAACTGGAATTTCACGGGCGCTGTTTACCATTAACCAATATTGGGCCACGCACTCATCTTCATCGACTGGCGTAATTGTATAGAAGACATTTAGACGATGCTCTCCAGGTCCGAGTTTAAACCCGGATTTCTCACAAAGCCTGAAAAAAGAAGAGTCAAAAACTGCCAAAATGACTAATATACCTGAATTCCAGCAG
>NZ_JBIQNW010000134.1:0-6342 GCF_047228265.1 Nostoc sp. UIC 10607 | reverse complement strand
TTTGCAAAGCTTATGGCTCAGTCGTTAGGTTAAGTAATATTTCGCCAGCAGTATCAAAAGTTGCCAAGAACCATAATGTGGTTTCAAAAATGGCTTGTTTGCAGTTTTAACGATTTATGTTTGCAGTTCGCTACACTTAGGCATCCATTTAGGGAAGGTAGGTAAAAATTCCAAAAACTTTTGCCCGACTCTAAGACTAATATTCAATAATTGTCAAAATTGGCACATTAGGCAGATGTTTACGTCCTTCTAAATCTCGCAGCTCGATAATAAAGGCAAAGCCTATCGGTTTGCAACCCAATTGCTGCACCAAATTAACCGTAGCACTAACAGTTCCACCCGTGGCGATTAGATCATCCGCAATCAGAACCCGGCTTCCCGGTTCTAAAGCATCTTGATGTATCTCTAACCTGTCTACGCCGTAATGCAATTGATAATCAACTGAGTAAACCGAGGAAGGCAACTTACCGGTTTTACGGACTGGAACAAAACCAATTCCCAACTTATAAGCCAAAGGTGCACCAACAATAAAGCCCCGCGACTCTATCCCCACCACATAGTCTGCATTTAGCTCAGCAGCAGTAAATTTTTCGGCTAGGAAATTAATTGTGTAATTTAGCCCATCTGGGTCGCTCAGGAGCTTGGTAATGTCCCGGAATAAAATTCCAGGTTTGGGAAAATCAGGTATGTCACGAATTAGAGACTTTAAATCCATATGCTTGTGTTGAAAAATAGCGAATTAACTAGCACTAACTTTTGAATTGAAAGGCAAAAGAGACTCAAGGCACGATATTTACTATCTTGCTTAGATGCAACTTCAATAATGGAACTACCAAAATAAGGTAGCTACTTACGGAGTTTGTACAAACAGCATTCAAACTTATCAAATAATTCTGCTGAATTAGGGGAATAGGTGAAATAAGAAACTAGCTCAGTTTAGAAAATAGACAGGAAGTGAAACCTGCCAGGTTTTCATCAGCTTTTCCGCCAAGTTTTCTGTATGAACGGTGCGTTGATCTTGATTTTAAGCTATGCGCTTAGTGATGGTTTCTGTGTTTTTTACTTAGCTAATACTACTCCAAACTTTTTAAAGTAGGCTTCTATTGCTGAACACGTTGTTATAGTCAAATTATCTGGAAGATTGTTCAGCGGAAACCATTGTACTTGACGTATAGCATCAGGTTCAAGATTTCTAATCTCTCCTCTTATGATCTCCACTAAGAAAGTAGGTGCGACCCAATGTGCATTATCGGTTGGCACAATGTGGTTTGTCACACAAAGCATATCTTCTATTCTGACATTTATTCCAAGTTCCTCTTTAAGTTCTCGCGTAATTGCATCTTCTAGTTTTTCCATAAATTCGACTTTTCCTCCTGGAATACTCCAATATCCTGCTTCTGGAGGTTTGTTTCGCAGTTGTAGCAGAATGTTATTTTCACTATCAATAATAAATCCACCTACCCCTACTCTTGGGTACTTTTCTTGCATCATACTTTAACTCCTTTGTTACGGTTCAAATTTTACTTTTTTTCATTTCATTACAGGTTGAGACAACTTTATTTTTATGCCAGAAAGGGACGAAAAACTATTATAATTTCTGCATTAATAGAAAATAAAAAATTTTATTGAGTATATCTAAGTCTATGCTCTTATGTTTACTTGATTATCCATATAGCCATACCTGTACCAATCCATTTGCCAATATTTGAAGCAATTTGGTGTACTGCAATTCTAGAATATTTAGAAACGGGATAACCGCTAGAGTAATACCAAGTTGTCGATGCAATATAAGTACCAGAATTAACAATACCCATTACTAGAAATAATACCATAAACTCAGATATAGTGTAATGAAAAGTGCTTGTGATGATGAACACAATAATCACATGTGCGGACAGACTGATGAGATAAGTATAAATCTCTCCTAAACCAGTGCAAATTCGCCGCCATAAAAATTGACCACCAGCATGGGTTAAGCACTGTATTGCTAGAAATATTCCAACAAATTCCTCTGTAATACCGGGCATTTTCGTTAATTTTGCTGGAATATAGGAGTACCAGAAATTAAAAACTACCAGGTCAACAATAATAAAGCAGATTCCACTAATTGTCTTGACAAGATTTTCTGAAAAAACTAGATTGTTTACTTCTTCTTCAGAAGTAACCTGATTGAACTGAAAGTTATTATGAAATCTTTGAAAATATACCACTGCTAAATAAATCAGTAATATACCAACTATTGATATAATCAATCTACCAAAAATAATGAAAAAATTATCTCCAGCTAGAAAACATGCACAAACAAATCCAAGAGCAGTACCGATTACTTTAAGCGCATTAAATGTAGAGAGATTTTGGCGAAGGGATGTCTGCTTAGCTTGATTAATTGCTATGCGCAGGCTTGACGTTTGATTCCCTACTAAACAAATTCCCAATATTACTGCAAAAAAATAGTACAGCCAAGACATTTTCAGTCCTGGTAAGCCGCTAAACAACAACAAAAGCAAAGTTCCACATAAAATATCCGCTACGCAAATCCATTTAACGATGAATTTTGCAAATTGCTCAAAAAACCAAATAAACATTAGTACCATAATCCCTGAAAAACCGACTATTGGCAATGACTCCAATAGAACCTGATTTTCTCGATCAATAAGTGGTACACATACGAGAAAGAAGATGTTTATAAAATTGAGTAATAGTGTAACACTGTTGAGTAAGGCAAGGTCACTTAGTAATAAATGCTTGAAAACCAATCTTTTTACCATTTACTCAGCACCCGTATTAAATCAATTGTAGTGTCATTCAACAGGACCAGATATGGTATCAACACCATTACGACTATGCCATCATATACCCAAGCAGACATGACAAGTGATATATCTTCTAAAGTAAAATTAGCAGGTTAAGAGCAATTTAGGAACAAAAAAGTCGAGAATTACTTATTAATACTTTATTTCACTCATGCCCTGCTAATTTACCCCCACTACCGTGCGAAACTCACGGGTTTTCGAATAGGCTTCTCAGACGAACAAGACAAAATATCCCTCGCCACAATCACCCCGGTAGTAGCTGCTTGAACAATGCCTCTAGCCCAGCCCATAGCATCACCAACAATGTAGAAACCTGGTACTGTTGTAGTTAGATTTGGCCCAACAATCATACGATCCCAACAAAGTTCCCAAACTGGTGCATGTAGCAAGGTGTCGTCACTACCAATTTCAGGGCAAATGCAAGATAATTTATCCAGAAATTCTTCAGCAGCACTACAAACGTATTCTGGAAGAAGCCAGCGCAAATTAGTAGGAGTAGCATCAATAAGTGTCGATTGAATACTATTAGCTCTCAACGCCTCAAGACTCGTTGGTCTTCTGGAAACAAAGTCTCCATAGCGTTGTACTACAGTTCCACCATGACCTGATGCCTTATTTACTGCCTGGATAATCCCCAATTGCATCGATATTGGATCAATATTTTGTGGAAAATTCTTTCTTACTAGGATGCTAAAATTGGAATTATTAGATTTTTTTGAATTAAATGAATAACCACTAATTGTGCATATTTTTTGATTATTTTCCAGATAGTCATCATAGAAGCAACTTACTAGATAACCGCCATCGCAAAGACAAAAAGTTCGAACTTCAGCATCATCTAAAGTTTCCATCTTTAGTTTTGCATCTAAATGAGACTCAGATAACGCTTTTATTGCAGATCTACTCGTTTCTACTCGTACACCAAGTTCAATGGCATTAAAATCAAAGCCAACATTAAGCTTTTGACAAATTTTTCTTAAAATTAGACCTGATGACTTTCCTGTTGCCATTACTACATAATCTGAGGATATTCGTAGAGTTTGCCCCCGGCCATCTTTTACAGTACTAACAAAAATGTTCTCAAATTTTTCAATATCTAAAAATTGGGTTTGTGTCATCAAAGTAACACCTAAATTAATAAGTTGCTTTTCTAACTCTATACAGTACTCTTGAATACCCTCTGTACCTACATGGTGTACGTCGTAGCATTTAAAATTCATCTGATTATCAATGGCAAGTTGCGCGACACAAGAGGTGTTAGACTCAAATGCTTTGGAAGTTGTAGCCTTATCATGGTAAACACTTTCAAGAAAGGCATTAACTACATATTCATTTATGCTCTTAACTGTGGACTCGCTACCCGTTATTTTAACTAGGCCACTACCAGCAGGGAACAAAGATAACTTACCATCTGAGAACATACCAGCCCCCCCTACTCCCTGTACTGCATGGCACGTATTGCATTGAGTACAGTTACCTTTTTCCACCAGTGGACAGTGTCGTTTTACTATTGAACGACCGCTGTCTATCAAAGCTACTTTTTTATTTGGAGAATTTAAAAGTATTTCGCGTGCTAAAAATAACCCAGCTGGACCAGATCCAACAATAGTTACATCAAAGTGTTTACTGTTCATTAATGTATCTCCTTGCTTTTATAAAAATCATTGGTGTGGCTGTGAGAAGCCTTGTAGTTCATTATTGTCGACTGCTACTTGTGAAAGAAGAGGTGAAATGAGCATTTAACTTAAATTCACTGTGAATAACTAAGTTTTTTACTTTCAGGTAGTAGTCACTTGTTCAAGCATTAACTTAGAATATTCTGCCGTTTCAGGAACTGGAGTTAGATAGTTACCAGTGAAACAGGCGGAACAGAAATTGGTAGAGTCTTTTCGAGTTTCTTCTAACATGGCATCCCAACTTAGATAAGCAAGAGAATCAACACCAATTTGCACTGCGATCTCTTCAACTGACTTAGCTGTAGCAATTAGTTGAGCCTGACTACCGATATCAATGCCATAAAAGCAGGGGTAAGTAACTGGAGGCGAGGAAACTCGCATATGCACTTTCACTGCTCCTACATCACGCAAAGCTTTGACCAGTTTACGGCTGGTAGTACCTCGAACAATCGAGTCATCCACAATCACAACTCTTTTGCCACATAGCACATCTTTGAGAGGGTTAAATTTCATGCGGATACCGGACTCGCGCATGGCTGGTGTAGGCTGGATGAAGGTGCGCCCGACGTAGCGATTTTTAATCAATCCTTCCGCGTAGGCAATGCCAGAGGCTTGGGAAAATCCTATAGCGGCGGGGATACCAGAATCAGGAACACCAAGAACAATATCAGCATTGGCAGGAAATTCTTCAGCCAGTCTTTGCCCTAATCGCAGTCGGTAGCTATACAAATTCTCGTTGTGCATAAGGCTATCAGGGCGGGCAAAGTAAATCATTTCAAAAATACACAGCTTTCTCTGAGGTTTCTCGCTCCACTGGAAAAAAGCCAAACCTTCTTCAGTAATCCAAACCAATTCACCTGGTTTCACATCTCGCAGGTATTTGGCACCAATGATGTCTAAACCACAAGTCTCAGAAGCAAGGACATAACGAACTGGATTAATACCCAAAGTACCAATTACCAAGGGGCGAATGCCATTAGGGTCACGTACACCCATTAGGCCAACAGGAGTACCAATGACTAAGCTAAAAGCTCCAAGAAGGCGATGAAATGCCCGGATTGAACCTTGTAATAAGTCTGCACCAGCGTTGATTTCTTCAGCAAGCGCAAAAGCAATCATTTCTGAGTCAGTCGTAGTGACTAAGTTGCAGTTTTTCTTCAGCAACTCATCCCGCAGATGCATAGTGTTGACTAAATTACCATTATGTGAAACTGCAAGTGAACCCAAACGGGTTTCGACAACAGATGGCTGGGCGTTGACTTTGTGGCTAGAGCCTGTGGTTGAGTAACGGGTGTGACCAACAGCTATGCTACCAGGCAAGTCGTTCAAAATTGATTCATTGAAGACTTGCGACACCAAACCCATATCTTTGTAAAAGTGCACTTGTGTACTATCAAATGTGGCAATGCCAGCTGATTCTTGTCCTCGGTGCTGGAGGGCATACAATCCAAAGTAGGTTAGTTTAGCAACCTCTTCCTCAGGTGCATAGATGCCAAAAATTCCGCAAGCTTCTTCTAGCTTGTCTTTGTCAGAGTCTTGAAAATTAAGGTGGTTGACAATCATAACTACAGTAGCTCTGTAAAGTTGGACTTTCGACAAAATGACCTAAATAATTTGCGAGTGATTGTTGCTGATCTAGTGAATGGATTAAAACAAATATAAGTTTGGGGTAATAACGAAAGGCAATTAGATGAGTTGATACTGAAAGCTGTTGCCCAGACTGGACGACAGGTTTGGGGTAGACAGATTGGTTTGGGGTTCCCCTAACAGGACTTAGGGAGCAATGCGGTTTTGTCAGATCCGGTAAAAAACAAGCGATGCCTTCGGCGGGCGCAGCCATCGCAAAAATCAAA
>NZ_JBIQNW010000133.1:0-6563 GCF_047228265.1 Nostoc sp. UIC 10607 | reverse complement strand
CTATTCTAAGTACGCCTACATAGGTTTTTAGCGATCGCACCTTTTTTGTTCAACCTCACCAAATCGCGTTGCTCCCAAAAATTCTTAGAGGACGAACTTAGAGCTTCACAACTTCATAGCCAAGGATGCCTCTATCCGTATCTCGAAAAGAAAAAGCTACTTGATGGCTCAATAGTTTTTTACCCACGAGTTATAGGCCAACGTGACCCAAACAACCCGACTCAGTGGCGATGGGGTTTTAACTGGGAAGAACGAGTTGATGGATTATGGAAAGGGCGAAGTATCGGCTCAATCCCTCCTGGCGCTGTCCCCCTGATTCGGACACTACAACAACAGGGGGCAACACGAGAGAATATCATCGCCTTTATCAAAAAAGCGAAAACCAAAAAGACATCGCCAAAATTAGATGTCTGCAAAAATTTTGATAACACAAAAATAAAAACAATACTCCCAGATGATGCCCCGATCGCCGTAGTACTATTCGCTGGTGGCGGCGGCATTGAAGCCGGGATGGTGCAAGCCGGGATTCGTCCAGTCATCGCGGTGGAGTTCGACCCAAGCAAACCAGACTTGAGGAGGGTGATACCTTCGGCACACTTCGTGAACGCCAAAACCCATCACCACAAATTTATCGCTCAAACTTATATATAGCATGGCTTTTCAGACCATCTTGTTGCGTTTTACTTGTATCTCAGATCAATACCACAAAGGGAATAGCTGCTCCCGAAGCGATCGCTTACTCTGGTGGGGCATTGATAGCAGAGTTGGCACAAGTCAGGCGATGGCGTAACCGCCCGCTAAGAAAGCGATCGCCCTAGTTTCGACAAGGAATGAGGCAATACCCAACTCTCTCAACTTAGTCTCAGGTTGACGGGAATGTTGAAGGATTCCGAGTCGTAGAGTTACTCCAATGCTTCAAGCAATGACATTAGCAATTTTTTGAGCAACATCAGAATTGTCCCAATAACCAGTATGGGAATCGAAAATCAGAAATCCTGTCTCAACCGGGATGTCCACCAATATTTGATTGTTGTTTTCTGGATTTCGTTTAAACAGTTCTGCTAAAGGATAAGCAATTGCATCTTCACTATCCCAGAAGTTATACCAAGACCGACCTTGATCTCGAACTGGATTGTAGAGTTTAGTAAATGGCTCTCCTTCCATCCATAGCGATCCTTTACGCATCATAAACAAGCCGATAGGAGACCCCATTGTGAAGAAGTGGCGGAATTGTTTTCTCAAAAGCTTGATTTCTTCAGGCTTTATCGTTATCGCCTCTAAGTTCCTGTCTTCAGGTCTAGCAACGGGGTCAGGCTTTGGAATAAATGAAAAATCATCCTCGTTTTTCGGATAAAACAAGTGGAATAGATAATCGAAAGCAATCACCGAGCCGAGAGAATGGGCAATGATACTGTAGGTTGCGCCCTGCTCCAATGGATCATGGAGGTCTTTCCAGATTTGTGTCCAAACGGTGCGACGGATAAAATTTACGTCTTCAGACACGTAGGCAATTACATCTCCCATCAAGAAGCTGATGAAGCCACGGATGCCGCGCATAGGGTTAAGGGGTTGGTTTTGTAGCTGAGGAAATGATGCATTAAAGATAGTATGGGCTGCCTTCTGAAGCGGATCTACGTGCCAGTTTGTATAGATTCGACCAAACTGGCCTTCAAACTCATCAATGCTTTTTCCCGATTTTTTGATCAGCCGCTCCCACAGGTCATCGTAGCTGGAATTGGGATTTTCATCGGGCTGACGCTCACCCATACCATGTATAAAAATCAAATAGTGCTTTCTCATAACTACTCTTCAGAAATACCATTCAACAATTGGAATTAGAGGCGTTGTGTAACATTCAATCATCCAGCGTCCTGCTAAGGTCTTTTTCCCTAGTTAATGTTTACAATTGCAAATAACACAATGTAAACGACCGAAAACCTATATATTCCGTGAGCGATGACACGCGCTTAACCGTGTAGATCGATAAAGCTTTGGTAAAGAGTCGAGTTAATTCATGCTTTAGATTTAGTCTCCCCAGCTTTTTTAGAGACAGCAATTGCACCAACTCCAAACAATAGACCTAGTAGGGAAGCAGGTTCTGGTACTGATGTAGATGAAGAACTCAGGGTAATATTGGCAGCAGAATCTTGATAGATGTATGTTCCTGCCCGTCCCACTTCACCCCTCAAGGTAATTTCAGAGCTTGAAGTTCTTTCTAAGGTATATCTTGGAGCATCAAAAGCAATGCCAAAATCAACTACTAAATTCCAATTCGACCTAGAATCAAGCTCAAAATCAACATTTGGGGTTAAGTTACCACCATTACTAGATCCTGGATTCAAATTCAGGTCTAGATTGTTGACGGATAGCTCCCAATCGCTCAAAGTCCCGGACTCTGAGTAAACCACGAATCCTGAATATTCGCTCTTGAATGGCAAAGAGTTCGTAAGGAATGGGCTAGTAGCATTGACTAAGGTAAAATTACCTGAAAATTCTTGTCTAGTTAGAATCGCTCCCAGCACGGGAGTAGCATGAAATGCGCTTGCAACTACCAAACCAATCACGGCGACGCTAACTTTGGGGAGTCGAACTTGATTCATGGATTGGGTATGCTATCTAAAATTGTTGAAGGTATGCTATCACATCCTTGGCAACTTAAGATACATTCGGTACACCAAAATTTTCTGCGATACCTGCGGTGTTCTCGAAGAATCGCTCAAGCCCAGAAATGGGCAATATACTATTAAAGAATTACTTTGTACCCTAACTAAATGATAAGCGTTGCGGCGTGATACTGGAGTTTGAAGACGCAAGCCCAGACAAATTCTAGCGTGGCAAAACTAGCTAGAGCAAAAACTTAAACCTAGTAAATTCGTTATTATTGAAAATTTTAGTTTACCTATTTACGCCTATTTCAATCATTAAAAATCTACTCTAGCAAGTTTTACCACTCTAGGTATTATCCACTAGTCGCAGCGCATCAGCTACCGCTTGGTAGTGGAGCAGTTGAAAGTTTAATTCGTCAAGCTGTTAACTTACGCATGAAGGGAATTCGTATTCGGAGAATTACTCAAAGTCATGGCGGATAAAGGCTATCAAAGAGTTAGTAAAATTCATCATCAAGTAAGCCAGCGCAGTCTTGGGGGTTTACCCCATGAGCGACTGGCGGTGAAACACCAATTAAAAAGCCAAAAGGAAAAAAGTTAACGAAAGAGCAGAAAAAATACAATCGTAAACTCAATCGATTAAGAATCACTGTTGAACACGTTAATCGTCGCTTAAAATATAATTAGTATTAACTTTTTTCATCACCTACAGGACTAAATTTTTATTCTTTAAATAATCGCTCAAAGTATATCTGTGGAGATAAATTAGTAAAAACCAGCTATTTTCGCTTTGTAGATAATAATTTTTAAAGTAGAGTTAATAATTTCTTAATTTATAAAGGTCAACATCTTTTTTGAATAGTTATTATGTAACTTTTTCTGAGATTGGCCATCAATTGGAAGTACTCGCAAATCTGATGAATGGTATTGAACTAGCCTGTGTTGCAGGCTGGATCGTGAAGGAACTTTAGTCTTCTGAAAAGAAGTGTCAAAACCCAACTTATTCAAAACAATTCACAAGTTTTATGGCAACTGGTAATCACGTAATTTTCCTGCATCCAGATGGGACTAGTCCATCTCATTATGCGTTCGCAAGGTTTGTAGATAAAGGCCCCGACGGACGTTTGAATTGGGATAATCTAGATCATGCTGGGGTTTATCTGGGTCATCTGGAAGACCAGCTGGGTGGAACATCCAATGCTGGTGCTGTTACCCATGCAACGGGTGCCAAAGTCTATGCAGAATCCTTTGGCTTAAACGCCGATGGTTCGTCAGTTGCTTCCTTACAAATCCTAGTTACTGCACAAGCTCCTGCACTTCAAGGGGCGACAATGGTTGCTAAACCAAGCCAGATAAAGGTTTAGAAGGCACAGACCCGAATGGCACTAAGTTAAGCTGAAGGGTAGACGGCGTAAGAATTGCAGAGGGGCAGGGGTGCAGAGGGGAATTTCTAAATATCTGAACGCAATGCCTTAAACTTCTTCTTTCTCCCCTGCTCCTCCGCTCCTCTGCACCCCTTCTACCTCAACGATTTTCCCTTTTCTTAGTGCCATTCGTGCAGCGATCGCAGTTGCAGAAGCCATCCGACAGTTGAAGCCACGGGTGTTTGCTCTCGAAAATGTCCCACGCTATCAGAACAGTCAGAGTTTTGCCATCATCCTGAATACTTTGGAACAAGAGGGGTACTCGGTCGATTACAGCGTGGTCAACATGGCTGACTTTGGGCTACCCCAGGCGCGGCGGCGGTTAGTCTTGATTGCAAGTAGGGGGTTGCGCGTTGCCTTACCTTCGGAAACTACACCTTGTGGTTGGTACGAGGCAATCGCGCATCTAATCCCTACGATGCCTGATTCACAGCTTCTACCTAAACAGCAACAAGCTTTAGAGAAATTTTTAGCCGGGAATGCGCCAACACCACTGTTGATTGAACGGGTTGGGGGACGCAAGTTACCCAAGTACAAGCCAGGGTCGCAGCCCGCTAATACCATTCTGCGATGGCGCAAGCGCCCGCCGGAGGCGCTCGCACTTCACCGATCACAAAGGTTGCAACCGTAGTAAGTTCGCTGATATCTGGTTGCCGGATGGGATAGTTAAATCTTTGTCTATTGAAGGGGCTGCAATCTTGCAAGGGTTTCCCGGTTGGTACGAGTTTCCCAACGAGACTGCTACGGCGGGGTCAATTATCGGGTATTCTGTCCCTCCCAGTTTTGCGACTCAATTATTCATGTCGGCACAAAATATTTTGAAAGCTGCAATTGTATAACTAACCTTGTCCAAAACTTGGAGCAGTGCTGGTACATCTCCCCAATTTTAGCAATTGGAAACTCACATCTACTCTGAAGTTATACTTAATTAAATACTAATTTGAACTCGGTTAGAGCGATATGTTGTGTTAACTTGCCTATCAACCAAAGATACATAAATAGACACAGGTGGAGTTTGCCCTTGCTCTACTGCAAACCAAATAGAGTTTAAATTTTGTGGAGACGATAAAGCACAGAAGCCGTATATACGCTGATCATTATCGGCATTGTAGATATTAACCCAAGTTCTAGCAGAGTTTGTGTTAGATCCACAAGGAGGTAATGTCGGGGCTGGGGCAAATAGCTGAGAATCATATTCGCTGCGGTTTTCTACATTGAGATTGTATTTAGTAAATGTTTTGCCATTAGCTGTGTATGTTTCAGTATTTCCTAGACTAACCAGAGGTAATGGAGGTTCGCCCACTGCATCAGCAATTCCGCCGTAAACAACTGCACGCAATAAATCATCTTCCTGATCATCACTAGCTAGGCGATTTCTAATATCAGAACTCATTTCTAGCTGAAGACCTTCGTTACTGGAAGTTCTATTGACGATGTTATTTGCATTTTCACCTGCGAGCATGGAAGCACAAGTTGCACCAGAATCGCCAGTATTAGCAGGCACATTGAATGTCAGTAACGTTCCAGAAACTAATGCTTTGTATGTGTCCACATAGTTTCTGAAGTCTACTATTTGTGTAGTGGTAATGTTTCTACCACCAACGCAAATAGTACTACTAGAGCAACCAGAGGAACCACAGCCATGAATAGCTACAGCTCTTGGATGTGCCCCCACAAGATTTACTGATGCATTATCGTTAAAGCGTGTAGACGTAATGTGAAGAGTACAAAAATTTCTTCCCACAGTACAACTAGATGTGTCTGCCGACCATAAACTTTTACAATCAGCAGTTGTTACATGGCCATTAAAGTCATAACGGTTCCAACCGTATAGTTCCTGTAAATCTTCGCTAATGGGGCTGGTGTTGGCTTCTATCTGCCCACCGTGAAAAGATAAGGCAGTAACATTACTGTTATTGTCAACTATGGTTGTGTTCCAATCATTAACAGTTCCCCCACTGTTGGCAATACACTCTGAGCCAATTAGTGGTGGCAAGGAGCTAGTACAGGCAGCAGGACTACCTGTTCCCTGATAACAACCAAAAGTATCTGCAAGTGCCGGAGCATACCAACATAAGGAACTCAAAAAGAATAGCAATGTTGTGCCTAAAGCTATAGTTCCCAGCTTTTGAGTATATTTGCTGAGAAATATGCCAAATCGATTTACGGATATTTTCGTAATCATTTATGTTTTCTGCCAAGATTGTTGTGCTGAAGTAGTTAAGACTAAAAAGCTGCAATTGGTAGCTTCGAGGATTTATCAGAGATGAACGGTTGATTTATGCAACGCTAACGGTGCAAACTGTATTTTGCCTACCTACAAAAAAACTGCCCTGGGGCATGACCAGAGCAGCGTTTCTCTAAAGGGGGAATTAAATAAAGGACTTTTAAAATCTTGTCCATGTTTTACATATAATTCGTTCGCTATGTAATACTCTTCAGTTCAAGTTTTATACTTTACGCAAAAAGAGCGAAAAACTTTTAAAGCTGCACTATACAAGGATTAGACGCAATAAACCAAGCCCAATACAGC
>NZ_JBIQNW010000132.1:0-6706 GCF_047228265.1 Nostoc sp. UIC 10607 | reverse complement strand
GCTGGCCCCATACGGTAGCTGACCACAATACAATCGGTTATTTCCAGCTTGCGAACGCTTGTTATTTTGAATAGTCCTAACTTTTTAACCAGTACCTCAGAATGTCTCTTAATTGCATCTACGACGGCTTGAGGGTCAACAAAGCGCGAATACTCATAGCCCACATCTACAACGCCGTCAGGCTTAATCTGGAAGCCTTTAACGCCTAAAGCTAGATTGATATCAGTAAACAGAGTACGCGCTATCTCGTTGGCTATTTTGCCGTTGATATCAAAGCCAAAGTCACCATAAACAGGTTCTAATAAATCGCCTTGTAATTGTTGCTGCAATTGACCTATACGCTCGTTTAGTAGCTCGATTTGTAAAAGATAGTTTTGGCGCTCACTAGCGATTGCCTCCCCAACCTCATCTAAATTTTCGTTGTAGCTACTTGCTAAACTCTTGATAATTTCTGCTTTGCTTTGATGTCCGTGCGCTACCTTCTCACCCCAGGATTGCAGCCGTCTAAATAACTGCATAGCTTCACTGGTTATCGAGTCATGCTCTAAGTAAATTTTCTCTAATTCCTGAGACTTAGCAAGTTGAAAACGTTGATTAGCTTCCGTTTCTACTTGAGATTTAAAGTTAAATTCCCATTGCTCACATTCGGATTCTAAATATTCAATACGTTGTTTTTCTTGCTGTGATTGGGTAAACGCTTGGTTCAACTTAGCTTGCAGTTGGGCAATTAAACCCGTGTTTTCTAGTTTGTTATGACCTAACGAGTTGATGGTATTTCTCGCTTCTTTAAGTTCATCTTTCAAGGATTCTAGCTGGCTGCTAGCGTTAGTTAACTTTGACTTGCAAGTGTCAAAATCCCTAATTATTTTATGCAGTGTCTTACCTGCTTGTTCGTTTTTACTTTCAGCATCATTTAGCAATCTCTGTGATTTATTATCCGCGATAAAGTAAGTAATAAAACTTGCTGGCAATGCTCCCACACCAAGCATAGAGATTACTTTGGCTATATCGTTGGTGAACCCTCCAGAAGCTACTGCCAAGCCAGCGCACAAGCTAAAAGCACTTAGCCCTAAGCTGTAGGATAATCTCATGATTTTACCTCTAGGTAATCACCTAACTGTGCTTTAAAGCTTGCTAGATTCCCTTGTGACTCAACAGTTTTTAGCCTTAATTCTTCAGCTTTTATTTGTGCTTGTAATAGTTTTTGGTTTAGTTCATCTTTGCTATAAACTGAGATATTCGTATCAGCGATCGTTTTAACCTGACTAACATCTAAAGCAACTGATTTTTGGGTAGTCACCTCTTTTTGATTCAAATAGTCAAGGTAGTTACCCTTAACTTTTTCAATCTCGGTAGCCGCTTGGATGCCAGCACCAAAAGCTTTTGAGTGCTTACCAATAACAGTAAATTTCTCGCGTGTCAGGTCGAGCGCGGCTCCCGTAAGTTTCAATGCTCGTGTAGAACCCTCATAGATTTTCATCCCTTTATCAAACTGGCTTTGAGTTGCCTGTGGTAGAGTTTCGGGAGGGTTTAAAGGGTCATTTACGCGGTAATCTTCTGGCTTAAAAGCTGGCATCATTCCCGGTACTAAATCGGGAGTTACTGTCATCAAGCCAGGGATACGGCTATCTATGGGAATGCTGGCAGATGTGGCAGAGGTAGCGGATGTAGAATTACTGCTAGATGACCCGTTTTGGTTACGCCCTGCTAACTTCTCAGCTACAGCTTTCGCGGCTGCTTTTGTAACGTCAATTTTTGCCATTGTTGAAAAATTTTCTAGTGTTGAGCAATGATTGATATTTAATTTCTAGTTGTCTAAATGCTTTGTCAATTTCACTAAATTCAAGCGCTAATTCCTCATCCAAATCGTATTTTTTGAGGACTTGTTCTAGCTCTGTTTCGTCCGTTTTCGCGTCTTGAATGTGGCTATTTAAGTCATCCATAAAGCTTTTTTGATATGGGTGCTATATGGCATAATTGCTGGGTAATTAAGATACATTCCCAGAAATGGGATTTTACAAGTGTTGCGGGGGGATGCTGGCAAACATCCCTTTTTTTTACCTGCTCTAATCGCGCTTACCTTGCCCTCTATAAGGTTTTGGTGGTGGGTTTTCGTGTTCTGTTGCGGCTATTGTTTGAGATAGATTACTGGCAAAACTAACAAGGGTAAGCGCGACAAGTAGAGCCATATAGGACATGGCTACTAGGAGAGAGTAGAATTTCATTGGTTGTCAATCTTGATAAAGGGCGATGATCGGGCGATCGCTACTTTGGACGGTAAGCGATCGCTTTTAAATAGGCAAACAAAGTTGAGAACCGATGGCAGCAGCTTCTTCTTCCTTGGCGAGGGTGTTGATAATTTGCTGTAAAAATTTCATGTACTCATGTGACTCAAGATTTTTGCAGTAATCAACGGCATCTTCGTCTAGCTCCCAAAACATTTCTAGATCGGCTATCTCCGAAAGACTCTCAGACGGATGCATTAAGCTTTGGATTAAAAAACTAGAGAGATGAAGCAAGGACGATCTATCAAGTTGAGAAATGATTTTTTCATTGTTCACGGTGAAAAGCCAAATAATTTCTCCAATAACCAGTTCGTGAAATCAAAAGGAGATAACAGGATGTTGATCCCTCTCACGCGATTAACTTTTTTCCCAGTTCAGTGATGATGCCTTCAATTTCTTGGGACAGGTCAGTTTCATCTGGGGTAACTTCTGGCTTTTGCTGTGCAAGTCCAGCCAAATCTCTAATCGCTCCCAAATATCCTTGCTTTTGGTGTTGCCAGTGCTGATTGATACCCTCTGCAAGTTCGGCATCTCGCACAGCTAAATTATTTAAAATCAGTTGGTTCTTAACTTGGGCGATCGCGTCTACTGCTGCTATTTCTTCCGATGCCTGCCGAGCTAGCTGGTCAATTAGCGTTAGCTGGGCATGATTGCTTGGGGATTGGGTAGGGGCTGTTAGATGTTGCTGTTGCTGAGGCAAGGAAAGGGTATTTTGTGGCTGTTCTAGTCCTGGTTCCGATGTTTGCTGTGTTAAATTTTGTGAACTCTCAGGCTGTTCCGGTTGTGTTAAATTTTGTGAATTTTCAGGTAACTCTGAGGTGCTAGCCACAGTTGGTACTTCTGGCTGAAAGTGGGAGGCGATCGCTTCTAAATCTAATTCTGAAACTGCCTTTACAGTATCGAAATCATCGGGGCGAACATGGCTTAAAGCCAGTCTCAAGCTCTGTTCCGTGGTCATATACCTTAAGCAAGCATCATGAATGCTTACTGTGTCTGCTGTTGGTGCTGTAGTTCTCTTCCGTGTTGCCATGATTTACGCTCCCTTTTGGATTTTTTGGATTTGCTGGAATGCTTGCTGATAGCGGTATCTAGAAAAATCATTCGGGTTTTTGGCGATATAGCCTTTGACTCGTTCAGACCGTCGTAGCTGTGCCATTAATCGCCCTACTCTGCCCAAAACCCATGCTTGGTAGGGTGATAAGGGTGATTCCCGGTCGTAACTGCCATCGTGGGTTTTGGGGTAGGCATCTCTGAAACTGGGGATTCTCCAGAAAGCTAAATTCTCCCAAGTGACTAAGGTCGAGCGACTAACACCCAAAACCTCAGCTAAATATGTCTTGGTAGATGGAAAATCAAGAAATGAGTCTAAATCTGTAGAATGTTTGCTCCGTCTAGGTTTCATGGGTTTACTACGGTAATCAATATGAATTAATGGTTAATTAGCTATCAATCGATAGAGCAAGCATCACAATGTCGCTCCTAATCGCTAAAAGCCAGATGGGGTAATACTTTGGCTTACTCGTAGGACGCTAAATAGTGATTTGTTGCCGATTGATTGCCTTGCTGATATGATAGCAAGTGTTCATGCACTCTTGTCAAGGAAAAACTTTGCTACTCTCTGAGTTCATGCCAGCATAGATGTAATATCTATACTGCTAAATATTTATGGGCGAGAATCTTCGAGGCAAGAGAGGTGATCCGAACTACCGATTAATCTCTGGCTATGTGCCTAAAGACCTTGCATTATTGTTTAAAACTATCTGTGCTGCGACAGAGACAGATCAAAGCAAGGCGCTTGAAGAGATGATTTCCAAGTGGGCCAGGGAAAAGCAATCAGTTCTTGACGGAATGAAACAGGAGAAGGAAAAGACAGCATGATCAAACCAAAGAGGCGATCACCAAGATGATTGAGGCGGGAAAATGTGCGTGATGCTATTCTAGTACATCCGAACTATCTACTCTAAACACTTATGGCAACTCGCAGAACACATATTTATGCAGGAAAGGTAGAGAAACTAATTGATCAGCTTACACCAGAGGCAAAGGAATCATGGCAAGATTACGCGACCTCAGCCAAAACATTGCTTGAGTTACAAGTTTGGTGGAATCAGCGGGGGTTTAATCCGTCGCTTGACAGCTTAAGTGTTTGGAGGCGAAAGCACATAAGAGCAGGTGAAACTGCTCAAGCTGTATTTGAGCTACTCTCCAAAACTAAAGGCATTGATGCCAAAGGATGTCTTGAGTTTTGCTGCTGCATCAGTATTGTACTGGCTAATGAAATTCAGGAAAAACTTAAATCTGAATACAATCGTGGCGATGCTCAAACACTTCTGAACTGTCTCAAGGAATCTCGATCTGCTGCAATTGCCTTGGCAGATTTACAATCACGAACTGACCGAATTGAAAGTGTTTTAAGTGGTAGCTATGAATTGGCTTTACGATGCAAAAATGCTGCTAAAGGTGAGCCACAAAGCGAGTGGCTAGAACTCATTTTACAGACGGGATTAACTTCGATTGAGGATGAAATTAAAAGTCAAACTTTGGCAGCGAGGGTTTAAATGGACGCGATCACAGTAGTTTCACTAGTAGATGAAAGTAATCACATTCCGATACAATTCATGTGGAATACGGTTTGCAACCTTGTTTATCAGGAAGAAACAGGAGTTCAATGTATACGGCAGCAACTTAATAAAGATGAACGAACATTCTTAAATCAAATTAATCCCCTTGCAATCCTATATCACAAGTTTTTAATACTATGTGAAAAATGCCATTCTCGTTTAGAACCAGGGCAATATGATAATGCTACTACATGGTTTTTAGAGATTGTATGTGAGGAATATCAACATTGTTTATCAACACACTCTGTAATTCTTGGAGGGAAAGACAAGGGAAGTAAAAATTTTTATCATATTTTTGGTGAATTAAAAAAGGCTAGTAATCCTTTTAAAAACGAAGATCGCCCACATCTTTCATTACTTTTTGACGAAGCTTTAAAAAGACGTAACAAAGAACCAGGATTTTTAAAAAAATACTGGGAACCTATGCTGGCAGCTTTCAAAAAGTTTATGGAATCGTTTAAGACCGAGGATTGGGCGGCCTTATCATACAAATCTGGGGTACTTTGCCAGCGTCATGGGCGAGGTAACGCATTTATCCCACTAGTTCAACAAAATACGCAAGAAAGTTTTCTAAAAGTCAAAAGGAACCGATCGCTCAAAAAGGCTGAAACTGACAACTAAAATAATACCCGATCATAAAGACGCTTACTGCGTAAGGGTTTCATAGGTTGGTCTAAAAACGGCCCTCAAAAAGGGTTTCGTATGAAATGATTAATGTATCAGAAAGACAAAAAGAAAAAGTGCTTGCCCACGAACCTCCAAAATCAGCAAACTGAAATCAGACAATTCAAGCGTTCTGAACAAACGCAAAGACAAAACACTCAAAAAATATCGTTAATTGATTTCAAGCTTATCAAAATTTTGGTAATAGTGGGCGGCTCCAACATTCAAAAGGAGTACCCCCAAACATGTCAAAATCGCCGCAAACAAGGATTCACAGCGATTCCGAAAAACCTAAATTAATAATACCACGCTTGTTCGACAATATCGAACAATCGAACTTACAAAGTTCAAGTTTCCAAAAGCCTTTATTTGACCTAGAGCCTTATCAAAAACCGGGGTGCGCTTGCGAGACTACAAAGATCAGTCCGGGAACTGGGGTACATCATTCCCGCCTAGAGTGCGCTGATTGTGGGCGTTTTATCAAGTGGCTAGCCAAGCCTAAAAGCGGGGTAAAAGCATGAGTCACACAGGATTCGGCAAGATAGCCTCACCCCAAAAATCACTAAATCGAGAGTTAAGGCAGGTTTTCAGGAAATTCAACAAGCGAGGCAACCACAGGTATGAGTCAAGCGCTATTGCAGAATTTAAAAAAAGCAAATATGCTCCCACTGACACAGGAAATTCTGCCACAGGGCAAAGTATTACACCCAGGAACCAGAAAGTACAAACGTGCCCAAAAGAGAATATTCACAAGGCTGATAGCATCGGGAATGAGCAAACAGCTAGCATTAGAATTCTTGAGTCAGCGTCCCAACCTGGAGAGAGTTGCAGGGGTGGGAGTGGTTTTGAGGGCATAGAAGGTCAACATTACCAAGAATTTATTAACAGTGCTATTAACCCTGAAATAGCCGCGCTTAACTTCAAATCGTTGTCAGGGGCGGGTTATGATTACTTGCTCTACAGTCCCAAAATTTCCCGCCGTAACGACGGAAGGATCAGGGATGGAGACATGCGGCGATATGCTCATTTAGCTGATGGTGGTTGGTGGTGTAGCGGAATTAATATTATCACTGGTGAAGATTCCGATTGGGGATGCTTCAAGCCCAACACGCCAAGAATAGATGAGGGTAACAGCAA
>NZ_JBIQNW010000131.1:0-6984 GCF_047228265.1 Nostoc sp. UIC 10607 | reverse complement strand
TAGAGCAACAAATTGAGTTCTCCCGTGTCACTGTGTTCTCAACTTGAGACTCCGGAGAGTTTTCTGCACCACTAAGCTCTTCAAGCAGAGATTGAAAATTTGGGTGTTCATCGTTGATTTCAATCTCAATTAAATCTCCGCTCTGTGCGACGATAGTTGCCCAATCGGGTAAAGTCTGTGCAATGGTTTTCGCGTAAAGTTTCATAATTTTGTCCTCTGGGATTAATAACTTAAAAATCCTCGGCAATCTCCAACAAAAAGCCGCGTCCCGTGTTCTGTACTTGCACCAGTTCTCTATCCAGCAGTGTTTGAATTACTGAATCGGAGAATTGGAATTGCAGACGATGCAGAGGCACACAACCACCACAAAGCCGAATCGAACGCAGCAAATGATTGGCTCTACGGTCAAAGCTGTCTGTAGAGTTAGCCATTGTTTGCACCCTTAGTTAATACGGTTAACTGTCGGTTGAGAATGCTTATCTGCTGTTGATAAAAGTCAATTTCAGCAGTGATTTGGTGGAATAATTCTTCTGGCGTGAGCGGTTGGATTTGATCCTCTTTCAAGTACGAGGTTTCATCAGAGTTTTTATTAGGCATCAGTACATAGCGCCAACCATCATCAAATTGTTCAGCTAATTCTGTACCGGATGGGTAGTAATAAAGTCCTAGAATCGTGCCTTGTTCTGTACGTTGATCCAAAGCAAAGCGTGGGTAGCCCCAGTGTTTGGGAATGGATATTGTGGGTTGCATAGATGAATAGGTGAATGAAGGGAAATAATCAGTGAGCAGTTACCAGTTACCAGTTATCAGTTAACAGTGTCGAATTTTGATAACTGTTAACTGTTTACTGATAACTGTTTGAATTACGCTGTGACTAACTCCGCTCTCTCCAGCAGCCGTTGCAATTTATCGCCAGTTAGCTGTTCTAACGGCTGATCTAAAAAATATTCCTTAAAAATGGATTTACCATCAGTAGACACGTCCACCATCGACAGCGATGTCTGCGACGGGCAAAGCCTACGCACAGCATCAAGCACCGAGTTAGAATACTGCTGCTGGACTGAATAACGCCTCTTCACCCACCAGTTCCCGTCAGTGCATCCGACTTGCCCCAGTTTCACGCCGTTGTTGTTGTAAATGCCATCATCGAGAATTTCAAACCCGTAATTCTGGCACTCGTTGAAGATATGCGCCATGATTTGGTTTTCAGTAGTAGAAGAGGACAAGGAGCAGGGTGCGGAGTGCAGGGGGGCAATTTCTTCTCCCTTGCTCCCTGCTCCCTGCCCCCCTGCTTCTTGGACTGGCAGCGTACCATCTTTGTGGTGAGTGCAGATGAAGCGATCGCAACGCATTAGAGTGTTGGCACGGAATATTTCTTTACCGTTGATCATGACTACCCAGCGTTGCGTTAAGTGGTTGTCGTCATAGCTGATGCTGGCTATCAGTTTGTTATCAGCGTAATATTCGTGATCGTCAAACGAGATTTCGACTATTGTGAGGGGTTCGGGAGCTATGGCTTGGGCTTGGTCAGCGATGTAACTGTCGAGTTCGGCTTGAGCAAGGGCTTGGTTGTCGGGGGCAGCGAGGGTGACTTTTTGAATCTTGCTTGACTGATAGCTAACAATGGCGGAAATCCAGGCATCCTTACAGCGTTTATCGCTTACTTTGACTGTGCAGCCGATTTCGCTGTAGATTTGCTTGAGACGGGCAATGGATTTCAGTTGCAGCTGTTGTTGGCTGTAGATTTGGTATGTCATGATTGGAAGGCTCTTTAATTTTAGGGCAAAAGAAGCGCTTCAGATTCGCAGTCAGGGGCGCTTCTCTTATATATCTATTATCCGCTAGTTAACTGCGCTTGTCAACTACGTCAATTAACTGCTATTTTATTGGTAGTACTATTCTGTTATGGATATGAAGGAGTTAAGGGAAAAAGCAGGGTTGCGAACAGTAGATGTGGCATCTAAATTGGGAATTGCCGAGTCAACTGTTCGTAACTGGGATATTGGGCGGCATACTCCCAGGTTGCCAATTGAGGACATTCCCATATTTTTAGAAGTGTACCAATGCACTCTAGAAGAAGTAATTGAGGCAGCAAAGGAAAGCAAAAGAAAGTTTGATGCTTTGCATAGCTGACATGAGTCTATTGGGTGCATTAACCCAGAAAAGCGAAGCCGCTTGCGGGCTAAATGTTGCGATTAGGACTTAAAGTAATATCTAGTAAATTACGGGAAAATCTATGTTAAAAATAGTTATAAAGTAATAATCTATACTTACAATCCTTAAAAGACGAGAAATCAGTAATTAACAGTGAAGCGAACGCACTTTGCCACTACCGACAAATCAACTTGAAAACATTGCGCTTATACTTATAATAAATACTTGTACTGGAATGCAGAAAAACATACGTTAACTGCGTTATGGGTTAGTTAACGAAGTGAAACAACTATTGGCGCGGCAGATAAAGGTACTGGCAAACGTGCTGATGATATTGTGTGACTAGATGGTAAAGGTTTTTGAGAGAGGTGAGAGTTTGCTTGCTGCTTGTGTTGTGATAAAAATTCTCGGCTAAAATTCTGCATTCATTGTTTAGAACTTTCTGATGTATCTTCTAGCAACATCCACAGTGCGTCAATTCCAAATACTCCTACATACTCTTTGTCCTGATGTTGCTCAATCCACTGATTTAATGCAGGAGCAACCAAATCAAACGTTTTACCTAACTCAACTAATGCATTGAAGACTTCAGAAATAAAGATCGAAGCACATTGGGGAGGATCTTCAGGGAAATTGCAAGGCAACAAATCAAGAGAAGTAAAAGTAAAATCTTTTAACAAGTCAAATAGTTGATTAAGAACGAAATAATGCTCAATATTCAGTTGAATTAAGGCTTTAGCTGCGCTTAGACGTACAAATATATGCTCATCCTTATGAAGTAGGAAAACTAAAGTACTTATAACATTTGGAGAGGGAGTTGTTAAATAACCTAACGCTCTAATAATATTACTACGCTCATACTGTTCACAAGATTCATCCTGCAACTTTTCTAGGAGTTTTATCTCAATAATTCGAGAATTTTTGCTTGCTTCTCCCAATTCTTTAGCTACATATTCACTGATACCATAATCCTCATAATCTAGCCGAATTATTAAATTATCTATTGCTACTTCAGAATTATTTATTAATTCCCCTAATAAGGGTCTTATTTCTGAATAAAGGGAATCAACTTCTTCCATTAATTGTTTATCAAATTCTTCCTTAGAAATATAATCATAATAGTCATCGTTGTCGGAAGATTCTAAAGTCAAAGCTACATATTCATCACGATAACCTAGTTCATTCAAAGCTTTAGCTATACCTAATTCCCCATGAAATTCAGAACGCAATTGCTTGATTAAAAAGTCAGAAATATTACTATATTTCGCAACTTTATTTAACATCTTTATTGTCCGCTCAAATGAATTTCGATTTTTAAGTAAAGGAAAAATTTCATTAACTGCCTCTTTATGACTTCCTAGTGTTAAGCGATACATCAAAATTTTATCTAAATCGATTGTCAACGCATAAAAATTTATAATTTGTAGAGCTTCTGATGCAAAACTAGTTCCACTTAAATTTAATAAAATATCAGGAATTTGTTTTTTTATTTTGAACCCTACACAAAAATCATTAGTAGCTTCCAATCTTACTAGTTGAGTCAAAATCTCTGTTACTAATTTGGCATTTTGCTTTCCCTGCTCCAACTGCTTCGGATTTTCTCCTAGACAACGCCCTGCAAATAGTAAATCTCGATGCAGCCATTGCTCATATTCACTTCTACTCTGAAGAATCGTCAGAATGGCATGTGTTACTTGGTTTCCAGTTAATTGTGCTACAAGCAGCAAAATCACTTCGTGCCAATATGAATTATGTAAATGTGACTGAATTTCACATGACAAAAGCTCTAGTTCACTATGTTCTTTAGCTCGATTACAAATATCTTCTGCGGTCAAATATTCCTGAAATGTTCTATGTACGAAGGCGTAGCATCTATCACCTTGTAAACATAATAAGCCAGCGCGATCCCGCACTATTTGATCTAAAAATCGCTCTGCCTCAGCTTTAGCTTGATAATATTTTATTCTTTTCTCTGTCTGAATATCCTGAATATATTTACTTAATTTTTCAACTAAAGTATCCTGTTCAATTAAGGTTCCTCCTTCTTGATTGTCTACTCCACCTTGAGTATGAATCCAATAAGCTAATTGTGCCATCAACCACCGTAAATCATCTTGTTTTAGATATTGTAATACTTTACAATTTTCTAATTCTTTGAAACTATCCCAACAATTAAGGAGGGTTTTAATGGCACAATCATAAAGCTCGCTTCTTTCTTTAGGTAACTGAGTTTGTTCTCGATGTATTAACAAAATAATTGTCAATAACAGGGGGTTTTGTGCAAGTATATTGATACGCTCGTTGCCAAGTATAGCTTTTCTTAAATTAGCTTTATAACGTTCAGCCTCTAATTTATTTAGGCAATAGCTATCGTACCAACGATTAATAAAGGTAACGATATGTCCATTAGGAAAAGGTTGAATGGAATATCGAGTAAATTTACCCGTTTCAAAATAGCGGCCAGGATTACCTATAGGACGAGAAGTAATAATAGCTCTATTCTGAGAATACTTTCCTAAAAATGCCTTAATAAGATCAACAATTTTTGGCTGTTGAGTTTTTTCTACTTCATCTAATCCATCAAAAAAGATGATGGCATATCCTTTTTCTAGCCAGGTTTCAAAAAAATTATTTGGCAATGTTAAATGTAAGCGATTTATAGCAAAAAATTGGGCAAAATCCAGAATGCTTCTATCGGGATGACGAGCTAAGTCTCGAATCTTAAAGACAATTGGCAGCCAATCTACATCATTTGATAGCCCAATGCTACTAGGTATAAGTTTGTGCTTATCAAACTTAAAATTATCTATTTTATTTGAAAGCTCCAATTCTGAATCTGGCTGTTGTCCACACAACGTTAAGACAAAATAACTAATCAAAGCTGTTTTTCCTAAACCTGGTTTACCTAACAACAAGACTTGTCTAGTTTGTTCGTCTTTAAACAATTCTTTAGCTGTGATTTTTTGTGCTTCTTTTTCATGCCCAACAACATCTTCTTCTAAAAGAGGTGTAACAAAAATGTTTATTAATTTTTTAGGCTGATTAACAACAGATTTTTCTATATCAATACCTGCAAATATAACATCGTCAAAAATCGTTCTTAGCTGCTTTAAGTAACTTTTTTTTGCTTCTTGTAACGTAGTTAGGTCACTTGGAATAGAATCTAAGTGTTTTTCTCCTTGACCGAGAATTAGTTTGATTGAGTGATCGGATCTCCTAATTTGTGGAATTTGAGGAATTTTTGTCTGTTCGTAGTATATTTTTAACTCCCTTTCCACAAAATCTGCCAGTGTCCGATCAGTTATCCAATCACGCTGTGGTATTTTACTAGGATCAAGCCCTTCTATCAGTGCCCCTGACAATACGCCATGTTTACCATTTAGCCGCGCATAAGCAACTTCTGAACTGTGAGATGCGGCAATTATGAAGCGCCTAAGTCCAGAAATCCGTCTTGGTAAATCGCTATCTTGAAATTCTAATAATTCTCCGCTATAGCAGCTATCCAACCAAATAATTTGCTCTTTTACAGGACTCTCCTCTAACAACTCCCACAAATCATTGAGCAATATGCTATTTTCCCCTGTTCCTTTAGTATCACTTGTTGCCAACGAGATTTTTCTCTTATTACCCAAAGAATTTAGCTGCTGTAATCCATGTCCAGCAAAAAATAATAGTGCCGTGTCTCGATTATTGTCTGAACAAAACAACTTGTTAATTTCTCGTGATAATTCCCCAAGAGATACCTGTCCATTTGGATCGACCTGTATTTTGCCATCAATCTCCCGCTTTGGCAGTCGTTGCACTTGAAAATTATCATCAGCTTCCAGCAGTTGCGCGATCGCTTCCGCATCCGTTGCTGGCGTAGTCAGGTGCTTGGCTTTACTTGTCGGTGTATCCTTTAAAAAAGGATATTGGTTGATACCAACTATAAGTGCTTCTCTTCTCATAGCTAAGAATTTTAACCGTATAAAGTATTACAAGCAACCTACTTCAATGAATTCTTCCGTTACCAAAACTCTACTAGCTCTGTTACTGGCGCTGAAAAAACTGGAAATTCCTTTGAGCGAAGATGAACAAGCACTTCTGCAAGATGTAGGACAGCAACTAGCTCTCGATCCTGATTACTGGGAGTTTATTGAACCAGAATTAATTATTATAATTCAGGCAAATTCTACTTTACATCAGCTTTTTGAAGCGATAAAAGTCAAATTAGACGCTTTAGACGGTCGAATCCCTAGAGAATTGTTACCAAGCCTAGCTTATTTAGAGAAAGAACTATTCGGAGAGACAAAAGAAATTATTACCTTTGATGGTCAAACCAAAGGTGAACCCAACAATCAACCAAACCCGGTAATTAGCCTTACCAGTTCCATCCTGCGTCTTTCCAACCAAGACCACACTGTTAAGCAGCTACCTTTTATACAAGAAATCTCCAACTATGTAGAAAACTATCGTTACTTTAATACTTACTTTGTTAACCCTGACGATGCCTGCGAGGGGCTACGCCATCACATAACTGTTCCACCCAGCGAACCCTTAATTCACGGACAGACTTATTTATTGCTTGTAGACATCAGCCCAGAACGAAAAGGAATAGAGAGTGAGCCGACTCCATTTCCAGATCAAGCCTTGGCTCAGGTGTGGAATGACTCGGAATCCCTACCTCTAGATTTAGTAGTAGCTTCTAAGGACTTTAATATTGATACAACTTTCAAAAAGCTAACCCTACCCCGCAGTGGTGCATCAGACAGTGTACCCGGATTTCTCACAAGTGCAAAAAAATTATTGAGATGAGTAAAATTTAGGAAAGGATATTTTATACATTAGTGG
>NZ_JBIQNW010000130.1:0-7126 GCF_047228265.1 Nostoc sp. UIC 10607 | reverse complement strand
TTTTATCCTTGTCGTTCTCACTTTGAGTTATATACAATTATTTGTATTTTTTTCTCAAAAACGAGTCGCACTGTTTCAATCCCTAATAGGGATTTTGATGAATTGCAATACTGTTTACTGCCGATGGACGCTTGTTATCTGTTTCAATCCCTAATAGGGATTTTGATGAATTGCAATTATAGAAACCAAGGAGCCAAGATGACCAACCTAGAGTTTCAATCCCTAATAGGGATTTTGATGAATTGCAATTATGCAAATACACCACGTTGACCGATGGGCAAAAGTTTCAATCCCTAATAGGGATTTTGATGAATTGCAATATCAAGGATATGTATACTTGATTCACGCCGTAGGGTTTCAATCCCTAATAGGGATTTTGATGAATTGCAATCCAGAGCTATTAGCGATTTAGGATGGAGGCAGTTTAGGTTTCAATCCCTAATAGGGATTTTGATGAATTGCAATAATTTGGTATGTTGCTAATTCTTCAATCAGAATCTGTTTCAATCCCTAATAGGGATTTTGATGAATTGCAATAGTACTTCCTGTAATCGCCTACGTTGGTCAATGTTTGTTTCAATCCCTAATAGGGATTTTGATGAATTGCAATATTTTACGCTAGGGGTGCTGGAGGGCGATTTGCAGAGTTTCAATCCCTAATAGGGATTTTGATGAATTGCAATGGCTGAGAGTAAATCAAGTGTTACGGCATCACGTGTTTCAATCCCTAATAGGGATTTTGATGAATTGCAATCCCACGCTCCACCACTTTTGGCAAGAGTTGCATCGTTTCAATCCCTAATAGGGATTTTGATGAATTGCAATGTTGAAGCCTACTGGCTATAGATATGTGTTGCGCTGTTTCAATCCCTAATAGGGATTTTGATGAATTGCAATGTTAGGGCATACCAACACTCTAAGGTTTACAAAGTTTCAATCCCTAATAGGGATTTTGATGAATTGCAATTTCACACCAGTGCATTGTAGTAGCTGTTCTTGTCGTGTTTCAATCCCTAATAGGGATTTTGATGAATTGCAATTTAGATTATCACTTTGGGCGATCGCCTGTAAACTAAAGTTTCAATCCCTAATAGGGATTTTGATGAATTGCAATAATCATCATTTGAGCATGGGGAGATACTAATGATGTTTCAATCCCTAATAGGGATTTTGATGAATTGCAATAGCGGGAGCCTAAAGGCCAAGCTATATTTAGTTTTCAAGGTGCGGTTGCGCGATTTAAGAGCAATCATAGCATTAGAGAATGAGATTGGAAAGAGTTTCGGGAAAGGTTGAAGGCTAAAACCTACTGATTGCAAGCATTTCAGAGATTGCGCGAATGAAAATTAGGCATTAGTGGGGTGAAATGCTTGCTGGGGTTGAGATAGAAGCACTTTTTTTCGGCTGTGGAATTTGTATACCTACCCTACCGCGCATTTGACCATACTATAAGGGAACTTAGCACAGAAAATTGTTTAGTCCCGTGGCTTTTCTTTGCTAATACGTCTGACTTTTCCCTAATAACAGCCACACAGCAAGAACGCTTGGATGGCAAACGAAGCTAATATTACGGTAAACTAATTCATAAATTGTAGTATTTGTTGTCGTAGTACTGTACGTATAACAAAGAATAAATAAAGATTTTCGCCAATTCAAGGTAGAGATGATGAAAGAAATAACACGCCGCAAATTTATCGCAACTGCCACTTTGGCGACGGGTTTTGCCTTGGCTGTGCAACCCATTTCTGCCCAAGTCATCAGCACCGAGGCTAAGGGTTTAGTAGCTGGTGCAGTGAAAATTCCTGTCAAAGATGGGGACATTCCTGCCTATAGAGCAGTACCTGCAACTGGTGAAAATTTCCCAATTGTTCTGGTACTCCAGGAAATATTTGGTGTACATGAGCATATTCAGGATGTCACTCGTCGCTTTGCTCAATTGGGGTATTTGGCGATCGCACCAGAACTATTCATTCGTCAAGGTGATGTCACTAAGTTAAGCAGTATAGACGAAATTCGCCCAATTGTCGCCAAAGTACCAGATGCCCAAGTTTTATCCGATCTTGATGCAACTGTAAATTGGGCTGTGAAATCAGCTAAGGGCAATGCCGATAAATTGGCTGTTACAGGCTTTTGCTGGGGCGGCCGCATTACCTGGCTATATGCAGCGCACAATCCCAAGGTGAAGGCAGGTGTGGCGTGGTACGGGCGACTCGTGGGCGATGCTACCGAACTTCAACCCCAGTATCCCGTTGATATTGCATCAAAACTGACAGTCCCCGTTCTCGGACTCTATGGGGGGAAAGATACGGGTATTCCCCTCGATACAGTAGAGCAGATGCGCGATCGCTTAAAGCAAAGCAGCAGCAAATCTGAAATCATCGTCTACCCCGATGCACCCCACGCATTTTTTGCCGATTATCGCCCTTCCTACCGCGAGAAAGAAGCTAAGGACGGTTGGAAACAGCTTTTGGCATGGTTTAAGGAAAATGGCGTGTAAGTCTGCGGAACAAAAAAAGCCTCCCGCGATGGGAGGCTTAAAATTTAGCGGAGAAAACTTATCAACCTACTGCGTAGCTACAGCAATCACTCCTCCTAATGCAGAGAAAATCGCAGATACGGTTGCTGTGGCAAACAGCCACCAAGATGCTGAAGCTGCGGCTTTGCGGGTTTCTTCCGCTTGCCGTTGTGCTTGATGCTTCACCTGTTCTAGGCGGCGTTGGGCTTCATGCTGTATGCGTTCTGCACGTTGTAATACTGTGTTGCGTGCCCGTTCAATTTGATCGATGATCCGGTTGGCATCTTCCTCAGAGATGTCCTCACGAGAACTCATAATTGCCACTAGGGTATCACGGTCAAAAGAAGACAGGCGATCGCGCAGAGCATCAAACCCTGCCTGGGGATCGTCAAAAAATGTGCGAACATCGCGCTTGATATTATCATAGTTAAGTTCTGGACGATCCAAGGAGTTGAGATAGTTACGAATGCGGGCAAAAACCCCGTCAATCGCATCTTGAATGCCTCGTTGGATATTTCGCACTTGTTCTACAAATTGATCCCTTACGGACACAATGTTATCGGCAATCCGCGCCGCTTCTTCATCGGAAATATCTTCCCGAATTTTCAGCAGGGCGATGATGGTAGAACGGTCAAAATGGGAAAGGCGATCGCTAAAAGTTTCTACTCCAACTCGTGGATCGTGTAACAGTAGTTGCAAGTCGCGTTTAATACCTTCAGGATTAAGTTCTTCCTTCCCAGTTTGGCGCAGGTACTCTTCCAGATAAGCTTTGAATGTTTCCGCTCTTTGCTGTGTCCGGGTGGCTAGGCGACGAGGCGCACGGACAAAGTTACGAATCGAAGTTTGGGTGGAATCAATGATTTCATTGACTTGTTCTTCACTCAAGTCTTTGCGTTGACTGAGCAATTTCACCAGTGTATCGCGGTCTATCTGCGACAACCGACGGCGCAGTGCTACGGCTCCCTCTTTGGGATTTTCAAACAATCTGGTCAAATCTCGCCCAATTCCTTCTGGATTGAGTTCTTGTTTACCAGTATTCCGCAGGTAATCTGCGATCGTGGTAGTAACAGAGTCGTATTGCTCTTTGGCTTTATCTACAACAGCTTGGGGTGTGTGGCGAATACTATGCCACGACTCCTCGGCAGCATTGATGATTTGATTAATCTGATCTTCACTCAAATCTTGCCGCTGATTCAACAATTGCACCAAAGTATCGCGGTCAAAGCGAGACAACCGTGCCCGAATGGAAGTAATTCCACTTTGGGGATCTTCGAGTAACTTTTTGAAGTCGGCGCGGATGGCATCAGGATTAAGTTCTGATTTCCCTGTGTTACGCAGATATGATTCTACATTCAGCCACAGGGTTTCTGCTTGATATTGTGCCTGTTCAGCCAGCCCTTTGGATTCTACCAAAACGCGATCGCGTTGTTTTTCCAACTCGTCCAGAATGCTGTCTACTTCATATAGCTGAATATCATTCCGTTCCAGCAATATCTCCCGAATTTCCTGACGTTCCAGGTGGGCTAGTCGCAATGTCAGGGTTTCATAATCTGCCTCTGAGTCTTGCAAGAGTGGTTTGAAATTCTGCTCAATACCTTCGGGTGTCAAATCTGCTTTCGGGGTAACGAGCAGATAACTTTCCACTGCGCGTTGCAAGTCTTGGACTATCTCTCTTTCTTCGATACCTGTAACTGTCACTAGCACTTCTTTGCGGACAACTTCTAGCTGATCTGCAATGCGCTGAATTTGGGCTTGGGTAAGTAGTCCCCGTTGTTGCAAGATATTGACAAAATCGTTGCGAGATAGTCGTTCTAGTTCCCTGCGGACGATTCCAGGATCAGCTGCTGGGTCGTAAATGACATCACGAAATTCCTGGGCGATTTTTTCCTGACTCAGTTGCCAAGCATAAGTGTTGTGCAGGTAGTTTTCAACATCAGCCCGAATTGGGCTATAGGGTTCTGATGGTGTTGGCAAACCTAGCTTATCTGCTTGTTGGGTAACTTTTTCTTTGGCGGTGGTGAGGCTACGCAAGATTTTTTCCACATCCAAATCAGACAAATCTGTGCGTCCCAACACAATGCCGGTTAAGGCAGATAGTCCTTGCTGGAGTGTACTTTGAATTGGCCCAGCGGCTGCCTTTTGGTCAGCTTCTTTAGAGCCACGCATTTCTGCTACTAATCGATCCAGTTTGGCGTTGAGTTCATCTGTCTTGCTTTGTCCTGGTGGAAGTGATTTCAGATAATCCATTAACTCACCCATGCGGTCTTGGGTGGGTGGTTGCTGGCTCACTACCTGTTGCCAAACTTTGTACAACGTTTCAGCAATCCGGTTAACGTCTTTTTTAGAAAGGTCGGTGCGACTGCTGACTAACTCGATAAACTTTTGGCGGTCGATGTTGCGGATATCTGGAGTCCCTGCGATCGCTTTTAATTGCGGATCGTTGAGTAAATGTTCAAAATCACTCCGAATCTTTGACACATCTAGTTCTGGAGGACGCAGCTTGTCTAAGTAATCCTCTATGTTCTCTCGGATACTCACAGGGTCGATGGCGCTGCCTAATTCCCGGCGGACAGCGGCGGCGGCGGCTTCAGCTGTCGCTACCACTTGGCTATTCACAGCCTTTGCGCCCAGTGCGGCGGTGGCTGTCCCCATAATCGCTTGAAAACCGGAAGTTGCCGTATTGACGACTGAGCCAATTAAGGAACCCACGGTGGTGGAACTTACCCAGACAAGGAGCAAAAAGTAAGCGCCCCAAATCACCAAACCGAGAATCGCCCCCAATGCTGGGTCTAAGATTACAAGGCTTAATTTAACCGCGAGAAAAGAAGCGATTAATAAGGCGATCGTCACAGTGACTAATGTCCAAATCCCCACTGCGGTGCCAATTTTGCGAATGTTACCGCCCAAACTTCCGGCTTCCCCAGTATCTGAATCCGAGTCAGATGAGTGCCCCAGGTAGGAAATACCGGCTGCAAGGGAGAGATTAGTTAGAACTAATTGGAAAGCAAAGGCTAGGATCACGCCGGAGATTAAAGCCACAAAAAAGCGCGGCCCGGAAGTGAGAACCGATGCCTGTGCTGGCGTGACATTTGAGGGATCTACTGGAATCTGTGCCACCCACAATAGTGGTTTGTAGAGTCCCAGCATGATTTCCGTACTTTGGAACATTGTATTTCCTTCTACTTAAGTTTAAATTTGGGGAATTAAGAATTTCTTGAGAAGCAACTCTTAGTATTTATGTTTGTACCTATGGCATTACCTAACTCTTTAGCTCAGAATCCTGGAATTTAGCTGTCTAAAGCATCTCTCCAAAGATTGAAAAGTGTATCCAGCGGAAGATATAACTTTTATTATCTCTCGGTGGAAATCTTAATCAAATTGCCACCTACTATTAATTATGTATGGCTAGTTTTTAATTTTTAATTGCTTATTTATAGCGATTGATTCTGTTTAAATTATAGTTTCTCACGAAACGTTTACATTTTTTGACATATCATTTTTTGCTCACCCTCCCAAGGTGGATTTGTCTACAACAAGATGTTTCTATTAATCGTCCATAAGAAGTGCCTGTGGTTTGTGCCTACAGGCAGAAAGAAGTCTAGTTATAAACAGGTACATTAAAGTTAACAAACAAATTGTTGAGAACAAAGCAAATGGCAACTAGATAATATTGCAGATATTTGCCCCTGTTTGCAACAAAATAAAATGGCAAAGATCGTAAAGGATTTCTATTTGTTTGGACTCCCCAAGCCGAGATTGGGAATGTAAGTTTTGCAGCAATCGGCTTTCTAGCCTATTTGGTTTGATAATTAGCAGGCTATAGTATCCTGCGCGAGGTTTTACACCTGATTGGCTACTAGAAACTAAATACCTAAAAAGCTACTAAATTTGGAGGAAAAATGGCAACTCAAGAAACTCGTTCTTCTACTGATTTACCACCTGTTGCACCAGAATACAACGGCATAGATCGCAATGCATTTCTTTTTGGTTGGACACCTCAAGCCGAAATTTGGAATGGTCGCTTGGCAGCAATTGGCTTTCTAGCCTATTTGCTTTGGGATTTAGCCGGTTATAGCGTCTTGCGCGATGTTTTACATCTGATTAGCTACTAGAAATCATCACCTAAAAAACTACTAGATTTTGGAGAAAAAAATGGCAACTCAAGAAACTCGTCCCTCCACTGATTTACCAACTGTTGCTAAAGCTTACAACGGCGTAGATCGTAATGCATTTCTATTTGGTTGGACACCTCAAGCCGAACTTTGGAATGGTCGCTTGGCAGCAATTGGTTTTCTAGCCTATTTACTTTGGGATTTAGCTGGTTATAGCGTCTTAAGGGACGTACTACACCTAATTAGATATTAGCAATAGCTCAGGATTGACAAGTAAGGGAGTATAAATAAATACTCTAACCATAAACCCGACTTCTCACTAAAAGTCGGGAATTTATCTCCTGAGCATTTTATCTTTAATTAGGTTGACCAAATAATTACGGCTCTCCCAGAGTAGTTATGATAAAATAGTACGAAAAATCAAATATATTTCAATACAATTACCAGTGATTGGTGTCAATAACCCAAGCTGGGAAGGAAATGCAGAAGTAATTGAGAG
>NZ_JBIQNW010000129.1:0-7168 GCF_047228265.1 Nostoc sp. UIC 10607 | reverse complement strand
TGTACCGTATTTGCTGTGCTGTTTCTTAAACCCTTTGCCAGCAAGTCTTTCAAGACTTAACGGGAAAAGTCAGATCCAAACTGATTGCTATTTTAAGTGGACGGACTCAAGAAATAATAAAGGAAACTCTTATAGGGTGGGGAACTGAAGTCCTAGAGAAAATAGAGGAAGTCAGTATAGATTTATGGAAAGGTTATAAAAACTTAGTGACAGAATTAATGCCTGAAGCTCAAGTAGTTGCAGATAGATTTCACATTATGGTTCAGATAAATAAGGAATTAGATACACAGAGAAAAAGAGAAAGGCGAAATACACAAGAGTTAATAAGAAAAGCAAAGACATCAAAAGAAAAATTCAAACAGGAGCAAATCTTATCAGGATAAAAAAAAGTAAATATGTTTTACTTAAAAATTGTACAGTGACTTATTAAATGACGTTGAGACAAATTCGTGTCATCGACTTAAATCCTTACCCACTTTAGGCTTGCAACTACTGGTGTTGATATAGCTTGTAAGCTCCCTGTGCTACTTTTAGGCTTAACGCTCTTTGAGTACAAGGTTTATACCCTCAATGACATTAATTTAGCACAGCGACAAATAAAAAGTCACTGTACAGCTTGGCGTCAATGCTTTTTAATTCAGGGAAGTATTGAAAAAGCAAAAACCTTTTGTAACTTGACTTGTAAAATTATTTTAGATGGTAAATATTTTTATAAAACATTTCACTAAGGTCTTATCAGTCAAAGATTGTATATTTTTAATTAGATAATGGCACCAGAGATATGTAATTTACTCAAATGCAAAATACTTCAAAACTAGTAAAAAACATCGCGGTGTTCTAAAACAAAAATTAGTATTCTTGCCTCATTTCTCAATAGCTATTAATGATTATGATGGGATTTGATCGTACTGCCGGATATCCTGGGTTCCCTTGTGGATATGTGGGTATGTAATTCGATGCTGGATATCCTGGCGGTGTTGGAGGAGAGCTTTGTATGTATCCTGGGTTCCCTTGTGGATATGTGAGTATGTAATTCGATGCTGGATATCCTGGCGGTGTTGGAGGAGAGCTTTGTATGTATCCTGGATTCCCTTGTTGATATAGGGGTGTATAAGGCGCAGAATAAGTTGAAGATGCTGGAGGACAACTTAATGTATATCCTGGATAAGTTTGCGCGTAAGTAGATATGCCAGTTGATGAGGGATAGCTATAAATTGTCGAGGGAGAATTAGTTGTTTTTTGTTGCGTATTAGTTGATAGTTGATTTGTTGGCGATACTGTTTGTGTACCAGAGTCAATACCAAACACTTCTTTTAAGATGTACCTACTCTTTTGATCAAGAATGGGTTTAAGAGGTACCGCTAAAGTTTTTTGAGCGGTCAAAGTAAATATTGAAATAGCTAGCATCGCTAGGACAGGTAACTGATTAAATCTTCTTAACAAGTGTTTGTGCTGTCTAACCATATTGTGACTCCTGTAGTTAACTCTACGAGAACTGGTAAATTCATATGTGTTTCAGCTAAACTGTTAAGGGAAGCAGAAGAGAGAAAAATGCTTAACTGAACCTATTGACTTACAGTTAGGCTTTCTCCTCTACCTATAAACTTAATGATTTGCAGCTTCTATTTCTTATAACGATCATCAAACGCAAAATATTCCAAAACTTGCAAAAAAAAATTTGTAGCGTTACAGGATAAATCTTTTAGCCCTTACCGTGTTCTCTAAAATCCAGGAATTTTAGCTACCAATATTTGTGTTGGGCGGTTTATGGAATGTATTGTACGGTAAAGCAAGGAAGGTTTACGCTAGCTCGTTAGGATATTTGCATTTTTACAAGTACAATCAGGATATAAAAGCTCCAAGCGCAAAATATTAATTTACATTCCTTTATATTCAGGCTCAAAAATATTTTGCAGTTACCAACTCATCAATATTCATGTATTGCTCTAGAAACTTCTGCTCACTCTTGTTCTAGATGCAATGCTTCGTCTAATACTGCATTCGTAAACTTTATGCTTTCTAAGTAAGTCTGGTAAGCTGCCACTGGCACTGTCAACACATCACTCCAAGCTTCCTCTTGCTCATGAAAAGCTTGAATTGCTGAGTCTTTTGCAGCACCTAAGTTCCCACTTATTAGTCCTAATCTATAAGTTTCCGACACTGCTGGTAGTTCCTCAATTAACTCGTGGTAATAATCTCCTACTGCCAACAAGTGGTCATAAATCTCGCGTGAGAGCCTTTTTCCAACTGGTTGTAGTAAATTACAAGTTAATGCAGGAACAACATGCCAAGTCTCAGCTAGCAAATCTGGTCCAACCCCAGACATCTCTGGAGGAATCAACAAATCCACATCGTTGAGAAACTCTGTTTTGACAGATAACAACATCATAGTGGCAATTGCCCACTGTTTTTCTTCTACTGATGGTTCAGGTTCTTTGACAATTATTACGTAGCGCGGTGGTGAATTTCCTGCTAAAAATCTTTGCACTGAAGAGGGGTACAAAGATTGTTGTTCTTCAGTTGAGAACTCTAGAGGACTTTGCACCAAGCGGCTCACTTCCCAGATTTCCCCAGACTGTGGAATTGGTCTGTTAGTACTTTGTGTATTATTCCTATTTATACGCATAAGTTTGTAATACCCAACGAAGGTACCTTAATGTTGGGGATTTAGAGTATGATTATATCTATATATTAGTTAACGAACGAGCGCGCCCAATTATGACGGCTCGTTTAAATCTTTACAAATTTGAGCAACAACAAATATATGAGCTATTGATTTACCATTGATTTCCTGAGGACTCGTGTATTGCTTTCCGCTTGCCAATTGCTTGCTGTTTTTGCTTAACGTTTTCAAATTTGAGTAATCCTAACGCCTCAGCAATTCGTTCTAGCAGTTCCTGCCAACGTTTACAGACTTCACTTTGGCTAACTCCTAGTTCAGTAGCAATTTGCGTTTGTGTTTTTTCGTCAATCTTCCCTTGCCACAGCTTGAGATATTTTTGATGAGGATACTTTTGATCAAGTTGGTGAATTGCCTCTACCGCTTGAACAATCAAATCTGCACGCTCTGCTGCGTCTAAGACATTATATTCATCAGGAATCGTATCTAGCAGAGGTATATCTGTCTCAGGAATAACGCAATCTAAACTTTGATAATTTCGCAGTCTCTCTTTACGAACAAAATCAATGACTTCACACTTAGCTACCGTGAAAGCCCAGTGATAAAACTGTTCCACTTCCCTTAACTGAAATTTTCCAGCTTCAATAGTCTGCAAAACTTTTAAATGAACTGCCTGAACAGCATCTTCCCAAGATAAGCTTGTATTTCTAGTGTATTTACGAGCAATCTGCTCTAGTTTGTGGCAATAGTACGAGTCGCGTAAAATTTCCTGGTAATAACACTCTGATTGCTGTTGTGATAACATCTGGCACGTCCTTCTCGCTTGGACATTGTGTGTATTGGTGTAGTTTTTTGCTTAAACCACTGCCAAGTCGAACCCAGTTATGTAGCAATCGCAGTGTATTTAAAGTTTGCTCTAATCCTTTGAGCTTTCTGGTACAAGGATTTGCTTGCTGCCAGTAGACACTACAAACTCTACCGGAAGAACTGTAAAATGCCTATTGGCGTTAACTTGCGTTCTAAGGCTAACGATACTGTAAGAAGGTTCGGGTTTAACCAAGCAGTTAAAAGTGCTTCAAATCCTCGAACTACATGCTGGTCATTCTTGCAGCTTTAGAAATACAACCAGTAGTGTTCAATTAGTTTCTTCTTTTAAACTTACCTCTCATCAAGATTTTTATAATAGCGACACTAGACTTATTTACAAAAAATAATGATTAGGATTTAGATGAAGGTAGTGTCAAGAAATTATCATTCCAAAGTAATCACGTTTTACTTCTTTAGATACATGAAAATCAAGACATACGTAACTGCTAACTAAGCAATGTTCAGATATGAAGCTACTTGAGCTTACATATTGCTGGACTTTTTCCCTATCACATATAAATCCTTCATCACATACAGGATTGCTCAACTTCAAAACTGTAAACTAGCGAAGACTTAGGATTGCTCTTTCACTTTGAAGATTGAATGGACATTGTAACAAGAAACGCAATAGTTTAAGTTTCTTTACTAAGAGATACTTAGCTTCTCCGTGTCCGTCGTGATTTGCCAATATCGAATGGAGCGCCGCTTGCCAAAAATAATCTCTCTAATATATCGAACTTCCAGATTACCATTCGAGAAAACACGGTTAAATTTTCGCCATTTGTTATATCTGATGCTTTGCCCTTTTGGTAGCCAAACTCCGTGGTTACTACGTATAGCTACAACAAAACAGAGTTGCAATTGATTTAATACACTAATAAAATTGCCATCACTTTCCCCATACAGGCTATCTGCTAAAACTAATTTAAACTGTAATAACTGCCGTTTTCACCCATCAAGATGTCGTTTTGTTTACCTTGTTGCTGTTTTCAATAGCATCTACTCGGTAGTTTAGATGTGTTAGCAAATTATAACGACTATATTTAGGCTGAAGCTAATTTAGTGGATTTCATTCTTTAAGAGGATGTTTTAAAAGTCAAACTGATTAAAAATTATGCAAGTGGTCGAACGATAATACATATCATGGCAACATAAGATAAAAGCAAAAATATTTGTTATCAATTAGACTATCTGAATAAAAATTACTATTTAACCTTGAGTGCAACCAAGCGAACCCAGCCTGTTTCAAACTTTTCGGCGTAGCCTACTGTTGGTAATTCAGTCAGCGCCTACTGAGTTACGCACTCTTGTCCTCTTAACTCTAATTAGTGGTTCTAGCCCAGCAATTTCACTGTTTATCAACAAAATTATTATTGATCGAATTTCCCATTTACTAGGGAAATTTACAACAGTAAGCTCGCTCGCTCTTATCCTACAAGAGCCACTCCTACTTTGGAGCATTGGAGGATTAATATTACTTAATTTATTAACCGACTCAATGAGCGCGATCGCTAGCTTGGTTTTTTCTTCTCTGCGCGATCGCGTTCAAGGTTTCGCTCAAAGTATTGTGCTGAATAAAGTTGCTAATTTTGCGGATATCGCGTTATTTGAAACCCCCGAATTGTTGAACTTGGTTCAACTGGCAGAAACAGGAATAGAACGGCTCAAGGAACTATCCTTGCTTGTAATTACAATTTTGCATGGTTTTTTTATTTTAATTCCTGCTATTTTGCTCTCTGGCTCAATTGCTTGGTGGATACCGTTAATTTTATTTACCTCTGCTACACCAGCGATTTATGTGGAATTGACTTACCGCAAAAAAAGCTGGGAAGTCGAAGAAACTCAGGCGAGTCTTGTCCGCCAAATGAACTTGTATGGGGATGTCTTAATGGGTGAAGCTTATGCCAAAGAATTACGCTTATTTCAGCTACAACCTTTATTGCTGGAGCGGTGGCAAAATCTTTTCCAGACCATGTTTAGATCGATGCAGCAAATCCGCAAAAAAGGGACGGTGCTGGTAATCACTTGGTCAATGGTGAATGGATTAGGAACCGCTTTACCCTATATTTATGTTGTTATAGGAGCTTTACGTGGGATTTATACTTTAGGAGATTTAGCACTTTATGCAGGTTTGATCCTACAAGTACGCCAGAGTTTGTTTTTACTAATTAATAATGGGTCTAACTTGTATGATGTGGTTTTAGGAACTCGTCCGATTTTTCAATTATTAGAACTGAAGCCAAAATTGCGGTTATCGTTAGCCTCAAGGGAGGATACTGCTGCTAAATTGTCTTTGACACCAAAGGCGATCGCCCAGCACCAGGGAATTCAAATCAAAAACGTATCTTTTTCTTATCCAGGTAGCGATCTCCAATTTCTAGACAACATCAACCTTACAATTCAGCCGCAGCAAATGATTGCCTTAGTTGGTGAAAATGGTGCGGGGAAAACAACTCTGGCTAAGTTACTCTGTCGTCTGTACGACCCAAATAGTGGAAAAATTTTCTGGAACGGAGAGGATTTACGCGAAATTGACTTGGCACAGCTATACTCACGCCTGGCTGTGGTGATGCAAGATTACGCTCGGTTTCCAGCTACAGTGTCTGAAAATGTGGGTTTTGGGTACTTACCTGCGTTACAAGATGTTAACGCCATCCAAGAGGCTCTGAGGGTAGCAGGAATTGCCAAAGCAGTGGACAATCTGCCGCAAGGCTTAGAGACACTATTAGGTAAGCAATTAGTAGGTGGGGTGGACTTATCGCAAGGACAGTGGCAAAGAATTGCGATCGCTCGTGCGCTGATGCGATTATCCTCGACGGAACTATTAATTTTGGACGAACCGACAAGCGCACTTGATCCGAAAACCGAACATGATATTCACCAACTTTTACGTAACATTGCTGCTAATAAAATGGCTGTTGTCATCAGTCATCGTTTAGCTTTATCCAAGCTGGCAGACCGAATTATTGTTTTAAAAAATGGCAAAATTATAGAAACAGGAAGTCATGAGGAATTAATAGCAAGAAGCGGACAATATCATCTCATGTTTACCCGTCAAGCAAGTAGCTATCGATAGACCGAACTGTCAAATTGAGGTTGGGTAATTGAACTTTTAAAAAAGCGATTGTGACTTTAGCTGTTATGAACCAGCAAATCAAGCAACAGGGTTGCTTTCTGTTTCAGTTCACTGTCTTTACTTTTGAAAGCAAAGTTGAGCAACCCGCTTTGAAACTTTGAAAGCATAAAGCGAGCAACTTGCTCATCTTATGCTTTTGTGACTTTAGGCACAATGTGTCCAGTATACAAGGCATAAGTTGTCCGCCTCTGTAACTTAAGGGATAAAGTGGCCGGAATTAAAGGATAAAATGGCCGCTTTTAAATCCTGAAATGCTTATTTTTGCGTTGCCCAAAGCCTTTATACTACGTCGGAAATTATTTATCGAAAACAGGTTTTGAAAGCAAAACATGAGCAAAGGTTCTGTTTTGTAACCCTAACCTGAGCAAACATATTCATGCCCAGCATTAAAACTTTGCTTAGGTATAGCTGCTATGAAAACCGAAATCGAGCAACAGAGTTACTTTCTGTTTGAGTTCACTGTCTCTACTGGGAGCAATGCGATTTTGTGAGGTCGGCTAAAAAAGGTGCGATCGCTAAATTCTTGTCTCAGTGTTCATTATTTA
>NZ_JBIQNW010000128.1:0-7325 GCF_047228265.1 Nostoc sp. UIC 10607 | reverse complement strand
ACTTTACCGTATATACCGTGCTGTCTCCTAAATCCTTTACCAGCAAGCTTTTTGAGACTTAACGGGAAAAGTCAGGTCCGTGAGCCATCACTTCAGCAACAGTACGCCCATCGCTGTCTTTTGCGACTGGAACGATCATCAGTTGGTTATCGGCAGCCGCGATTAGCTTGAGTAGTTTCTGTTTTGCTTCATTGCTTAATGCTTGTGCTGGCACTTCAGCTTGTTTCACTTCCGGGGCATCAATTCCACAAAGCTCAACTGACATTTGGCTACCATCGGTTTGACGAACTGTGATGCTGTCCCCATCTGCCACTTGAGTAGCTATCCATTCTTCGGTAAGCGCGATGGATGGCTGCTTAGTTCTTTGGAAAATCGAGATAGCGCTGATGGTAGCTCCAGCGATCGCAGTTAAGATTATGGTAGTTTTCCCCGATAGCTTCATGTTGCTACATCTATAGAGCAGTTAGCCAGTAAATCTCGTCAGATTGCCGAAGAGGGTCAAAATAAAGATTGGCTTGCAGTAGAGCATTCTGAATCTGGAGAAGTAATACAAAAGCATTATCATGTAGATTTTACATTATGAACGGATTGGGATAGCAGAGTCTAAATTTGAAGCAATGCAGGACACGCTGCTGGGAAATACCGTAGTTGAAAATGCCAAAGTTACCTTGATTGAGATTGATGCAAACTTACCAGTCTCGCCCTTAACTTAATGATCTGCTAGATAATTGCAATGAATCGGCAAGTAGAAAAAAAACAGTAATGCAAAGTATCAAATTGCGTTCTTACGTAGGGTTTGATGGGATCTTACATTTAGAAATTCTTGTGGAAATAAGGGACAAAGAAATAGAAGTGATAGTAACCTATCAACAGCTAGAACCATCAGCACCCCCAAAAACACCAGAAGAATTGGGATGGCCGGCAGAATTTTTTGAACAAACTTACGGCAGTTGTCAGGACGATCCAATTGTGATTGATTATGACATCTTCTCAATCACCTGATCACTCATCTGAATTTGGTTTTTTCCGATATTACGTTTGAGTAAGAAAATACCTGCATCATGCGCTTGCTGACCACCAGCACTAAAGCAAGCATCCTCGATAATTACTGGTTCAATACCGCGCTCAAAAGAGTCAATTGCTGTCTTGAAAATACAGCTATCAGTTTCAACTCCACAAAGATATATTTTGCTGATTTGATTAATCAAAATAAAACTCGAAAAACTTTCTGTAAATGCAGAGTAATAAGGTTTATCAAAAATATTATGTATATATGGCTGAAGTTCATCAATAATGCTCGTTTCTGGTTCATGTATCAAGCTTGACCAATGAATTAGCTTCACATAATTACTGTCAGCAGTATTGATAAATTTTGTGAATTCAACGAGTTTACCAGCCTCTAAAAAACGCTCAATTAGTTTAATGACAGTAGGAATAATATGTCTGCATTTATCAGGCATAAAACCATTTTGCATATCTACTACAAGAAGTATTTCGCTCATTTGTGCCAGAATTTATTTAGATTAAGAGTTAAGACATTAAATAAAGCAATATTATAAAATATGACATCCGCGACTTTGGTGCTTCTTCCTTGGTGGCCCACAGAACGTGATTGCTGGTGATGGGGTAGTGAGTAAGGAAATCTGGGGATGGAGAAAGTGGCGGTTGCTAGACGGAGCGTAGTCATCGCTTCCCATCGATTCTTTCTCTTATTGCCGAAAGCCCTGCTGATGTGGGCAATTGGAGTGATGAGTAACGTGTTGTTTATTCAAGTCAATCAGGATAATATACCTCGATTAAGAACAGGAAACTTCAAATGAGAATTTTTGTTCCAGGCCGTCTTTGTTTGTTTGGAGAACACACTGACTGGGCAGGAGAATATCGCAGTGTTAATCCTCTTCTCGAAAAGGGCTACACCTTAATTGTTGGTACTAATCAAGGAATTTATGCCAATGTCTTGCCTAATTCTACTGAATTAATTATTCGTGCTTCTCTCAATGATGGCAGGAGTTATGAACCGTTGAGATTACCTATGGAATCTAATACCTTGAAATGCATAGCGGCAAAGGGTGGTTTTTTTAGTTATGCTGCTGGTACAGCATATCAAATTCTGACTCACTATGATGTTGGCGGACTTGAGGTTGATAATTATCTAACCGACTTACCCATCCAAAAGGGATTATCTTCGAGTGCTGCCTTTTGCGTTCTGATTGCGAGGGCTTTTAATCGTCTGTATGGCTTGAAGATGACAATTCGTTCAGAAATGGAGTTTGCCTACAAAGGAGAAAGAACCACTCCTAGCCTTTGTGGTCGTATGGATCAGGCTTGTGCTTATGGAAATCGCCCAATATTGATGATATTTAATGGTGAAAAAATCGACCTACTCGAATTGAAAGTGAGTGAGGATTTGTTTTTTGTGATTGTCGATCTCGGCGGGAGCAAAAACACACAAGAAATACTAAGACGATTGAATCAGTGTTATCCTTTCGCTACTAATTCAATAGAGCAAAATGTCCAAAAATATTTTGGTTCTATTAGCTCTGAAATTACCCAGGCAGCAGTTGAAGCAATACAAATTGGAGATGCCCAATTTCTTGGAGCTTTAATGACAAAAGCCCAAGCGGAATTTGACCGATACGTAGTTCCGGCTTGTCCCGATCAATTAACTGCAAAAAATCTACATCTGCTTCTCGGTCATGAGCCACTTAAGCCTTATATCTTTGGAGGAAAAGGCGTAGGTTCTCAGGGGGATGGCACTGCACAACTGATAGTTAAAAATCAAGAGAGTCAAAGAAAAACTATCGAAATTATTAAGCGTGATTTTCCTCAAATGCAAGCGTTACAGTTAACTATCTCAAGCTAACAGCTCCCATGATTAAGCAAGTGATGCTCAGGGACGAAAGTTGAGTTTCTTTAATGCCTCAATGAGTGGAGGATGACTCACCATTCTCCTCAATCATCTTCCAATTACGTATCTGAGGCTGAAGTTCAGCAATTTCAGTCTCAGTTACTGACGGCAAATCACCACTATAAAGAACACAAGTTTTTTGTAGTAAAGCTTCCACTGTTTTTGCTCCTTCACGAGTCACAATTTCAATTAAGTGTGCAGTAAGACATTGTTTATTGTGAAACTGGGCTTAGTCATCTTCATCCATTAAGCGACAACGGCTTTGGGTCTTGCAAGCAAGTCGAGAAGAACGCTCTCGTACAATAGTCGCTAAATCTGGTCGTCCTGTTAGAAAAAGTCGCCAATCAGCCCAAATTCCATATAGGAAGTCGGCAATAGCACCGATAACTGGTAAGGAAGTTGCAGCATAGACCCAACCCATCCCCAGAATTTCGTAAATGCGATGGAAAACTTCAACATTTTTAACTAGCGTTCCGTCTGGCAACACAGCATGAATACGCCCCATTGCAGTTTCATAGTCAACACCGCCATCTGCTTGGGGATTGTAGTCATCAGCTGCAATATCTACAAACACCACCAGCCCTCGACCCGCGTCCCGCTTTTTCAAAAAGTTAACCTCACGCAGACACAAGGGACATTGGCCGTCATACAGCAATTTGATTTTCCACGACGGCAGAGTGGATAAAGGCTGGTCTAGAGAGTTGTTACAACCGTAGGATTGGATTTGTGGTGAGGACATTTTGGGATCTTAACTAAGTTTATTTCCTTATATCAAGCGTAACGCCTCTGGAATTATAGGGTTTGGCCCATTCGAGCGACGCGTAGCTTGCCGCCTTCGGCATCGCTACTAGCGTGAAGGGCGTAATTCCAAAACCAATAAGTTCTCAAGACAGCATATGGCAATGTTAGGGGAAATGTGACTGTTGAATTGCAGATGTTGCATAAAGCGATCGCAGTTTTGATTTTTGACGCTAAACACTCAAAGTAGAAAATAGTAATCGTTACAGAAGCAAGAGGTGCGTAAACATTTGCGTAGCCCCTTGAAGTAAAGATTACGCTCCTGCTTCCTTAGACACTAGCTTTGCTCGTAATATTTGTTATATAAAATACAATTGCTTACTTATTTTAGATTTTAGGGAATTTTACTGAGATTTCAATTAGCTTTCTTTAAGAAGAGAAATAGTTTCGTAAATTTACGATGTTTTTGTCTGAAGATAACTGTCATTTTAGAGGAACAGATTTCGGGAAAGAGAGTTGATATATGAATTTACCTAAGCAAGACCATTTAAATCACAGTTTATTAAACCAGATACGTTATCAGGTTGAAATATTAGAAATTCATAATCCCAAATTAGCCAGACTATTATGTAAACTAATTCCATCTCACTGTCATTTTGAAACAACTGTATCAATTTTAGGGAGGACACTTTTTCACATTCCCCCATTATGTAAAATCAATCCTCTCTATGAACAAATAATCGGTCTTCGTTATAAATGTTTATTGTATTTAGTAGATGAATGCGGGGAAGACGCGACAAAGTATTGTTAAATGGGGATTTTATTTAGTAAAAAGAGAGAGGAGCTTGGTTTAAAATCTAGATAATGCTTTATTCCTGCAACTCAGTAAGCTTTTGTTGATATTCTTTGTACTCTCTGTCTTGATGCTGCCAGTATTTCTCAACTGTTATTTTAGCAGCGTTTGCATTATTGTATTCATCTCCACCTTGGCTTAACAATCGCTGTTTGGTTTGCTTTCGTAAGTCAGAAACAACTTTGCCATTAACTTTACGCGTCTTTGACCAATCTAAAATGGGTTTAGGATAGGCACTAATGTCAATGTATTTCCCCTGTTCAATTTCTGGTAAACTGTAGTCCTTAAGTTCTGGTATCCAGTGGTAAATAAAGTCTCCTTGAGGGTCTTTTTCGGCAATATTCTTTGACGGATTATAGATGCGAAAAGTATCGCTAAGTGGATTAGTTACACCAGCTTGCATCTGCCATTGCCAATTATTAATTGCTAAATCTCCATCTACTAAATAGTTCATGTAGTGTTTAGCTCCCTGATGCCATGAAATCCCACAATTGATAGTTAGGAATGTCGCGCACATTGCCCGCATCCGAAAATTCATCCAACCCATTGTTTTGAGTTGTCGCATACTGGCATCAACCAATGGAAAGCCTGTCATTCCTTGTTGCCACGCCTGAAATAATTCTTGTTTTGCTCCTGATAACGCTGATGGGGTATATAGTTGATCAAATTCTGGATAACGGTTAGTGTAGGCAATTTCTGGATGGAAATAGAGCCGCCCAGTAAAACTATCATGCCAACGCAAACGGTCTCGAAATGTTTTGAGGGAAAATTCTGCTTTGGGTTGAGCTTTTAATTCTTCTGCTAAGGCTTTAGTACTTTGGTAAATAGTGCGAGTTGAAATAGTCCCAAAAGTTAAGTGTGGTGATAAATGAGATGTTGCCCCAAGCTGTGAAAGCATTGGGCGAGAAAGTTTCCAATGGTAGCCAGAGTATCTTTTTCTGAGAAAAGAGTCTAGTTTAGCTTGTGCTTGTGTTTCGCCCCCTGGAAAATAAACTTTCTCTACTGCCCAAAAACGATGGTATTTCTGTTTAAGTTCTTCAAATGTTAGCTGTGCTAGATTAAGTGTAATTTGAGGTGTATTAATAGTTGCTGGTGTTTTATACTGGGATTGTCTTTGATAGGTGTAGTATTCGTTAAACCACTCGTCACGTTGCTCTGCTGATTGCAGAAAGTTGTTTAGTCCAATATGGTAATCAAGATTTAACTGCTTGTAGAAATCAACTATAGTTTTATCGCGGCTGACACCGTACTCTACCTGCACATCACGGCTAAAAAAAAGTTTGGGTTTATATCCTGCAATGATTAACTGCCTAGTCAACGCTTGCACGATGTCTGTAGAATTACCTTCAAATAAGTACAGCCGACTACCTAACTTTTGCAGATTTGAATCGAGATTTTCCAATGACTCAAACAAGAAGCGGACTCTAGCAGCTCCGACATCAGCCCAGGTATAAAACCAAGGGTCAATAATGAAGAATGGCAGAACCCTTGCATCATTACCAGATGAAGAGGTAACAATTTCATTATCAGTTAAACGCAAATCTCGACGAAACCATAGAAGGTGCATAAAGGTGCATAGTTTAATTTACTACTACTATAATACATTTGTAACAACAGGTGATTTTGCTGTCGAAGTTGAGTATTTATAGCAGATGTAAACTATTCTGACTGCGCTGACTTTACACAGTGCAGCGAACCGAACAAGTAAGTTCTAGTTATAAAACTGCAAGGATAGCGGATGTAGGGCAATACTTAAAAGTTAAAAGTTTACATGAGGGCACATCTGCCCTCATTTTTAAGATGGATATCAGGTAAGTGTGCATTAGAATTGAATGAGTGGCAACTTGACTGACTTGAAGCTAGATTAAAGAATCGAGGGTAAAAGTTGCTCACAGGGCAAAGTTTAATAATTGGGTCATTGATAAGTTTTTTATACAGCATTCGTGGTAAGCAATAAAAGTACTGTCAAAGAAACTGTATGCAAACGGTATAACCCAGAACTAACGATGTACAAGATTAATATTTACAGGCTTTAAAAGTATGGCTAAGGTAACAATTTCAATTGGGCTAACTGATACAGAAGTCAAAGCTTTATCGGCAATGCAGATTTCCGAAAATGAGTCATTGAATCATACAGCGACAAGATTGCTCCAGGGAATCCTGGGTCAGACAAAAGCTGGACTGGCGTTATCTAATGGTGATGAGATTAAGGAAATAGTTAAACAGGAAGTAAATGCTTTAGCTGTGTCTACAACTAATGGGGAAGAGATAAAACAGGTGATTAAGCAAGAGATGGCAGATGCGATCGCTCAGATAAAGGACTTAATAGAAAAGTGTGATGGAGGAGTTGCCCTACCAAAGCAAGAGGCTATTTCTGTTGAGCAGCAAGTCTTACCAGATTATTCAGCAATACGCGAAAATATCCTTTCTAAATTGAAAACAGGTAAGCAGTCAGCAGCCAAGGCAATTGACGCTTTTATTGAGTCACTGGGTGCTGTCAAGGAGCAACAACAGCCAGCAAATGTGAAATTAGATGTAGTGAGTTAGGATTTTTGTGCTGGCGACTATTAACCAGTCAACTTAATCACGCCTTGACTGACTAAATGTTCAAGCTGAGAATGGTGCTGTGTTTGCTCCCGTAGAAACTTGAGTTGCTCGTAAGTAAGAATGTGTAATCCAGGACGGACAACATAACCTTGAATGGTAATGCTTTGTGGCTGCTGGCTATCGGTACGGTTGTAGGAAATTGAAGCATCGGTGAGAGGTTAGAGGGATTGCACTTTTGTCAAGAGGGTGCAGGAAAAGGGGATAAATCCAGCTTGGAGA
>NZ_JBIQNW010000127.1:0-8060 GCF_047228265.1 Nostoc sp. UIC 10607 | reverse complement strand
GAAAAACAGCAAGAAATGTTGTGGGAACTGGGGCAAATTGAAATTGGGTTAGGAACGTTAGTGGCAACCAATGAACGTAAAAATTCAGGAATCATAATTCTGCTGTAACTTAACCGCTTTCAAGTGATTATTAAAATTGCTGGAACCTCATGACTTGCTCAAACTTATCTCATAAGGTTGAGATCATCTCTTAAGTGCTTCGTTACCATGCATTTTCAGTACAACCTCTACTTTGTTATTCTGAGCGTTACTGTAATCATCTCAATTACTGTTGCGTTTGCAGCTTGGCAGCGTCGCTCAATTTCTTTGGCTAGCAAGCCTTTCATTTCGATGATGCTAGCGATCGCAGGATACGCTACAGTTGCAGCAATGGAAGCAGCAGCAATTATCCTCCGAGAAAAAATATTTTGGTCAAAGCTGGAGTATGTCGGCTCAGGCAGTGTAATTACGCTCTTCCTCATATTTGCAATGCACTTCACGAATAAAAATCGTTGGCTAACGCCTCGAAATACAGCGTTGCTATGGGCTATTCCTACCTTCAATGTAATTTTGGTAGCAACAAACGAATGGCATGGTTTAGTCTGGTCTGGCTTTTTGCCAGATCCCAAAGGAAATAATTTTGTGATTTATCAACATAATCTTGGTTTTTTTGGGTCATGGTCTGCGTTTACCTCTACACGGTTACAGGGGTAGTAATGCTTATTCAGAAAGCCTTACTGCCATCAGTTCTGTCTCGTCGGCAGTCAAGCATGGCATTAGCTGGTGCAATATTACCAATATTAGGCGCTAGCTTGTATATGCTCCGCCTCACTCCTCCTGGTCTAAACATCACTCCCATGAGTTTCATGCTGGCCGGGTTGTTCTATTTTGTTAGCCTTTTTCGCTTTCGGATGTTTGACCTCGTTCCTGTAGCTAGAGACACGCTGATTGAGAATATGAGTGACGGTGTGCTGGTATTGGATGCCAAAAACCGGATTATTGACTTTAATCCGGCGCTAAAACGACTGATTGGGGTAAAAAAGCAGTATATTGGACAGCCTGCTGCTCAAGTTCTGGCCATTTTGCCAGAAATTGTCAGGCTTTACCATGCTCATGAAAGCGTCAAAACAGAGATATTCATAGATTCGGTAACTCCTTGTTATGTAGAGTTACTAATTACCTCATTACACAATGAGCGCAAGCAGTTAACAGGCCATTTGCTTGTTTTGCGTGACGTTACTCAACGTTATCAGGCTGAATCCGAACTGCGACAGGCGAATGAATATTTGCAAAAACAGGTACTCGAAATTAAAACCTTACAGGTTCAGTTACGAGAACAAGCTATGCGGGACGGACTGACAGGCTTGTTTAATCGGCGTTATTTTGACGAGATATTTCCACAAGAACTAGTACGAGCAACGCGGGATTCTGGTCGAGTTGCCTTGATAATTATGGATATCGATTATTTTAAAAGTATTAATGATACATTCGGTCATCAAGCTGGCGATGCCTGCGGCGGGCATAGCCTACGCGTAATTCAGGTATTTGCAGACATTCTTCGCAACTATAGTGACTCTCAAAACATTGTGTGCAGATATGGTGGTGAGGAGTTTGTATTGGTTTTACCTGGTCTGACACAGGAGAAAGCGTTTCAGCACGCCGAAAAAATCCGGTTATCGTTTCAAGCTTCACTGTTGGAATCTGGAGGGAAAGAAATAGATACGACGGTTTCGGGTGGAGTGGGCATGTTTCCAGATCATGGAAAAACCAGTGATGAGTTATTGCTAGTAGTGGATAAAGCGTTATATGCTGCTAAATTAGATGGGCGCAATTGTATCAAGTGCGTACAATCTAATTGATGAGATGTAGAAATTTCAACAATCATTGATGAAAAATACATAAATTTAAAAAACCTAAGTTTTCAGTTTTGTTGAAAATATTGCAAAATATTTCAGTTAACCCAGATTATCTGGATCTATTCCCAGCGCTCTTAATTGTTCTGTCAATTATTACACTTTTTGTGCTGCTTGGTGAGCGTGTTATGTTTCTTGTTTTATTTGTTCTGCGGGCGTAAGATACTGTTGTCCTTGCTCATCATACCAATACATCCATTATCGTGTTACACCGCAATAATTTATCCTTTCACAATCCAATTATCTTGATGATGCAATGTTTTACTTTGACTAAGGGATACCACTTGTGGTATTGAGAAACAGCCAAGATTTGACAGATAAAATAGTCACTAGCTCGTTTCCTGGTTGTGCAGAGCATTGCTTTAGCTAAAGTTGCAGCCCAGTCAAGAATCCAGGCATTTCTATGTCATCAAGGAAGCTGCTTAAGCTGATAAAATTTTGGTAACTCTTAACTATTAATAAATATATAAGTGCTTAGTGCTATTAATGCTTTATATTTAGCGACAGGGTGGTACAAACAAGCCACTCATCTTCAAATACTTAGGAGGCAGCATCCACTAGGAGCAACTCACGCTCCGATACCATCAGCACGTAGCGGAAGTAAAGGTTAAGTTGATATTAAAACGAATAATTTTTGCTGAATTGCGACAGATAAAGACTAAACTAAAAAGTCCTGTGCAGCAAAACCTGTAGCTTTAAATGAAGTAATCATGTCTAAGGTTCTTGTCTCCGATTCTATTGACCAAGCTGGAATTGACATTCTTTCGCAAGTTGCTACCGTTGATGTCAAAATAGGTCTAAAACCAGCAGAACTGATCGAAATTATTGGTGAGTATGACGCGCTGATGATTCGTTCTAGTACGCGCGTCACCCAAGAAATTATTGAAGCCGGCACCCAGCTAAAAATCATCGGTCGTGCTGGTGTGGGTGTGGATAATGTGGATGTTCCCGCCGCCACCCGCCGGGGAATTGTCGTAGTCAATTCTCCAGAGGGAAATACAATTGCTGCGGCTGAACACGCGCTAGCGATGATTTTGGCTTTGTCTCGCCACATCCCCGATGCTAACGCTTCGGTGAAACGCGGTGCGTGGGATCGCAATAGTTTTGTCGGCGCGGAAGTCTACAAAAAAACTCTCGGCGTTGTCGGTTTGGGTAAAATTGGCTCCCATGTTGCGGCTGTAGCTAAGACAATGGGGATGAAACTCCTAGCTTATGACCCTTTTATTTCCACAGAACGAGCCGAACAACTTGGCTGTCAGTTAGTTGAGCTAGATTTACTCTTCCAGCAAGCAGACTATATCACCCTACACATCCCCAAAACCCCAGAAACTACCCACTTAATCAATGCCACAACTCTGGCAAAAATGAAACCCACAGCCCGGATTGTCAACTGCGCTCGTGGTGGGATCATTGATGAAGTAGCTTTAGCAGCAGCTCTGAAAGCGGGTAAAATCGGCGGTGCAGCCTTGGATGTGTTCGAGTCAGAACCACTGGGTGAATCGGAATTGCGATCGCTAGGTAAAGAAGTTATCCTCACTCCCCACTTGGGAGCATCTACCGCAGAAGCTCAAGTGAATGTGGCTATTGATGTTGCCGAACAAATCCGGGATGTAATTTTAGGACTACCCGCTCGTTCAGCCGTCAACATTCCAGGACTCGGCCCCGATGTGTTGGAAGAACTCAAACCTTACATGCAACTAGCAGAAACTCTAGGTAATCTAGTAGGACAGCTAGCTGGCGGACGGGTGGAAGTCCTCAATATTCGACTGCAAGGGGAACTAGCGACAAACAAAAGTCAGCCTTTGATTGTAGCTGCCCTAAAAGGTTTACTTTACCAAGCTTTGCGGGAACGAGTAAATTACGTAAATGCCAGCATAGAAGCCAAAGAACGCGGAATTCGAGTGATTGAAACCCGCGATGCTTCCATCAGAGACTATGCGGGCACACTGCATCTAGAAGCCACGGGTACTTTAGGTACTCACTCTGTCACCGGCGCTTTGTTGGGTGAGCGGGAAATCCACCTGACTGATGTTGACGGTTTCCCGATTAACGTCCCTCCCAGCAAATATATGCTGTTTACCCTGCACCGCGATATGCCGGGGATTATCGGCAAACTCGGTTCCCTACTCGGCAGTTTTAATGTGAATATTGCCAGTATGCAAGTAGGTCGTAAAATCGTCCGTGGTGATGCCGTAATGGCTTTGAGTATAGATGACCCTTTACCTGAGGGCATTTTGGATGAAATTATAAAAGTCCCTGGTATTCGGGATGCTTATACAGTAACTCTATGAGGGCTGAGTGCTGAGTAACGAGTGCTGAGTCAAGAAAAGTTAGGAGTGAATAGTTAGGAGTTAAAAGTTAAAAACTCCCAACTCCTAACTCCTAACTCTTACCTCCCTCAAACTCAGCACTCACCACGGGCTGAACGCCCCGCTAGCGCTAACAGCACTTAAAAATGGCAAACACTTGGTGGGAACTACAGATTTTATGTGAGCCAGACCTAGAAGATTCGATCTTTTGGCGACTGGAAGATTTTGGCTGTCGGGGAACAGCTAGTGAAAACAAAGGAAATTCATCTTTAGTTAGGGCTTATTTATCGACAATTCAAACACAGCTACTAGATTTGGCAGCGCTGTCACTGTGGCTGCGTCAAGATGCCCTCTGTGTAGGAATTTCATCTCCTTCTCTGCAATGGCAGTTAATTGATGAGGAAGATTGGGCGACTAGCTGGAAACAATATTGGCATCCCCAAGAAATAGGCGATCGCTTCCTAATTAACCCCGCGTGGCTACCATCACCAGAAACAACGAAACGCTTAGTGATTCGTCTTGACCCTGGTGTAGCATTTGGTACGGGCAACCATGCCACCACTCAACTATGTTTGGAATCCTTGGAAATGCGGCTGAGTGAAGTTCCTCAGTCATTTGTGGGTACTAGTGGCAAACATGAACATCTAGTAATTGCGGATATTGGCTGCGGTTCTGGTATCCTTTCCATTGGGGCGCTGCTACTGGGAGCAGAGAAAGTCTATGCAGTAGATAATGACCCTTTAGCGGTGCAATCAACTATCAGTAATGGTGCGCTCAACGATATTAGTCCAGAACGTTTATTACCAGCACTGGGAAGTGTAGACGTTTTGAAAAAACTGATTGAGAAACCAGTAGATGGTATCGTTTGCAATATTTTGGCTCATGTAATTATTGATTTGGTTCCAGAAATGAGTGCGATCGCTAAACCTGATACTTGGGCTATCTTCAGTGGTATCTTGCTAGAACAATCTAAAGCTGTTGCTGATGCCTTAGAAGAGAATGGTTGGGTGGTTGCAACCCTATGGAAACGAAAAGAATGGTGTTGCTTGAATGTACGGCGTTCTTAAACCAGTAGGTGGTAGTGTACTGTGGCGGAAGTTTCTTGTCATTACCCACATTTTTGTAATAGTCAAAGTATCGTCCTAACCGAAATCCCGTCCTGCACTGAAGTGCAAGGCTGATAGCCGAAGTCTGCTCCAGTACACTAAAATCATCTGCTCAGTCCGCTTTAGAGGACTTTAGCTATTAGCCTTGGAGTTTATTCCAAGGCTGGATCGCAACGAAGCGGGGAAAGTCAGATGTGGGAAACGACAAGCTTTTTAAGACAAGCGATTTAAGCTCCTTGTCTGATGGTAACTGGATTTTCCCAAGCTTTACTAGAAATTTTAGTCAGACGTAAGCAGACAAAGTGGATGCTTTGTTTTAACAGGATTCGACTTAAGTATAAATAATCAAGCAATCTGAAGTGACATAATATATAGATTAACCACTATTGACTTTTGAAACCAGCGATGAAAGAACGGCTACAAATCCACAAAAAAGCTGACTCATCCGCTTCTAAGTCAGAGCAAGGTCAGTTGCGATGTCTACGACGGGCTACGCCTACGCACCTGTTAACTACTCACTTTCAACTTAGCTCCAACAAGCCTATAATACAGGCAAAAGTAGAGAATCAGAAATTTCAACAGTATCAGTTTGAGGCCACAAAACTCCAAATCCAAGCCAAGCATGGCACTATTACGCCAGAGGGACAGGAACGACTCACTGTATTACAGGCAAAGATGAATGAGTCGTTACAGCAAGGGAAGGAACACTCTTCCCAGTTTGGTCATAACCTGAGCAAAATGGCGATAAAACGTGCTGATAGTGGGTCAATTGCACAAATGCAACCCCTGCGGGAATCACTAATACAGCCAAAACTTACTATTGGTCAACCAGGAGATCAGTATGAGCAAGAAGCGGATAGAGTAGCTACTTCTGTAGTCAACCAAATTAATCCACCGACTCTGCAAACCCAGGAAGGACAGCAGACGACCCTAGCAGACACCAGGAACGAACAAGCAAACTCTGAAGAAATATTAGCAGCAAATAACTCAGCAGACAAAAAACAAAAATTTTTACAAGAGTACTCACTAGCCAAAACACTAGTAAATGGCATAGACGATACATTACCAGAAGATAAAATACTGGAACAACTATTCAAAAACTTTGGAAATATCCAATTTCAATACACAATGGTGAGCAAGAGTCAAGAAACTCTATTAAAAGGCTCTCCAGAAGGAGATTGCCAGACATTAGCCCGTGCTTTTAAAAAAGTTGCAGAAGAATATTTTGGCATCGAGAAAATAACAGTTGAAAGCATCGCCAAACCTTTTTTAACTGAAGCTGGAGTTACACCATACCAAGGTAAAAAACCAAATTGTGATGATGGTAAGCGCTGGTTTTTCCAAAACCATTATTGGGCTAGCTGGAATGGAAAGGTTTACGATGTTTTATTCCTCAGCCATAAACGAACTGAAGCAGATATGGCAAAACAGGTGCAACCACTTACATCTATGTTGATGCCTGAGCAAGAGTACTATGAAACAGAAAAAGGAAAAGTTGTATATCCAATTGTCAATAAGTACTCAACTGTAGAAATTGGGATATTTGAGAAACTGAAAAACTTTGTTAATAATCTTGGTAGGTTTTTCTCCGACAATATGAGTGCGATAATAAATAAAATTCAGTCTTTATTGTCCAAAGGTGGAAACAATACTAGTGGTTTTGATTCTTTAATGAGAGAACTAGAAAACGAAAAAACTAGTACTGTGATCTCAAACAATCAAAATCAATAATTCCAGACCTTGATGGTATCGTTAAGTGGGTGCGATCGCTCCGCAGACAAAGCCAAATCGGTAATTTTGGTTGTTAATCTATGCGATCGCAGTGCCTACTTACTTCAACAAAACCATGCTTTGACGCACAGTACGCTTGCGATCGCTTTTACGAATACCTCCAGCCATCTGATATTCATGGCTATTGTTACCATATTTATAAGCAATACCACGCAAAATCTTCTCAGAATAGTCTGCTAAATCTTGTTCATTTTCAACGATCTGGGTTAGTAAGACATCAATAGTAGAGAGGGTGGTATTGTATGCTTCTAGAGATTTTCGGAGGCTTTCGATTTTTTCAGTATAATCTTTGACTGTTAACTTCTCTCCAACATCGAGAGTTGGACTAATAGATTTAATGCTTGCTAAACGTATTTCAGCTTTGCCAAGAGTACGTGAATTGCGTTTCGATCTCGCCATAATTAATACTCAATTTCTAAATTACTGATAACTCTATAGTGGACAATTGTTGAAGAAGTTGTCATACGTGAAATTGTTGATTTTTCTGAAAAAGTCTAAAACTTGAGTACCTTACAACATTTTTTGCCAATAAAAACCATATTTATTGTTGAGGCACAGCAGTACTGTGCCTTAAAAGCGTATTCTATTTACGGGAAGATGCTGTAACACAAGTCTGTTTCTCATAACGTCTTGGCGGAAGCTGCTACAGACTGCGCAAAACACGGAAACGTCTTGGCGGAAGCTGCTACAGACTGCGCGAAACACGGAAACGTGAAGACGGAAGTTCCTACAGGGAAGGCGGAAGCTGCTACAGGCTGCGCAAAACACGGAAACGTGAAGACGGAAGTTCCTACAGGGAAGGCGGAAGCTGCTACAGGCTGCGCGAAACACGGAAACGTGAAGACGGAAGTTCCTACAGGGAAGAATTTAAAAATACCCCACCCTAACCCTCTGACAAGTGTAGGTTTTTTACAGTTAGGAGGAGTTATAACAGTAAAATTCATCAACAGGGGTACGAGGAA
>NZ_JBIQNW010000126.1:0-8236 GCF_047228265.1 Nostoc sp. UIC 10607 | reverse complement strand
AACCTGCGGTTTGATTTGGTCAAGAGGCGTTTCGTTTTTGCCCCGCAATTCCTCTCGACACTGAACCCGATAGGGTCAGTGTGAGCCTCCTTGCGGCAGTAGGTGAATTCTACTCCAGCAAAGCAACAGGTAGAAACTGGTATGGGATTCAAGGGAATTTAAAGTGGAAAAAAGCTGATGTCTTAAACCTTTGCGTTATTTTTAACTGTACAGTTATGAATGCCCTGCTGCATTACTGCATTACTACATACAGCACTGCGAAAGCAAACCACCCCTTCCAAATCAGTAAAACCCTTGTGGTATAAGAATTACGAATTACGTTAGCGTAGCGGGGCGAAGCCCATTACGAATTACGAATTCTGCCCTGCTGCACTAGTATGTCAAAATGAAAATACCCGATACATCAAGGTGAGCGATCGCTCCGAAAGCTAGATTAAAGGATTGACCTGAGCAATGGCAGACCCAACCAATCACAATCAAGCGGGAGAAGTAGCTCCCAGCACTGTTGACAAGCAAGCTCCCAGTGTGGCTGAAGAACACGCTCCTAGTACAGACTCACCCGAAGCCACAGACCTTCCTACTGCTAACGCGCCAGACCCTAAAGCCGCAAATCCAGAAACTGCGAAACCAACCGCTACACCCCCGAAGCGAGAAAAACCCGCAGCTAAAGCCGCAGTAGGCGAAAAACCAGCCGCCGCCGCAACAGAAGAAAAACCCGCAGCCGCAGCTAAAGCCGCCAAAAAGGAAAAAGCTCCATCTGTTGAAGACAAGCCATTTGTAGAGTTCATTGAGCAAGACTACTTGCCAGCTTTACAAAAAGCGATCGCTCAACAAGGTGTGCAAGATTTACAGGTGTCTTTTGCCAAGCAGAAAGTTCCAATCACTGGCTTTGAATCTGCTGAAGAATGCTGGCAAATTATCGGCAGTTGGAAAGAAAAAGGTCAGCGTCAGTTTAACCTGTATTTCCCCGAAGAAGATATTCAAGGGAAAAAGGGATTTTCCTGTAATGAAGGCAAAAAACCTAGCACTCTTGAGTCATTCTTAATCGATGAGCGCAAAATTACCCTCGATTTGTTGGTCTTTGGCTTAGTTCAGCGTTTGGACGGACAAAAGTGGCTAGGTATAAATTAGTCATTGGTCATTGGTCATTAGTCATTAGTTTTTTAAGAAATGACTAATGACAATTTAAAGTTCATGGAAATGGTAGATAACGGCTCCAGTATTGGGGTCGTTATCTATTTTCACATAACCAGATTTGTACATCTCATTGAGAGTAGCTTCAACTTCAGCAAAGCTAGCTCCCGTGAACTTGACGCCTTGAGTAACAGTTAAAATACCACCTTTGTTTTCCGCCGCTTCAATCAGTTTAATCATCAGTTGGTTGCCTGTTGGGCGGTGGACTTGAGAGGCAACCACTGTTTGATTTAACGGCACACCCAAGGGAGATACACCCGCTTTTAATCTCAGGTTGCGTTCGTATTCGTCAACCATGTTGGGGATGAGGAGCAGATCCACGGTCTGCCCTATGTAAAACAAACCAAAAGTACACAGCCACAACAAACCCGTCCCTATTTTGCCATTGTATAAGCGGTGTAGCCCTCCCAAGCCGAAAAATCCGACTGCACACAAAATATAAGAGACAAGGAGTCGGTCTTTCTGTTGATTGTTTTCAAGATTCATCTTGTTTTCAACCCTTTGGATTTGCTCTTGTTGTCGGAGATGGGTTTTCCATGTTGTAGTCACAACTACAGAAAATTACTGAGATAGCAGCGCATTGAGAATACAATAAGTACGTGCTGCTACACTTGATTGAAACAGTTCTAATCACTGAACTACGTTTATTTGACTACTGATCCGCGATTCTTGGTTCCGTAAACATTGAATGATTGTTGCAACTCTTAATCTTTTGCTTACAAATTTCTCACCCGCACCTTGGTAGACTGAACTTTATACAATTGGATTATTGTGGGCTGTTACGCCTTAACAGAACATTAACCTTGGCTTTCTGGTGAGGTAGTCCGGTCTTGGGGGTTTCCCCCATGAGGAACTGCCGAACCCGAAGGGTCTACTTAAGATAATAAAGACGAAAGAGCAATCAAGACATGGTAGATTCCCTCAAAAAACCAGGCTTTGAAGAAATCCGGCCAGGGATTAAAGTCCCGGCAAAAGAAACCCTGTTAACACCTCGGTTTTATACTACCGATTTTGATGAAATGGCGCGGATGGATATCTCCGTCAATGAAGACGAGTTACAAGCCATTCTCGAAGAGTTCCGCACCGACTACAACCGCCATCACTTTGTTCGGGATGCCGAGTTTGACCAATCCTGGGATCATATTGATGGGGAAACTCGCCGGTTGTTCGTTGAGTTTCTAGAACGTTCCTGTACAGCAGAGTTTTCCGGCTTTTTGCTGTATAAAGAACTTGGCCGTCGCTTGAAAGGAAAAAGCCCCGTCTTGGCAGAGTGCTTTAACCTGATGTCACGGGATGAAGCACGTCACGCTGGCTTTTTGAACAAAGCTTTGTCGGACTTTAATCTGTCCCTAGATTTAGGGTTTTTGACTAAGAGTCGGAGTTATACCTTCTTTAAACCGAAATTCATCTTCTACGCTACTTATCTATCTGAGAAGATCGGTTATTGGCGCTATATCACCATTTATCGCCATTTAGAAGCGCACCCCGAAGACCGGGTTTATCCAATCTTCCGGTTCTTTGAGAACTGGTGTCAGGATGAAAACCGTCATGGCGATTTCTTTGATGCCATCATGAAATCCCAGCCGCAAATATTGAATGATTGGAAAGCACGGCTGTGGAGTCGGTTCTTCCTATTGTCTGTGTTTGCGACAATGTATCTCAATGACATCCAACGCAAGGACTTTTATGCCACCCTTGGATTGGATGCGCGAGAATACGACATCCATGTAATTAAGAAGACTAACGAAAACGCAGGTCGCGTATTCCCACTGATGTTGGATGTTGAGAATCCAGAGTTTTATCAGCGGTTGGATACTTGTATAAGCAATAACGAGAAGTTGGGTGCGATCGCTAACTCCAACACTCCCAAATTCCTGCAATTCTTCCAAAAACTGCCACTTTACATCTCCAATGGCTGGCAGTTATTGCGGTTGTACCTGATGAAACCGATTGATACTGTTTCTGCTCAAGGAGCAGTTCGTTAAGTTATAACAGATTTGCAAAAGCTTTAGTTAGTGGTTCTGCTGGTTGCAGAGCCACTTTTTTTGTCCGAAATACTACCCTTAGGGGTACTACTCATCAATAAGTCTAGGCAGTTAAGTTTGATATGTAGTTTCGCTGTGTACAAACAGATGACAGACATATCAAACGGAATTGGAATCATTAGACAAAGACCAACTTTAGTCTCAACCTTTGAACTGCTAGTAAAGCCAATTACACCAGTTACTGCTCCTGGTGGCGGGGCTGTTGCTCGCACAGTTGTCCAAGGTTACTTTTTAACCATCGCCAATACTAGCAACTCTAATGTAAGATTGACGCTGCAATTCACTGCAACTACACCGCAATTAAATGTAGCCGACACCGTAACAATCAGCGATGTCACAGGAGCTAACAATTTTAGTGATCTAACTCCTGTTCCAGGCGATCCCAACAGATTTACCTTCAGTGTAGGCATTTCAGCCAACGACACAGCTTTAGTTACCTTACTACCTGATGTCACCAAGCCAGAGATATTACAAGCAGCAAACCTAGAAATTCGCGGGTATGTGGAAATCTTAGTAAATTCTCCCTCTGCGGCAACTCCAGTTAATCTGCTGTTAACGCCTGAACAGAGAGGTACATTCCTACCTCAAGATTTAACTATTCGCAATCTTGACTTCGATCAATTAGCCTATTCTCTGCCCACATCTACTGGTGGAAGCTTGTTTACGCTGACAGGGCCGCTAGCGTTGAAAAGTACCAAGGAACTGAAGATAGAAGTCAAAGAATTCGAGAAAGTTCAGAAAGATAAAGACTTCGAGAAAATTCAGGCTGAAAAACTCCCTGAGACAAGTCAAGTTGAAAATCTGACTTCAGCAGATGGTTCAAATGATCTACAGCGGCTAATCGGTCTAATGGCTCAACGTCTTGATCAAATAGAACAAGCAAATGGGCAATCTTTCATCCAGCCCCAAGAACGCCCAAGCGTCGGTCAACAAGTAGTTAATCAACCAAGGAATTAAGTAAGCGTGTTGGTTGTTGTCGCCAGTCGTCATGACAAAGCCGCTGAGGCGCTGGTTACTAATTGGGCGGCTCATGGTCATGGTGTCAGCCTACTGACACCTGAAGATTTGTCAGTGGTTGGATGGCGACATTACTTGAGTTCTATTGATGGGGAAGCAGGGGAAGAAAATTCTTCCTCATCCCCCGCAGCAGTGGTAGGTGGAGTTGCGAGTGCTCTCGATCAAATCACCGGCGTTTTGACTCGCCTACCTTCTATTTTTGAACAGGAACTTCTGCACATCGTTCCTGAAGACCGGGCATACATCGCTACGGAAATGAATGCTTTCCTAATTGCTTGGTTGTCTAGCTTAAAATGTCCAGTCTTGAACAGACCAACGCCGACATATTTATTAGGGCCTGCTTGGCGACCTGAACAATGGGTTTATGCGGCTGCTCAACTGGGTATTCCAGTACGTCCGGTGCGACGGCAAAGTTCGATGTCGACAAATGTGTGTCCCCAGGTTGTCGAAAAATCTTCGGTAAAGGTGACAGTGGTGGGCGATCGCTGTTTGGGTGAAGTTGAAAAAACCCTAGCTTCACACGCCAGACGCATCGCTGATGCTGCTCAAGTTGATTTGTTGACTGTTCATTTTAGCAGTAGCGAATCCCCAGCAGAGTTTTTGGGCGCTGACTTGTGGATTGATATTTCTGCACCAGATGTAGGAGATGCCATATTTGAGTATTTGAGTGGAGGTGATGCCTTATGCTGATTTTGTTGTGGGGTATTACCGAAGAATCTCCCTTAGCAGCAGTTCACTCAGAATTAACTAGTCTAGGCATACCTACAGTATTCCTCGACCAACGAGATATTTTAGATACTGAAATTGAACTTTCTGTAGGCGATCGCTTACAACTACCCGTCCAAGGGCAAATTCGCACTTGGTATCAAAAAATTGATTTGAGTGAAATTACAGCAGCGTATTTGCGCCCCTATGACTCGCGCCGCCTTCCTCAAATTGCCCAAGCAGGTGCAAATAGTCGAGCTTGGCAACATGCGATCGCAGTTGATGATACCTTAATGTCTTGGTCGGAAATTACACCTGCCTTTGTCGTTAACCGTCCGTCAGCAATGGCTGCTAATGGCTCCAAACCTTATCAACTAGAGCAAATTCGCTCACTCGGCTTCAAAGTTCCCGAAACCCTTGTTACAACAGACCCCGAAGCTGTGCGATCTTTTTGGGAACTCCACGGCGACATCATTTATAAATCAATCAGTGGTATTCGTAGCAAAGTCTCACGTGTGGGAGTTGAGCATCTAGAACGCCTTGATAATGTATCTTGGTGTCCAACTCAGTTCCAGCAATATATACCCGGTAGAGATTATCGCGTTCATGTTGTAGGTAAAGAAATTTTTGCCAGCGAGGTAATTTCTCAAGCTGATGATTACCGCTATGTAGCAGAAAATGATGAATCCACAGAAATCCATGCTTGTCATCTTCCTGAAGAAGTAGAACAGCAGTGTAGAGTATTGGCAAAAGCAATAAATTTACCTCTTTGCGGCATTGATTTACGCCGCACACCTGGAGGGGATTGGTATTGCTTCGAGGTTAATCCTTCACCTGGGTTTACTTATTACCAACAGTTTACAGGTCAGCCGATTAGTACTGCGATCGCTAATTTGCTAGCAGGCAAAAATCGAATCTGATCAATAAACTTGTTTTATAACTTTGTCTTTTAACTATGCTGTTATTCCCAATATGCCTTTGTCTACAAATATTCAAAACTCAGAATGGGAGACAATACGGTTTGGTTAAGGCAAAAGACGCGATTCATCGCGTCTTTGTGATCTAGAATTTTCATCAAAAAACCTTAACCGAACCGTATTGGAATGGGAGACAGTTTGAAGAATAATTCAAGAGTCAGAATCAAGACGCTCGATAGCGACGCGCAAAGCGAATCCTTGAGCGTCTGACTCGCTATTAGTCGGGAATTCAGATCCGCGACTGATTGAAGACCACTAAATTGAAAATTTAGTGGGGGTCTTAAACCCGATTATTCATCCGCTTTTTCGGTCAGAATTCAGAATGAATTCTGACTCCTGAATTCTCTTCGATAAAGATAGTTGGGTAGTGTAGTTTTGTATTAGATACCTTGAGTTAAGCTGATTTTTCCATTCTGATTACATCTGCGGTGAATGCTTGATGCTTGGCTGCTTCCACCTCGTAACATCTGAGAATTAGTGATCCAAGCTTATCGAAATCACTGACAGAGGAAATAATTACTTTTGATGCTGCATCCCCTAGAGAAGCTGTTACTTCCTGCACTTCAAAGTTTGAAGCTAGAGACTTTACTTCATCTACACTGAGCCGAGTGATAAAACTTTTTTTCTGCGAAGTTAAATACAGCCGCAGAAACCACCAAGTACTTTTACCAAGATTGATACCAAAGTATGAAGCAGTATCCCTGTATTGGAGTTCAAAATTGTAACTCATTGAAGTTTTAGTAATTGCTTTGATTTTTTCAAAAGCTTCGATTTCTTCAGCAGTTGTTACTATTTTTGATTCTTGAGATTCTTGTTGCTTTTCCTCTTCTTCAATCTCTTGTTCTACTTCCACTTCAACAGGCTGAGTTATTTCCTGACTAAGTGAGCGAGTCATTAACTCAACTAAACTTCCTTGAATCGACTTTTTAACAATTGGTTTGAATTTATCAATAATTTTACCAGTAATTCGACCTTTAATTTCATAACTAGGGGCAAGTGTACCAAGTTCAGTCACTAAAAAACGAACAAATTCTTCAGAAGGAGAACGTAAAAGATTTCCTAGAAGCTGAGTCATGCCTTTTACATAAACCATTTCCTCAGCATGGTTAGTAATAGCCGTAACCTCAAAATTATCACGATGAAAAAATTTGAGGTTCTCAATATCTTTGATATCATATTCCAGGATGTTAAAAGTAAAAAATGGCTCCTTGTCCATGACATTTTTATCATGCAAGTCTGTAAAAAAACGGTAATCAACCCCATTAGTGACGATAGCTACTTTTGTTGTCAAAAGTCCATTAAAGTAGCGGCTCAGTTGCCCATCATGTGCCTCAGCTTTTTGACCACGGGCTTTTGCTTCTACGAGCATAACTTTGTTACCGTTGATAGCTAAGGCGTAATCTACCTTTTCAAACTGCCCTGCTTTTTTAATAGCAAAATCTGCCACGTATTCCGGCATGACTTCACTAGGATCATAGACATCGTAGCCAAGAGCACTCAAAAAAGGAACAATCAGTGCCATCTTAGTAGATTCTTCGCCAACAACTTGGTCAGCCCGCTTACGCACTTGTTCAGATAGCTTGGCAATCTCTTCAGTGAATCCCATCTTGTTTGCTCCTGGTAGATTAGTGAGTATTAATATGTCTTTTTTGTAAAATAGGAGTGATTGTAAGGTGACGTAGTACATTTGAATTGAAAGTCTTAGCGTGATCGCCTTCTTCATCACTCCTATAAAAGTATTCCCAAACAAGTACCAGCCTGTAACACTCATTACCTGTTCACAAGTGCAATGGCATCAGTAATGAGTAACAAGAAATCAGAATGATTTTTTATGAAGCGTCAGTCTATAGGGATTCTCAGAAGAAAAATACTCAAGCTAACTTGTTGCAGCTGCTTTGTTTCCATTCTGGCTGCCATTTTTGCTGCCGTTACCGTTCACACTAGCAATAAATGATGGTTGCTGTGAACTGGGAACTGCTGACTCGCCTCGCAGTCCCTTGCGGCGCTGGTTTTTAGGAACACCCCCCGCCATACCGTACTCCACACTGCTTTTACCATATTGAGTAGCAACTCCTAAGAGCATATGCTCTGCCATATCTGCCAACTCGCGCTCTGTTTCGAGCATTTCATGGTACAACTTATCGAGGTTGGAAAGAGCAGTGTTGTATAAATGCTCTCTAGTTCGCATCGTCTCAATTAAGCTTGAGAAGGCCGGTAGGGTGCATCCGTGAGAGGTTAAGATAAAGTGCATTTTGTCAACCAGTTAAAATACTCAAAATAGTCTTATTGAAAATGATA
>NZ_JBIQNW010000125.1:0-8884 GCF_047228265.1 Nostoc sp. UIC 10607 | reverse complement strand
AAAATTCTTCTCCCACCAGTCCAGCATTGCTCGTCACCTTTAACACCAGATTTTTATTACTTTACCGTATATACCGTACTGTCTCCTAAATCCTTTACCAGCAAGCTTTTTGAGACTTAACGGGAAAAGTCAGATTCTATTAGTGGGTATTGGATCATAGCTTAAGTATTAAATAACTGTGAACATTGTCTAGTGTAGGCAGGCGTAGCCAGCCGTATCCCTATCGGGAAGCAAACTACGCGTAGCATCTGTCTGCGACACGCGGCGCAAATGTAGAGAAGGGATCGCCTCTATTTAAAGTATTGAAAACTGAGACATATAGCTTTCATTGTTCAAGATATTTATCAGCCATAATAACGTATGATAAATTAGTTACATTTTTGAGTTTTCCTTCGATGTATTTTTGCATTAGTTATGAAAAGAATAATTAAATCTGCGATGTAAAAATTTGAACTATCCCTTTTATACCTTTCTAAATCTTAAACATTTAGCTCTAAATAAAACACTATAAAAAGATGGAACTCTAATATAACCTAAGCATATTTAAACCAACCAAAAGACAGATTAAATCAACTATAATTACTTTTAATATATTGAATACAAAACAAAGGGCGTTACGACTGTAGGGTGCAACTGGCCTGAGGACATAGATAAGCACAGAGTAAGAACTTTAGTTTTTACTCTGTGTTTATTTATTAGAAAAAATAAACACGCCAGTCATCAAAATACAGCTTGATATTAAGATATTAAGTGACTGGCGGATATAGCAAGGTTTAACAAAAGGGTTATAAATGCGTATAATACCCTTACCCTCCTCGTGAGGGCGAAGCTGCATATAGCAAGCAAGAGTTGGTAACGCTACGCTAACACCAATCACCTAGTTTAAAAAACCTGCTGGAGAGTAAAGACATTCTAATTTCTGAATCCTTCTACTACAACCAAATTAACTTGGTATTACAGTCGTTCTCACCGGATGGCTAAAAAGGTAGCCTCAAGTAGCCTAAAAACTTCAAAAGTACTAAATTTCAGCACCTGCTTTTGGTTCGGCACCCATTGGCGAAACATAATCACGGAAAAGAGTAATCTGTTGCTCAAAGCCTAATCCTTGAATTCTGCCAAACAATGCTTTAGATTCTGAGGGAAGTTCATAGTTAGAAGGTACAGGAATGATAGTACCATTATCCATACCTTGAGATAATCGATACCAAAATAGTAGCTTGGTGGTATCACCTAAGGAACCATATTCACGAGAAATTTGGGTATCTACTTTATTAATCAAGTCACGCTGAACTTGTAATTGTTGTTCGTGAGATAATTCCTTAACTTGATTAAATAAACCTTCGGCAATTTCTGGGGAAACAGTGCTGGCACCAGGAGCCGCTGGCGTAATTGAGCTACCCATTTCTTTGTAAATGAACCAAAACAAAGCCAGTTGTTGATCTACATCCAACTGTTGCCAAGCTTGAACATGTTCACGAATAATTGGATCGCTCGTTTGTGTAAATGTCATTATTAACTCCAATTGCCATTAATTAGTTTCATTACCAAGGTTATCAAATGTACATTTAGCGTTTTACCCTACTGAAGACAGATGTCTTGGAATCATAAAGAATAACAATTATAGACAGAACATAAATCCGGTAGAGTGAAGTACTGCATTAGAAATAGTACTGTTAGATAAAAATCCAATATCAAAACCAAATAATGCTTGGTAAGGGCAAGGTGAAGGAATTGGCAATTGGAATGCGGCAAAATGGAGACATTCTCAGGATATATTTCGATGGATAGATGTTAAATTAAATTGTGACAGTGCTTTTGTAAGCACTGTCACAATTTAGCCGCATTATAGTAGCATTAATTGATTAAATCGATTTCCAATTTCTGAATATAGAGTAGGAATACGGCTTCTGATTTTATTGAGCTTATTCTCGTCGTTCTTGATAATCTTCAGAAGATTTAGGATCTAACTCCCAGCGAGAATCGTCACGCTCCTCTAAAATATCGTTGGTACGCAGAAACGCAAAATCATCCATTTCTAGCCCTACTGCTGCTTCTATCTCTTCAGTTACATTTTGATCGGGAGTGGAAGTACTACCACCAACAGCTTCATCCCCAACTGCGTCTGCATCTTGCCAATAAGCGTCAACATCCCCACCAGTGAGTTCAGGACTAGTTTCTGTGTACTGCTGTCTTTCTGCTCTCATTGAGCGCCCACCAATATTGTATCCTGGCAAGTCTTTCACGCCAGTGCCGTAAGATTCGGTAATTTCCTGCGGCAAATCATTACTTTCAATTTCGTCATGATGATTTTTTTCTGCCATGATACTAGCCCTTTTCTGCATTCTCACAATAACGTTTTCCTGTCAGCAAGTTGTCTTACTAGAGATGTATAGCTTTAGTAATAAAATAATCTATCCCCTAGGAACGAAGCTAGACTACCCATTGCGCCATACTATTGTAGATATGAATTCATGGTCAAGCAACTTGTAGTTGAAGTTTTTAGTTATGAGTTAGGAGTTATCAAACCGAAATTATTCAGTAGTCAACTTTTCACTCATAACTATTTTTTATTACGAGCTAAAAGGAAAATTTAATTTTAGCGAACTTTAAGTTTTTATTAATTAATGCTTTTAACGACCTGAATGCTAAACAACAAAACATTAAAAAATTTTGATAAGCGGAGGTAGACAAGTGGAATACAACGAATTCATTACACATGTACAAAGCCTTGCCCAATCAGATTCTCGTGAAGAGGCAGAACGTGCTACCCGTGCCACACTAGAAACCCTTAAAGAACGGATAGCAGGTGATAATGCCCAAGAATTGGCTGCAAATTTGCCCCAACAACTAGGCGATTATTTGCGAGGAAGAGAAGGAGATGATGGTGAATCCTTCAACTTGCAAGAATTTATTACCCGTGCAAGCCAAAAAGAAAATATAGAACCAACCACTGCGGCAATTCATGTCCGGGCTGTGTTTGCTGTGTTGCAAAATGCCATTAGCCCAGAACTATTTGCTGCCTTGCACACCCATTTTTCTCACGATTATGAAGAACTATTTGGAACTTCACCAACAAGTGAAGTCCCTGCTTAGTAGGCAATTAAAATAAATTTCCTCAGGAGAAATCCTAGCTATTTATTTAACTGCCCTAATCGATAAATATTTTAGCTAGTTAAATACTAGAAATAAACAGGTAATACAATCTATGACTGACCATAACAATCATTCCGGTAAGAAAAAAGTTGCTATCCTCATTGAACAGGCAGTAGAGGATGCAGAATTTACAGTTCCTTATAATGGACTAAAACAAGCAGGAATGGAGGTAGTAGTCCTCGGTTCCCGAATGAATGAAAAATATAAAGGTAAACGCGGCAAACTTAGCATCCAAGCTGATGGTACTACGACAGAAGCGATCGCAGCCCAATTCGATGCAGTCGTGATTCCCGGTGGGATGGCTCCCGACAGAATGCGGCGGAACACCAACACGGTACGTTTTGTCCAAGAAGCTATACAACAAGGAAAATTAGTCGCTGCGGTTTGCCACGGCCCACAAGTTTTAATTGAAGGCGACTTGCTCAGAGGTAAACAAGCCACTGGTTTTAGCGCTATTGCCAAAGATATGATTAACGCTGGCGCAAATTATCTAGATGAGCCAGTGGTAGTTGACGGAAATTTGATTACATCCCGTGAACCCGGAGACTTGCCAATTTTCACCACAGCGATATTAAGCCGTTTGGGTTATGGTGGCAAAGATGCTGCATTGCCGAATGAAAAAGACACAAGTGCTGAATGGTGGAAGCTGGCTGATGCTTGGGGCGGCTCAACTAAAGGTGATATTGCCAGAGGTTTAAATACTGCCCTTAGTGGTGAACGTTATTCGCTAGAAGCATTTGAAAAGTATTTTGAAAAGGATTCAGATAGCGAAGTAAAATCAGTTTTTCAAGAAATAATTGCTAATAAACAGCGCCACATTGAAAAACTAGAAAATTATCTTCACCGATTGGGCGAAAAACCCTCTTTAGGGGCAAATATTGCCAATCAGTATGCCAAAGTGAAAACTGCTATGACAGGAAGTGATGATATATATCAGTTACGTTCTGCTCTAGGTGATGTGCAAACTGGTATCGGCGATATTGGCAATTTGTGTGCAATGTACACTGACCCAGTAGCAACAGCTATTTTCAAAGAAATTTACCACGATTCATTGAAATATGAACAACGATTGGTAGAACTGTATCGGGCGCGGATAGGCGCTCAGATTCAGCCTCCTAAGCCGACTACAGGGGCTGCTGTTTCAATGTAAGGTTTTTGGTTTTTTGAACGTAGACGGCTACCGCAGAGGCGCAAACAACACAGAGATAGAAAGAAGAGGATATTTGCGCCTCTATGGTGATTTTACTGTGATGGAGATATAAAAAAGTGACTTCAACATCAAGTGATAAACCAAGTACCAATCAGGCTGAAGCTAGTGAAGTAGAGCATTGGGCATCTCTCATTGGTGGTGGTGCGATGGTGCTGATGGGTTTAAGGCAAGGTTCATTGCGGGGAGCGCTGACGGCTTTGGCTGGTGGTGGTTTGCTCTATCAAGGTGCAACGAAGCAAAGCACAATCCAGCAAGCGCAGGAAGCAATAGGAATAAACCAACCCATCAAAGTTGAAAAGACAGTCACGATCAATAAACCAGCAGACGAACTGTATCGCTTTTGGCACAACTTTGAGAATCTGCCTACATTTATGAAGCATCTCAAATCTGTCAAGGTGCTTAACGCAAAACGTTCTCATTGGATAGCCAATGCACCTTTGGGTAACAGCGTAGAATGGGATGCAGATATTCTTGAAGACCGAGAAAATGAATTTATTTCTTGGGCTTCTGTAGAAGGTGCAGACGTTGATAATTCTGGTTTTGTTCGCTTCAAAAAAGCACCAGGCGATCGCGGCACGGAAGTCAAGGTTGTTTTGGAGTATAACCTACCAGGTGGAGCGTTGGCAGCTACTGTAGCTAAACTTTTTGGTGAAGAACCAGAACAGCAAATTGGTGATGAATTGCGCCGTTTCAAGATGCTAATGGAAGCAGGCGAAATCGCTACAACCGAAGGTCAACCTTCTGGACGCAAGTAGAGTTATTTGTTCTTTGTCCTCTGTCATTTGTCCTTTGCCTAAAGCGAATGACCAATGACTAATGACCAATGACTAATGACTAATGACTAAGGACTAATAACGATGAAAGCAGTCTGCTGGAACGGTGCTAATGATGTGCGGGTACAGACGGTACCAGATCCGACAATTCTCAACCCGCGTGATGCAATTATTAAAATTACTTCCACGGCGATTTGTGGCTCCGATCTCCATATTTATGGCGGCTATATTCCCACAGTGCAACAAGGTGACATTATTGGTCACGAATTTATGGGAGAAGTCGTGGAAGTTGGTAGAGGAGTCAACAATTTAAAAATAGGCGATCGCGTTGTTGTTCCTTCCACAATTGGCTGTGGTAATTGCAATTATTGCCAACGTGATATGTGGTCATTGTGCGATAATTCCAATCCCAACGGTTGGATTGAAGAAAAACTGTTTGGCAATATCACCTCAGCAATTTATGGTTACTCCCATATGTTAGGTGGTTATGCAGGCGCACAAGCAGAATATATCCGTGTACCCTTTGCTGATGTGGGTGTCGTCAAAGTTCCGCCAGACTTACCGGATGAGATGTTGTTATTCATCTCCGACGCCATCCCTACTGGTTATATGGGCGCAGAGTTATGCGATATCCAACCGGGTGATACTGTAGCCGTTTGGGGTTGCGGTGCTGTTGGACAGTTTGCCATGATTAGCGCCTACATGATGGGAGCCGAAAAAGTGATCGCGATTGATCGCTTTCCCGAACGCCTGGAAATGGCGAAAAAGTTTGCCAAAGCAGAAGTGATTAACTACGAAGAAGTTAATGCTGGCGAAGCGTTGAAAGAGATGACTGGTGGTCGTGGCCCCGATGCTTGCATCGACGCTGTTGGTTTAGAAGCACACGGGGTTGGTTTAGAAGACTTCTACGACCAAACAAAACAAAAGCTCAGATTGGAAACCGACCGTCCCCACGTTCTGCGGGAAATGATGGTCGCCTGTCGTAAAGGCGGGACTCTTTCAATCATGGGTGTTTATGGTGGTTTTGTAGACAAAATGCCATTTGGTGCAGCCTTCAATAAAGGTCTAACCCTTAGGATGGGACAAATGCATGGACAAAAATATATGCATTCGTTATTACAGATGATTTTGGATGGAAAACTTGATCCATCTTTTGTTGTCACCCATCAATTGCCTCTAGAGCAAGCACCCCACGCCTATCACATCTTTCAACAAAAAAAAGACAACTGTATCAAAGTTGTTCTTAAACCCTAGATGGCGAATAGTCATTCAGTGTTTGGATTTTTACACCTTACATAATGGAATTGAGGTTTTTTATGAATCGAGTAACTTCTTGGCTACGAAATATTCGCATTTCCCAAATCCTTGTAGTTTTCCTGGTAGGATTTATGTTTTTACTGGGTCAAGCTTTTAGTTACGTTAGTGTAGCACAAGCTGATGTTATAACTCCAGAAGGCACTTATTACAAAGGAGTACCAGACCGACAAGGTGAAATCAGAAAAGATACCCAAATTAGAAATACCCAAAATCCATTAAAACAAGCTGCTGACAATATCCGTGAAAAGCTAAATTTGGACGAAGAAACTCCTAGAGCTACAAAAGAGTTTCTGAATTCTACAAAAAACAAAGTTAGAGAAAATGGTCAAGCATTAACTGAAACTGAAGAGGGTTATTACCGAACCCCTGCTGCTACCAGATAGCGAATAAATAGGGTCTAAGCTTATAAAAATTTGTCTCATTGTTTGACTAAATATATTGTCGCATAAGCTTTGAGCAGTTACTGGGACGCGATAATTATCGCGTCTCTAAATTAGACCCAATCAAGATATTTATCTTGATATTATTTAGCCATAAATTCTAATTAAGGAATAAATAATTATGAAAGCAGTTTGCTGGCATGGAGCAAACGATGTGCGGGTAGATACAGTTCCCGACCCTAAAATTCTCAACCCACGCGATGCCATTGTTAAAATTACTTCGACGGCAATTTGTGGTTCTGATTTGCATATTTATGACGGCTACATTCCCACCATGCAAAAGGGCGATATCCTTGGTCATGAATTCATGGGAGAAGTCGTAGAACTTGGAAGTGCAGTTAAAAATGTGAATGTAGGCGATCGCGTCGTTGTTCCCTTCACTATATCTTGCGGTAGCTGCTTTTTCTGCAATCGAGATTTATGGTCACTGTGCGACAACTCTAACCCCAATGCTTGGTTAGTAGAAAAGCAAATGGGACATTCGCCAGCAGGTCTATTTGGCTACTCCCATTTATTCGGCGGTTACGCTGGTGGTCAAGCAGAGTATGCACGAGTCCCCTTTGCCGATGTAGGCTTGCTCAAAATTCCTGATGGTTTAACGGATGAGCAAGTACTATTTTTAACAGATATTTTTCCTACTGGCTACATGGCAGCCGAGAACTGCAACATCAAACCCGGTGATATTGTTGCCGTTTGGGGTTGTGGCCCAGTGGGACAATTCGCCATCAAAAGCGCATATATGCTTGGCGCGGAACGGGTAATCGCCTTTGACCGCATTCCCGAACGGCTGCAAATGGCTAAAGAATACGGCAAAGCTGAAGTTCTCAATTACGAAGAAGTGAATATTGGCGAAGCACTCAAAGAAATGACTGGCGGTCGTGGTCCCGATTCTTGCATAGATGCAGTAGGAATGGAGGCACACGGCACAGACTTTATGGCGTTCTACGACCAGGTAAAGCAAGCAGTACGTCTAGAAACAGACCGTCCGACCGCATTACGGCAAGTGATTGTGTCTGCTGCTAAAGGTGGTCACGTATCAATTGCGGGTGTGTACGGTGGCTTTTTAGATAAAATCCCGATGGGTGCTGCCATGAACAAGGGATTGACCTTCAAAATGGGACAAACTAACGTCCATAAATATTTACGCCCCCTGTTAGAGCGGATTCAAAACGGTGAAATTGATCCAACCTTTATCATCACCCATACTTTACCTCTAGAACAAGCGCCCCACGGCTACGAAATTTTTAAGCACAAGAAAGATAACTGCATCAAAGTTGTACTCAAACCTTAGTAGGTAATTGGGAATAGGGAATGGAACAAGGAAAATAACCATACCCAATGCCCAATGCCCAATGTTAAAAGTAAAAGGAGGCAAAAAATATGTCTGATACCACCGTTATCAAAGTAGACTCTAGCCATTCGCCTAAAGGTCAACTTGGTCAGAAATATCTTGCATCTGGCAAAACCATTTCCATGCGCCTATGGGAGAATGAGGAACCGAACGAACCTAAAGAGCCAACAGCACGGGAATATGAAACTGTTGGTTATGTAATCAATGGTCGTGCAGAATTGCATATTGAAGGGCAAACGATTTTACTAGAGTCTGGTAGTTCTTGGGTAGTACCAAAAGGAGCCAGCCACACCTATAAAATTTTAGAACCATTTACTGCTGTTGAGGCAACCAGTCCACCCGCTCAAGTTCACGGGCGAGACGAAAATTAAACCACAGATAACAAGCCCTTTTCAAAGAAGAGGCAGGGAGAAAGCTCCCTTGCCTCTTTTTCAATGTAGGCATTTTGTAGGGGTGCACATATGTGCATTGGTGTCAACTTAACGTGAAAGCCATCTTAGAACAAGCTTTTAGATATGTCTCGTTCCCAGTCTGAGACTATTGGTGACAACTTAAGACTCATTTAAGCTTGTCAACAGGTGCATCAAGGGAAAAAAAATGGGAAATCCAAGAGTCGGAAACCCAGATCACAAGCGGGATA